>NZ_JAFIBI010000001.1:3059105-3388658 GCF_017832975.1 Arthrobacter sp. PvP023
CCCGCCATGGTCCATGTCAGCACCAGCATCAACCCGGCCTTCCACACCACCGGCGCGCACTACCTCAACGCCGACACCACCGCGTTCATGCAACTCATCCAGGGCGACCTGTTCAAGGACTTCCCCACCCTCAAACTGGTCATCCCGCACGGCGGCGGCGCGGTCCCCTACCACTGGGGACGCTTCCGCGGCCTGGCCATGGCCCTGGGCAAACCCGCCCTGGAAGAACACCTGCTGGGCAACGTCTTCTTCGACACCTGCGTCTACCACCAGCCCGGCATCGACCTGCTCCTGGACGTCATCCCCACCAGGAACATCCTGTTCGCCTCTGAAATGATCGGCGCTGTCCGGGACATCGATCCCTGCACCGGCCACAACTTTGACGACACAGCACGGTACATCGAGGCCGCAGGCCTGGCTGCACCGGACCTTGAAGCCATTCAGGAGCACAACGCCCGCACCGTCTACCCCCGCCTCAACGCTCTGCTGAAACAGCAGGGCCGCTAGCATCCCAGGAGTGAAAAACATGCAGGAACTCGGCGTGGTCCACACCAACATCACTCGCGCAGCGGAACAGGACGTCAAAGCCCTTTCCGCGTTCGGCGTCAGCACCATCCATGAAGCCATGGGCCGTCTTGGACTGATGCGCCCCTACATCCGCCCCGTCTACCCGGGAGCTGCCATGTGCGGCACCGCCGTCACGGTGCTGCTGCAGCCCGGAGACAACTGGATGATGCACGTCGCCGCCGAACAGGTTCAGCCCGGAGACGTGGTGGTCGCAGCCTGCACCACCGAAAGTGAAGACGGATTTTTCGGCGACCTCCTCGCCACCTCGCTCAAAGCCCGCGGCGCCCACGGCCTCATCATCGACGGCGGCTGCCGCGACGTCGCCACCCTGCAGGACATGGACTTCCCCGTCTTTAGTCGGGCCATCAATTCCAAAGGCACCGTCAAAGCCACCCTCGGTTCCGTCAATATCCCTGTCATCTGCGCCAACGCCCTGGTCAACCCGGGAGATGTCGTGATTGCCGACTTCGACGGCGTCGTGGTGGTCCCCGCCACCCGCGTCGCAGAAGTGGCCGAAGCCGCCCGCAAACGAGAAGACAACGAAGAGGCTAAACGGCTCCGCTTCGCCAACGGGGAACTTGGCCTCGATGTCTACAACATGCGCGGACCCCTCGAAGCCGCAGGACTGAGGTACGTCAACTGATGGGCCTCATGCTCAAGAAGAGTCACCGACAGAACAGAAACGCATTGCCCCCGGTGGGAAGCAATGACTCGCCGGAGGTTCCCATCTCTAACCTCCCGCATGTCGGCTTCCGTCGTCAGGTCGTAGCCAATTGGGGGGAACTAGTTGAGGGTGACGAGGTTGTGCTGCTGCCAGTAGATCCCATCAAGGAGCCGAGCCGTGGAACAGTCGACGCCATTATGGCAGACGGATCCCTAATCTGGCTCGTTCAGAAAGGCCCGGCAGGAAGGCGCATGTTTCATGCGACGGACGGCTACAAGACTGAACTGGAAAGCGTTGCTGCTGCCAAGTACCCAGTTGCCGAAGCTCCTTTCGACCGCAGATGATGAATCCAAGACATAAAGGTGCGGAGCTGGAACCCCGCTACGACCTGCTTCACCGCCTGCTTTTAGAAACTTCCGTCATCGGTGCTTCATTTCGGGCGCGTAGCATCGACCTGCTCAGCGCGGCCTATTAAAGCGGCAGCGGCCGGTTCTCCACGACGTTCCTCATGACGAGAGTGGAGCTTAGACGCTGGACACCGGGAAGAGCAGAGAGCTGTTCATCGTAAAGCCGCTGAAATTCCCGCACGTCCCGGGCGACGACCTGGAGCAGGTAGTCGGGGTCTCCAAAAAGGCGCTGAGCGCGGAGGACGTGGCGCGTGCCAGCAACGGCCTCCTCGAACGCAGCCACAGTATCGCGATCCCCATCCCGCATCGTGACGAACACCAAAGCTTCAAAGGTTAGCCCAAGAGCCTCCGCGTCCAACTGCGCCCTGTACCCGCTGATAGCCCCGGATTCCTCGAGGGCGCGCAGCCGGCGGTGGCAAGGAGAAAGGCTCAGCCCCACCCGCTCAGCCAAGTCGGTCAGCGAGAGTCTGCCGTCCACCTGAAGCTCGGCAAGGATTTTCCTGTCAATCTTGTCCATAAGGAAAATTCTCCCCCAAAACGTCGTTAGCCCAAAAGAACTTGGAAGCACATTCCGGCCATACTTCCCTAAGCTTTTACCAGGACCCGACATCCGGAGTCAGTCGCAGCTAAGGAGAACACATGCCGCTCGGAACCATGGCCGCGTTTTGGGCCGTATCCTTCCTCTTTGTGGTGACACCCGGGGCGGACTGGGCCTACGCGATCTCAGCCGGACTCAGGCATCGGACCGTCATTCCCGCCGTCGCAGGACTGCTCGCCGGGCACTTGCTTGCCACGGCGATAGTCGCGGCAGGGGTTGGGGCATTGGTTGCGGGATCGCCTGTGGTGCTCGCGGCTCTGACTATCGCGGGGTCCGCGTACCTGGTCTGGCTGGGCCTAGGAATGTTCAGGAACCCCTCCGTACCGGAAGCCGGCGCTGCAGCCGTCCCGGGCAGCTGGTCGCGCCAACTATTGAAGGGCGCCGGGATCAGCGGTCTCAACCCCAAGGTCTTTCTCTTATTCCTGGCACTCTTGCCCCAGTTCACTAGCCCCGTCAATTCGTGGCCTGTTGCGGGGCAGATCGTTGCGCTTGGACTCGTGCATGTCGCCAGCTGCGCAGCCATCTACACCGGGGTGGGTACCGGAGCACGCGTCGTGCTTCGGACCCGGCCCACCGCAGCCCGGGCCGTCACCCGCGTTTCCGGCGCCTGCATGATGCTCATTGGAGTGTTCCTGCTCATGGAACAGGTGCTCCACTGGAGCCCGTAGCCTCTCACGTCACATACAACAACGAGACCATGGAGAACTTAGCTTTGCACTCAGAACAGCTCCACCGAACGTACCTGGACCTCACCACCCCTCACGTGGCCGACGCCTGCATGCGCCTTGGCATCGAAGTCCGGTGCGCACCAGCAGGAACCAGCCCGCTGTGGACCGGAACGCACCTGGCTGGCCGCGTTGCACCGGCCCGTCACACCGGGAGCGTTGATGTCTTCCTCGAAGCAATCGATCGCGCCGATTCCGGCGATGTGCTGGTAGTGGACAACAACGGCAGACAGGACGAAGCCTGCGTCGGAGATCTGGTCACCCTCGAAGCGAGCCGCGCCGGTTTGGCCGGGATTGTCATTTGGGGATTGCACCGGGACACATCCGAACTCAGGACCATCAGGCTGCCGGTTTTCAGTCAAGGATCCTTGCCGGTGGGACCTCAACGCCTCGACGCTCGCCAGCCGTCGGCCCTCACATCGGCAAGGAGCGGTCAACACACGGTCTCGGCAGATGATTTCGTATTGGGCGACGACGACGGCGTCCTGTTCGTACCCCTGGCACGGGCCCAAGAAGTCGCCGATACCGCCGCAACCATCCGGGACACCGAACGTTTGCAGGCGGCACGCATGCTGATGGGCACAACGTTCAGGAACCAGGCACACTTGGAGGACTACATCGCGGCCCGGTCCAGCAACCCTGACCTGACGTTCCGGCAACACCTCCGTGCCTTCGGCGGGGAGATCGAAGAATAGGCGCCATCCTGCCAAGGATTTCTTGGAGACCAAAACAATAATCTTATCGCAAATGAGAAATAGTTCTTGACTCTGTGAGGGCTCCGCCATAGGCTCAAAGAGTCGCTGACGCACACCGATGACAGCCAAGAGAACTTCGAGAAGAGGCACCTTCATTGGACTACCCATCACCCTTTGACCTGAACGGGCGAACCGCCTTGATCACGGGATCAAGCCGAGGTATCGGGAAGGCCCTCGCCAGCGGCCTTGCCCGGGCCGGAGCATTCGTGGTGCTCCATGGCCTGGACTCGGCCCGGCTGGAAGCCACCAGGAAGGAACTGGCCGCAACCTTCGGCGATGAAAAAGTGGGTGCGGTCTCGTTCGACATCACCGCAGAGGACGCCGTCACCGCAGGGGTTGCCCACGCCGAAGCAACGTACGGACCGCTGGATGTCCTGGTCAACAATGCCGGTATCCAGCACCGCGTGCCCTTGTTGGAACTCGACGTCGCCGACTGGAACAGGGTGCTCGCCACCGATCTCACCAGCGCCTTCCTGGTGGGCCGTGAAGCTGCCCGGCGGATGCTGGACCGCAGGCGCGGAAAGATCATCAACATCGGTTCCGTGCAGTCGGACCTGGCCCGCCCCACCATCGGCGCCTACACGGCGGCGAAAGGCGGGCTGCGCAACCTCACCAGGGCCATGACCGCAGAGTGGGCGGGCCACGGACTGCAGATCAACGGGATCGCCCCCGGCTACATCCATACCGAAATGACCCAGGCTCTCGTCGACGACGAGGCCTTCAACTCATGGATCCTCGGCCGGACACCCGCCGGGCGCTGGGGCACCGTCGACGACCTGTCCGGTCCCGTCTGCTGGCTCGCCTCAGACGCGTCCAACTACGTTAACGGACAAACAATCTTCATCGACGGCGGAATGACAGTGGTGGTCTGACATGGCAACAAGAACAGTAAAGGGCCCCGCCATCGTGGTGCACGGCGTCGGCGACCTCAGGATCGAAACGTTCGAGCACGCAGCGCCGGAACCCCACGAGGCCGTGGTGGACATCGCCTATGGCGGAATCTGCGGCTCCGACCTGCACTACTGGCTGCACGGTGCCGCCGGCGAATCGATCCTGCGCGCACCGCTCGTGCTTGGCCACGAAGTGGTGGGCACGGTGGTCCAGGCAGCCGCCGACGGCTCCGGCCCGGCCGCGGGCACCAATGTCGCCGTTCACCCCGCGACCCCGGGCGGCGATGGAGTCCGCTATCCCGAAGACAGGCCCAACCTCTCCCCCGGATGCACTTACCTGGGCAGCGCCGCCCGCGTCCCGCACACCCAGGGAGCCTTCAGCCGGTATGCCGTCCTGCCCGCCAGGATGCTCCGCCCGCTCCCCGCCGGACTGCCGCTGCGCGCTGCCGCCCTCGCCGAACCCGCCAGCGTGGCCTGGCATGCCGTCTCGCAGGCCGGTGACCTCCGCGGCAAGCGCGTCCTGGTGGTTGGCAGCGGGCCGATCGGAAGCCTGATCGTGGCTGTGGCCAAGCGTGCCGGGGCGGCCGAAATCATCGCCGTCGACATGCATGAAGCTCCGCTGAAGATTGCCCGGGCCGTCGGGGCCACTGGCACCATCCTGGCCACCGACGCTGAAGCCATCGAAGCCGTCCAGGCCGATGTTGTGCTGGAATCCTCGGGGAACCACCGCGGCCTGGCGTCAGCACTGCGCGGCGCCATGCGCGGGGGCAAGGTGGTCATGGTGGGCCTCCTGCCCAGCGGCGACCAGCCGGTCCCGATCTCCCTGGCCATCACCCGGGAACTCGAACTGGTGGGGTCTTTCCGCTTCAATGACGAGATCGATGAGGTGCTCGCTGCATTGGCGGACGGCACCCTCTTTGTGGATCCGATCGTGACCCACGCATTCCCGTCTGCCCAGGCGATCGAGGCCTTCGACGTTGCCAAGGACCCAACCAAGTCCGGCAAGGTACTCATCGCCTTCCGCAACCAATAGCAGCCGCATCGCCGCCCAACAGGAGCATCCAAATGATCCAGACCTTCAACCCTCCCGCTAAGCGCTGTCGTCCGGCCCGGTCCTTGACGTCTGCCACTGGCACACACTGCCCGGCCAGCGGCCGGTGGAGCCCGAACGGCGAGCTGCAGGAAAGCCAGGTGTTCTTCGAGGGCAGCGTTATGCCTCCCTTTGAGGGTGCCCCCGTGGTGTGGGTGTTGGGGCCGGAACCGGACGGGAGCTAGCGTGCCTGTCCAGCCATTACGAGCGGCCCGGCGCAGGCGCTTCGAGCCCATCGACCAGGAATCGCTCCGCCGGGACCTGGCCCTGAACCGCCAGCACATGGCGCAGGCCGACAGTAGCATCCGGGGCGCGCTCCAGCTGCGGAACGACAGTGTCGCACAGGCTCTGGCCGACGGCGTCCCGGTAGCTAAGATTGCAGCGGCCGCGGAAGTGAACAAGCACGACGTACGACGGCGGATCGGCGCCGGATACACGGAGCTGCAGCCCGCAGGCTGGCCGTCGGACACACATTTGAGGGCAGTCCGTGTCCATGCGCAAACTTTGGCCGCCGCCATCGACCACAAATCCGATCTTGAAGTCCGTCGCCGCTCCCTGACCGTTGCTGCCCTTAAGACAGGACAGCTGGACATCTTTGAAGTCGCATCATTGGCTGGAGTGCCGCCCGAAAGGATCCGAAGCGAGTCGAGGGGAGTCACGCTGCGGAGTGTGCGGCTGGCCCAATGAGCCTGAACGCAGGGCACACCGCGCCAGAGCTCGCGGGCTTTAGTCCTTTGCCGCCAGCTTGTTTTCGTCCCAGCCAATGAGCGCCCCGCGCAGCGCTGCGACCAGCCTCGCGCTTGCCTGCTGCTTGGTCAGGCCGACGGTGTTGATCAGGTCCAAGATTTCCCGGGGATCGAAAAGGATGTTCCAGAGGAACAAGGCTTCGTCGCCCAAGGCACTGAGTCCCAGCTCAGCACAGGCTTCTTCCAGGGGCCGCTGGAGGGCTTCCGCCTGGACGGTGAGGTAGAAGGCACCGCTCCGGAGCCGGGCGAGGTACCCCTCGCCGGAGCGGGTGTACAGCATGGCCCCGCCGTGCTTGACCACCAGGTCCACCCATTTGCGGCTGACGGATTCGAGCAGCTCGAAGCCGCCGGTGGTTTGCTTGAGGCTGTAATCTCTGAGCTTCTCGCCCACGTTGAAGCGGTACTCCGCCAGGACATCCTCAACGGAGGCAAAATGCCGATAGGCAGTGGCCGTGGAGATTTCCGCGTGTTTGGCAATGTCGGTCATGTTGATGGGCCCCCGCCTAACGGCAAACAGCGCACCTGCAGCGTTGACCAAATCCCTACGGTTACGTTGGGTGTCGCTTCGCATTCCCGGGCCCCTTTCCATTGCCTACCAGCTTATTGCCTGTGCCCACCGATCGGGCCGCACCAGCCCTTTAGTGCCCCGACCAGCGTGGCGACCAGCCGGCGTGCTGCCTCATCGGGACTCAGTCCCAGCGTTTCGATCAGGTCGAAGATTTCTCGCGGGTCGAACAGTACGTTCCACAGGAACATGGCTTCATCCCCCGGGTCGGTGACTCCAAGTTCAAGGCAGGTGTCGCTAAGCGCTGTCCGCAGGGCGTCGGCCTGGACGGTCAGATGCGTGGCACCAGTGCGCAGCCGGGCGAGGTAGCCTTCACCGGACCGGGTGTGGACCATCGCGCGGCCGTGTGCCACCACCAGCATGACCCACTTGCTGCTGACGAGGCGCAGCAAGTCCAGTCCGGTGGCCTGCTGCTGCCGGCTGAACTCCAGGAGTTCACTGCCCACGTCGAACCGGAAGCGGGCCAGAACATCGTCTACGGAAGCGAAATGGCGGTACGCAGTGGCCGTTGAGACTTCAGCGGCCCGTGCAATATCGGCCATGGTGGCCTGGCGGCCCTCGGCGAACAGCCTTCCCGCGGAGCGGATGATGAGCTTCCGGTTGCGGAGCGTATCGCTGCGCAACCCGGGTGCTGCGCTCGTGGTGGCCATCGGCGTTACTTCAACGCTGCGAAGCCGGCCGCGAGCCGCTCCACGCCGGCAGTGATGGCCGCTGCACTTGCGGCGTAGGAGAGCCGCAGGTGGAACTCGCCATTTCGTCCGAATTCGCTGCCGGGGCGGACTGCTACTCCGTGGCTGCGCAGGTGCGACACCATCTCAGCTGCCGGCAGGCCGGCGTCGTACTTCGGGAAAAGGTAGAACGCACCTTCCGGTGAGCTGACCGTCAGACCCGGGATGTCCTTGAGGCCGTTATACATCAGTTCGCGCCGGAAGGCGTAGGAGGCGTGCATCCGTTCGATGTCCGGACCGCAGGTCTGCAGGGCGGTGAGGGCGGCGAGCTGGACTGCCGTGTTCATGGAGCCGTTGAAGGTGTTGTGCACCCTCGCGGCGGCGGCGATGACGTCCGCGGGGCCCCACAGGTAACCGACCCGCCAGCCGGTCATGGCGTAGCTCTTGGAGAAGGTCTGGCAGTAGATGGTGCGGCCAGCGAGGCCCTCGATCTCCAGCGCGGAGGTGAACGGCTCCGGCGTGTAGACCAGGTCGCTGTAGGCCTCATCGGAGAGCACCAGGATATCGGTGCCGGCGACTAGCTCGGCCAGGGCTTCAAGCTCCGCGCGGGAGTGGACGATTCCGGTGGGGTTGGACGGGTTGCAGAAGACGAACATCTTCGCGCCGTCGAGGGCACCGGCCAGAGCCTCCAGGTCCCAGTGCAGGTCCTCGGCGAGGGGCACCGGAACGATCGTTCCGCCGGCCATGCTGACCAGGTCCGCGTACAGCGAGTAGGTGGGATCCGGAATGACCACCCTGTCCCCCGGATTGACGGTACCAAGGATCGCAGCGGCAAGTCCTGCCGTGCCGCCCTGGGTGATCAGCACATCATTGGTGCTGACGGCGGACCCCAGCAGGGCTCCGATCCGGACAGCGAGTTCGTCCCGGAGCACTGGTTCGCCCAGCAACGGCGAGTAGTGGGTGTGGCCGTCCTGCAGCGCCTTTGCGGCGGCGTCGCGGACCTGCTGGGGGGTGTCAAAGTCGGGTTCGCCCATGGCAAGGGACACCAGGTCGCCGCTCGACTGGGGCTGCTGGACGCGCAGGGACGTCTGGACCACGCGCTGGACGGCGTCGGAAGGACGGAAGCTGAGGATGCTGGGTGCTGCAGGTGTCGTCACGTGGGTGGCCTTTCAGACAAAGAGTTAGGGAGCGTTCAGGGCGGTGGGAGGAAGCGCCTGTACGCGTTATGTGGTGGTTTTGGGAAGATCGGCCTCGGGCGCGCCTGCCCAGCGGCTGATTTCGATGTCCCCCGCGGTGTCCCGCTGCACGGTGGGAGCGATGACCAGTTCCTGCACCACGGTCCGCTGCGGCAGCGTTGCCACCAGGTGGATGGCCCGGGCCACATCCTCCGGCTGGACCATGGCGTCCCGTTCCTCCTGGTGCGGCGGACGGGCCCGGTTGTCCAGGATGGGCGTGGCAGTTTCACCGGGCAGGATGGTGACGGCGCGCAGTCCCTCATTGCGGAAGGTGGTGTGCAGATACGTCATGAAGTTCCGGACGGCGGCCTTGGCAGCCCCGTACGCGGCACCGCCCAGAAGGTTCGGGGTCACCGCCGCCAGGGAGGACACGGTGATGATGGATCCGGTGTTGCGGCTCAGCATGTCCGGCAGCACCGCCTGGGTGAGCAGGAAGACGGCGTTGAGGTTCACGTCCAGGACCTGGTTCCATTCCTCTTCGGCGATCCACCGCACGTTCAGGACCTTGCTGGCGCTGCCGGCGTTGTTGATGAGGATGTCCACCAAGCCCACGTTCTCGTGGATCCAGCCCACCAGCGCGTCCACCTCTGCTTTGCTCGCGATGTCCGCGGTGCGGACGCGGGACCGGCCGCCGGCGGCGGAAATCTCTACGGAAAGTTCGTCCAGGACGTCTTGCCGGCGGCCCACTAGAACCACGGTGGCGCCCTCTGCGGCGAGCAGCTTGGCGGTTTCGCGGCCCATGCCGGTGCCGGCGCCGGTGATGATGGCAACCTTGCCGTTCAGAAGTTCCATAGTGCGTCTCTTTCGTCCGGCACGCTGCAGGAGGCAGCGCGGCAGTGGGAACCGGGATGCCCGGCTAAAACAAGAACCGAATTAGATATGAGAATAGTTTCTCATTTGAAACTGGCGCCGTCAACCATTTCAGGCGGCACGCGTGCCGGGCGGCGTGGAAGTATCCGCCGGCTGCGCGAACGGAAGCCCGACGGCGGCGAACAGGCTGTGCACCCGTTCCTCCAGCGCGCAGAGCTGCCGCTGCTGGTCCCGCCAGCGTTCGACGGCGGCTTCCTGGCTGACCCAACGGAAGGTTATTTTCCGCCCGGGGCTGGCTTGCCCCAGGAGCGGCAGTGACGCCTTCGTTGCCACCGCGACGATGGGGTAGCCCGCCGTCAGGGTACGTGAGCGGCCCAGGATGATCAGTTCGTCGCCGTGCGGGATCTCGAACGCCCCGATCGGAACGCCGTGCGACACGATCTCGCCCAGCCCTTCAGGATGGATGACCGGCCCGTCCAGTCGCAGGCCTACGTGGTTGGATTTTCCGCCCACCGTGTAGATACTGCTGCCCAGGAGTTCCCTGATGCCGGGTGTCCGGTCTGTTTCCGGGCCCTCCACCACGTCAACGGTCCAGACGTCGGGACTGAAGTCCGGCACAGGAACCGGCAGCCGGAACAAGGGCTGACCCAGGTACGGCTGGCTGAACTCGCGGTACCGGCTGGCGAGCAGTATCTGCTGGCCCGCGACCAGCTGCTGGGGGAAACCCATCCGCGATTCCGGCGCCGCGCTGCCCATGAACCGGGGAGCGTCGAGGACTCCGCTGAAAGCAAGGTAGGTGCGCATCCCCCCGGTTGCCTTGGAGATGACCACCCGGGTCCGTGCCGGCACGCAGACCGGCTGCCACAGCGGCACCGCGACTCCCCCGACTGCCACCTCGGCCGGCGTGCCGGTGACCGAGATGAAGGTCTCATGCGAGGCGGTGAACGCGAACCTGCCTCCCATGATTTCCAGCAGGGCAGCCCCGCGCCGGTTGCCCACCAGGATATTGGCTGCGGCCGCAGAGTGCTGGTCGGCGGCACCGCCGCAGGGCACTCCCATGAACTCGGAGTCTTCGCGGCCCAGGTCCTGGAACGTGGACAGCCATCCGGGCTCGCTGATGGTGAGGGTGACCGTCTGCTCAGGCTTCGCTGCCACGGGTGCCGCCTTCCTGGTTGGCTGCGGACTCGTGGGGTGCGGGCCGGAGGAACTGGCCTTCCAGCTCCTCCCAGCCGCTTTCCGGTATGAGTTTGAACATGACCCGGTCACCGGGCCGGTAGGACGTGGCCGGGTCCTCATGGATATCGCAGACAGTAAGGGGCGTGCGGCCGATCACCTTCCAGCCGCTGGGTCCCGGGAAGGGCTGGATGATGGCGCTTGTCCCTGCCACCATCACCGAGCCCGGGGCAACGTCCGTCCGGGGCTCGGCGCACCGGCGAACCTGGCCCGGGAACTTCACTCCGGCCATCATGGGCGCCATCGCGGCCGCCAGGAGGTTGATGGTCAGGACGGATGAGGTGAACACTTCGAGGGTGGCCTCCGGGCTGAGTCCCAGCTCTTCGGCCACCTCTGGAAGGTCCGGCGCGAACTCCTCATTGACCACCATGGGAATAACGAAGTCCTTGGCGCCCGGCGCCGGTCCCGATTCCTGGAGTCCAAGGCCGGCCACGGCAAGCCGGACCGTCTGGGCGAGCTGGCCGTGGTTGACCGCCAGGCAGTCAAACTCCACCAGCAGGGATTCTGCACCGGCCACCAGATTCAGCACGCCGTACGGGCGGACCTCCAGCAGGACATCACGCAGCCTCCTGGCGCCGGCGCGCCTGACCTCGGCGGCGTCGTCGTCGATGCTCAGCATGAGGGCTGAATCCCCAAAGGGGGCCGCCTCGATGATGGGGGGACGGCGGAGGTTCGCGGCTGGGGTTGGTTGCGTGGTCATATGTCCTGCTCGGTGGTGCGGGCGGCGGTCAACGGGAGGAAGGTGCGGTCAGGCCGCGGCGGCTTTGGCTTTTTCGGCAAGGACTTCCTGCAGCCCGGCGGCCCTGATGCCGGCCTTCTCCAGCGCCGCGCGCAGTGCCGTTCCGTTCTCCAGGACCTGCGGGTGGTCGCCATGGAGGAGGACGACGTCGGCATCGTGGCCCAAAGGGACCACCTTGCCGGTGACGGCACGGACGGTTCCTTCGGTGACCACCTGGACAACCCGCCGGCCGATCTCTTCGGGATCGTGCAGCAGCGCCCCTTCGGTGTTACGGGAGACCGGCATGCCGTCCTCGCCATAGCCCCGGTCCGCCAGGAAGACGTAACCCACTTCGAGGCCGCGCTTGCGGGACTCATCGGCCAGCAAGCCGTTCTGGCAGATGACGATGTAGGACGGGTCGTACGCCTTGATGGCGTCCGTGATGGCCCGGGCATGCTTGGCGTCAGTCTGGGCGATGCTGCCCATCCGGCCGTGCGGGGCAACATGGCTGATCTTGCCGCCATGGATGCGCGCGAAGGCATCCAATGCCCCGATCTGGTAGAGGACGTCCGTGCGGATTTCCTCTTCGCTGGCCTCGATGAGGCGGCGCCCGAAACCCACCAGGTCGGGGTAGCCCGGGTGGGCGCCCAGTTCGATGCCGCGCTCCACGCAGGACTTCACGGTGGCGTCCATGACGCGCGGGTCGCCGGCATGGAAGCCGCAGGCGATGTTCGAGGCGGTGACCAGGCCCAGGAGGGCTTCGTCGTCGCCGATGCTGTAATTTCCGTAGCTCTCGCCGAGGTCTGCAACGACGGCGACTGAATTGATGCTCAAGGTGACTCCCGGTCATTCGTTGGGTAGGTGGAGGGCGGCTGCCCGCCGTGGCGGGCGGCCGGAGTGGGGTTAGTGCGTCTGGAGCGGCTGCCCCTTGGTTTCCTTCAGGAAGTAGACGGAGGCGAGGGTGATGATGGCGGTGCCGATTGCGGCGTAGGCCGGGACCATGCTGTTGCCGGTGGCCTTGATGATTTCGGTCATCACCAGCGGGGCGCTGCCGCCGAAGATGATGGTGCTGATGCTGAAGCCGATGCTGTACGCGCTGTAACGGACGGTGGTGGGGAACATTTCGGTCAGTACGGTGTGCACGACGGCGGCGTGGCCGGAGAACGCGATGGCCATCACCACGGTGGCGATGCAGGCCAGGAGCATGTTGCCGGTGGTGATCATGGCGAACATCGGGTAGGAGACCAGGGCCATCAGGATGGCGGAGGCCGCCAGGACGGGCTTGCGGCCGATCCGGTCGGACAGGCGGGCCATCAGCGGGATGCTGATGATGATGGCCACCAGGCTGAAAGCGGTGACGGTCAGGGCCTGCACCATGGTGAAGTTGTTGCCCGTGCCCAGCTGGGTCTTCAGGTACGTGGGCATGTACGCAAAGAGGAGGTAGTAGCCGGGGCCGTTCAGTGCGGGCAGGAAGATGGT
This sequence comes from Arthrobacter sp. PvP023, assembly GCF_017832975.1. NCBI lineage: Bacteria > Bacillati > Actinomycetota > Actinomycetes > Micrococcales > Micrococcaceae > Arthrobacter > Arthrobacter sp. PvP023. Next base: position 3,072,256 of record NZ_JAFIBI010000001.1, read on the forward strand.
CAGCGCAATGGCCTTCAGGTGGCGCTTGGAGGTGAAGACAGCCTTCAGCGGGTTGCGTTCCACTTCGTTGCGCTCGCGTAGGGCGGCGAAGTGCGGGGTGTCCTCCATTTTGGAGCGGATGTAGTAGCCCACGTAGCCCAGCGGCAGGGCGAAGAGGAACGGGACGCGCCAGGCCCAGGATTCCATGGTGGCGTCGCCTAGGGTGGTGATCAGGGTGGCTGAGAGCGCGCTGCCGAAGAGCAGGGCGCAGAATGAGCCGACGGCGATGAAGCTCATGGAGTAGTTGCGGTGCTTGTTGTGCGCGTACTCACCCACGAACGCCATGGCACCGGCCACTTCTCCGCCGGCGGAGAAGCCCTGCAGGATGCGGAACAGGATGAGGAGGGCCGGAGCCGCCCATCCGATGACGGACGAGGATGGGATCAGGCCGATACATGCCGTGGCGCCGGAGATCAGGAGCAGCAGGACGGCCAGGAGGTTCTTGCGGCCCAGCCTGTCACCCAGGAAACCACAGATCACACTGCCAAAGGGCCGGGCGAGGAAGCTGACCAGGAAGCCGACGTTGGTCAGCAGGAGGGATCCAAGGTCCTTGGATCCCATGATGTTGATGGCAAGGTACGTGGTCAGGAGACCGTAGATGCCGTAGTCGTACCACTCCACGAAGGAGCCCATGGTGCCGGCGATGGTCGCCTTGCGCACCATCTTGCCGTCTGCGGTGACAACCTTGATTTGTGCGGTATTCAGTTCCACTGAGTCCGTCGATGCAGTAGTCATTAGGTCTCTCTTAGTCTAGGGCTGGTCCATGGCGCCGGAGTAGCGCAGGTCAGCTGTATTCGCGGGTGATTTCGGCCGTCATTTCGGCCTCGTGGGCGGCAACAGCAATAACGCGTTCCAAGATTTCGGCCGCGCGGGACTGGGGGATGATGACGACGCCGTCATCATCTGCGGCGACGATGTCACCGGCGGCGCACACGATGCCGCCGATGGCTACCGGCTCGCCGATGACGCCGGGGCCGTTCTTGAAGGGACCCGCAGGAGTTACGCCGCGGGCGAAGACGGGGAACTTGATCTCGGTGATCGTGTGGCGGTCACGGATGTAGCCGTCGATCACGGCGCCGGTGGCGCCGGCGGCCTCAAAGCGCTGTGACAGCTGCTCGCCGACCAGGGCACGGTGTTCATGACCGAAACCGTTGATCACCACGACGTCACCGGGCTCGATGTAGTTCAGTGCCTCGATGACCGCTGCGTTGTCGCCTGCTGCACCGAGCACGGGGAGGGCCGAACCGACGCAGTGGGCGCCTTCCCAGACGGGGCTGATGCCGCCGTCGACAATGCCCAATCGCTCCATGGCATCCCCGATGTTGGCCACCGGGTAGGCGGCGAAGGCCTCCACGAGTTCCTTCGGAAGCCGCGTCCAGGTGGCCTTGCGGACCGTGAGCTCAAGTGTTGTTGCCATTGTTGTCACCTTTGGTTGGTTCAGTGGGGGACGCCTGCCCTCGACTGAGGTCAGTCAGATGAGGCGGCTGTCACATATGAGAAAAGTTTCGCGTTTCAAATGCGATTCGTCAAGGGGTCCCGGCGGATTGGCCCAAATAAGTCAGCCCATTGTTGCCACGAGGTAAATTGCAGCCACTCCATGTAACGGGCGTGTGTCAGCTCACAAAAAACCGTTGACTTGCCCCATTTGATAAGAGAAACTCTTCTCATTCGCGAACTTTCTCGCAGATTACTTCGTGAAATTCCCTGCCTCTCTTGCCCACTGATGCGTGGGCATGACCGCATCGCCCGCTGTACTGAGGAGACACCATGCACGGAAGAATTACCGCCCTGGCCGCAGCCGCGTCGGCGGCGGCGCTGCTGCTGACCGGTTGCACTACCGGCGCGACCGCCGGCTCCGGCGGAGGCGCGGGCCCCTCGACGGACACTATCCGGACCGCACTGAACTCGGATCCCACCACTTTCAACGCCGCCAAGGCCAACGCGAAGGACGACTATGAAGTGGCCCGCTTCCTCTTCGATACAGTGGTGCGCCGCGACGCGGACGGCAAGTTCATCGGCGGCCTGGCCACCGAGTGGACTTCAACGGCCACTGACGCCTCCCTGACCATCCGCAAAGACGCCACCTGCGCCGACGGCACGGTCATCACTCCCACCATCGTGGCGAAGTCGCTTAGCTACTTCGCCGACCCCGCCACCAAGAACAACTTCGGCAAGCTCGTCTTCGGTCCGGGCCAGCCCACCATCACGGCCGACGACGCCACGGGCACCGTCGCAGTCAAACTCGCACAACCCTGGTCCGAACTCATCGGCGGACTGACCCTGGCCCAGACCGGCATCATCTGCCCCGCCGGATTGGCGGACCTCGAGGGCCTGGCCAAGGGATCCGTACAGGCGGCATTCTCCGGCCCGTACACCCTGACAAAAGCCAGCCACGGCGTCAGCTACGACATGACGCTACGCGAAGACTACAAAGCGTGGCCGAAGTGGTCCAAGGCGCCTGAGGGGACGCCGGCCAAGACCGTACGGTTCTTCCCCGGTGTGAACAAGACCACCGTGGCAAACCAGCTGCTCACCGGCGAAATGGACATCTCGGACATTGCGCCTGCGGACACTGCCCGCTTCGAAGGGAACAAGGACTACACCGTTACCTCCGTGCCGTTCGCCGGTATCTTCCTGCTCTTCAACCAGCGCCCCGGCAGCCCCTTCACCGACCCCGCCCTTCGCAAGGCCGTGGCCCAGCTGATGAACCAGCAGGCCTTCAACGCCGCCGCCTACGCCAACAAGGGCATCCCCTACACCTCCATCGTCGCCCCCACGGTGGCATGCTCCCTCAAGGACAACTCGCGCTTCACGAAGGAAGATGCCGAAGCCGCAAAGGCCGTCCTCGCCGGCAAAACGTTCAAGATGGTGGGCACCACCAGCATCGGCCCGAACGGCGCAGGCAGCACCTACGTCCAGGAAGCCCTCCGGGCAGCCGGCGCCACTGTAAACCTGAACCTCGTGGACAACGGGACCTGGGCCACCATGACCCAGACCAAGCCGGAGACCTGGGACCTGACCATCCAGGGCGACGCGAACTTCGTTGGCACCGTGGCAGCGTCCCTGACCCGCATCGCGGGCGTCCCCACCGAGAAGGGGGGCCGCAACATCGGCGGCGGCGAGAACGCCGACATCCTTGCTGATATCTCCACAGCACAGTCGGCGACGGACGAGGCCAAGCGGTGCGAGGCCTACGAACGGGCGCAGATCAGCATCCTGGAAGACAACGACATTGTCCCCTTCGTCGGCGAACCCCAGATCGTTGCACAGCGCGCTGGATTCTCCATCCAGGCGCCCTCGGGCATCGTCGACTACGCCACCATGCGCATCACGAAGTAAAGGCCAAGGACCATGACTGAACCGACCATGCTGAACAGGGAATCCGCCCTGTTCAGCAACCCTCCGGGGGCTCCGAAGAGCCCCCGGAGCGGGCCCCGCAACCTCTCCCCCTGGGCCAGCTACGGCCTGCGCCGCGCAGGCGGAGTGCTGCTGTCCGTAACCCTGCTCGTGGTGGTTACCTTCTTCATGGTCCCGCTCATCCCCGGCGACCCTGCAGTGGCAGTCGCCGGTGCAGACGCCACGACCGAGCAGATCGAGGCCATCAGGGAAAGCCTGGGACTGAACCAGCCCCTACACCTGCAGTTCATCCAGTACGTCGGAAACCTGCTCACCGGCAACCTCGGCGAATCCTTCGCCTACAGCACTTCGGTATCCTCGATCATCGCCACCAAGCTGCCCTTTACTGCCGAGATCGCGGTCCTCGGCATCATTCTGGTACTCCTGGTCTCCATCCCTGCCGGCATGGTGGTGGGGATCCTGACCCGGGGCGGCCGCCGTCACTGGCTCGATGTCACTTTCGGTATGCTCACCGGCTTCTTCCAGGCAGTCCCCCAGTACGTCATTTCCACCATGCTCGTGGTGGTATTCGCCATCGTGCTCAGGGTGCTCCCCGCGGCAGGCGCAGCAACGCTGTCCGCGCTGATCCTTCCCGTCGTCGGGCTTTCCATCGGCCCCATCTGCTCCATCGCCCGCGTGGTGCGTAGGGAAACCTCAACCGTGCTGGAACAGGACTATCTCCGGACAGCCCGCGGCTGGCGCCTGCCAAAGCTGCGGCTCTACGCCAGGCACGCCCTGCCCAACCTCCTCACCACGGCACTGACACTGGCCGGCCTCATCCTGGCCGGCATGCTCGGCGGCGCGATCATCGTCGAAAACGTCTTCAACTGGCCCGGTCTGGGCAAGGAAATCGTCACCGCCATCATCAACAAGGACTACCCCGTGATCCAAGGCATCATCCTGGTCCTGGGCTTCCTCGCCATCATCCTCAACCTGCTGGTCGACGTCATCCTCGGAATCATCGACCCGCGCACCCTCGGAGGAGGAAAATCCAATGGCTGAAACGACACGTCCCAAGCGACGCTTCCGCTGGACCACCGGACTGATCATCGGCATCGCCATGATGGCCGTTATGGTCCTGACAGGGCTCCTGGCACCCCTCTTCCTGTCCGAGGCGGCCGAAAAACTCACCGCCAACGCCTCCCAGGGGCCCAGCTCCGCACACTGGCTCGGGACGGACGACTTCGGCCGCGACGTGCTGGCCCGCTCCCTCATCGCCACCCGGCTCACGCTCGTGATGACCGCAGCCACCACAGTAATCGCCGTCGTCGCCGGCATCATCATCGGCACGTTCATCTGGCTGGCCCCGGAGCGGATCCGCAATGCCGTACTGCGTGTCATCGAGGCTGCCGTGGCCTACCCGAGCCTGATCTTCGCGTTGCTCATTGCCGCGATCCTCGGGCAGGGAGCCTGGTCCGCAGTGCTGGCCATCGCGATCGCCAGCATCCCGGCATTCGCCCGCCTCACCGCCAATATGGCCGCCTCCATCTCGCAGCGGAACTACGTGTCAACGGCACGTCTGCTGGGCGTCTCCGGTCCGCGCATTATCACCCGACACCTGCTGCCGAACATGGCCGAACCGCTGCTGGTGCTGACCGCCACCGTCTTCGCCACCACGCTCATCGAGCTGTCCAGCCTGTCGTTCATAGGACTCGGCGTTCAGAACCCGGAATACGATTTCGGGCGACTGCTCAACGAGGCGCTGGTGAACATCTACTCCCAGCCGCTGCAGGCCGTGATGCCCTCCGTCATGATCACCGTTGCGGGTCTGAGCGCCATGCTGATCGGCGACGGCCTTGCGGCGGCCACCGATCCGCGCGGCGGCAGAAAGTTCGGCAGCGTCAAGGCCGCCTCGGAGGTCCCGGCGTCGTTGCGGGCCGACAGGGAAGCCCTGGTGGAGGTGGACAACCTCACCGTCCTGACCCCCAACGGCGTCCCCCTGGTCAAAGGCGTCTCCTTGAGCATCCACGCAGGGGAAGTGGTGGGACTCGTGGGGGAATCCGGCTCCGGAAAATCCCTCACCGCCATGTCCATCGCCGGGCTGCTACCCGAGGAACTGACCGTCAAGGCGCACTCAATGCGCCTCGGCGAACTGAACCTGCTCAAGAAGAACGATCCGCGCACCATGGCGACATCGATCGGGCTGGTCTACCAGGATCCAGGCACCAGCTTCAACCCGGCCCTGCGGATAGGATCCCAGCTGACCGAAGTCAGCCGTGTGCACCTGAAACAGTCCCGGAAGACGGCCTTCAGCCGCATGGTTAAGGCATTGGCAGCCATCCGGATCACCGAACCGGAGACGCGCATGAGGCAGCACCCGCACGAACTCTCCGGCGGCATGCTCCAGCGCGCCATGATCGCCTCGACCCTGGTCACGGACCCAAGGCTGATCATCGCCGACGAACCCACCACAGCATTGGACGTCACGGTCCAGGCGGACGTCCTGCGGCAGTTCCGCACCATCAACCGGGAAATGGGCACGGCAATGCTGTTCATCTCACATGACATCGGGGTGGTGCAGTCACTGTGCGACAAGGTCATCGTCATGAACGGCGGGAAGATCCTCGAACGGCTCACCGGCGCCCAACTGGCCGCCGGTGACGTCAAGCACCCCTACACCAAGGCGCTGCTGGCCGCCACGCCAAGCATCGCCGAACGCAAAACTGAGCTCGTGTCCGTCCGCGCCGAAGACTTCACCTTCGATGAAATCACAGACGATGGGTCCGGCCCGTCCCATGCCGGGACGGTCCAACGCGGCACGGTCCAACCGGAAGGAATCAAGTGACAGTGATGACAAACTCGCCGACGTCCGCCACCCCCGTGCTGGAAGTCCGTGACCTGGAAGTCACCTTCGGGTCCGGCCACTCGGCGGCAAAGGTCCTCAAAGGCGTTTCAGCCAGCATCGAACGCGGCAAGACGTTGGGCATCGTGGGGGAATCCGGCTCAGGAAAATCGACACTGGCCAAGGCCATCGTCGGTCTCGTTGGTGCCAGCAGCGGCAGCATCTCCTTCAACGGCTCGGATTTAGGCCGGATGACCGGGGCACAGCGCCGGGCGATGCGCCGCGCCGTCCAGATGATCCCGCAGGACCCCTATTCGTCGCTGAACCCCCGCCGCACCATCGGCCAGACGCTCGCCGAGGCGATCGATCCGGTGAAATCCAATCCTCGGGACCACCACGAGAAGATTTCCTACTGGCTCTCCACCATCCGCCTGGACTCCGATGTGGCCGAACGGTACCCGCACGAGTTTTCCGGCGGGCAGCGGCAACGTATCGCGATTGCACGCGCACTGGCAGTGGGGCCCAAACTGATCATCGCCGACGAGATTACGTCGGCCCTGGACCTGTCCGTGCAGGCGGAAATCCTCAACCTCATCAGCCGGCTGCGCACGGAACTGGACCTGACCATGGCCTTCATCTCCCACGACCTGGACGTGGTGCACCACGTAAGCGACGAGATCATGGTCCTGTTCCACGGAGAGGTGGTGGAACTCGGCGATGTGGACAGCGTGTACGGCAGTCCCAAACATCCCTACACGCGCCGGTTGATCGACTCGGTGCCCGGCGGCCCCGGATTCAACATCGGAGAACGCCGGGCAGCGGTCACCTGAACCGGACCAGACGTAAACACAAGCCGCCGGCCCGGGCATATGCCGGGCCGGCGTCTTTGTTAACCGCTCAACTGAACCGGCCTGGTTACTCCCCTGCCGGCGTCGAGCCGGACCCCAGCGCGGCGCAAGCCTTATCCACCAGCTCGGACGGTGACTGGCGGACGTCCAGCAGGACATGGTGTTCATCGGCATCCAGCGGCTCCAATGCGTCCAGCTGGGAGGCCAGCAACGTGGCGGGCATGAATTCATGGCTCCGGGCCGCCATCCGCGCAGCGAGGGTGCCCGCCGAACCGTTCAGATGGAGAAACACGACGTCCGGGGCCTGCTCCCTGAACAGGTCGCGGTAGCGGCGCTTCAGGGCGGAGCAGGCAACAATAACGCCCTCCCCTTCCTCTTCGCACGCCGCCAGCGTCCGTCCGATTTCCTCCAGCCAGGGCCGACGGTCCGCGTCGTCCAACGGAAATCCGCTCCGCATCTTCTCCTTGTTTGCGGCAGGATGCAGGTCATCCCCGTCGATGAACCGGACCCCCAACCTGCGTCCCAGCAGCGCCCCCACCGTCGATTTACCAGACCCTGACACGCCCATGATGACCATGGGCGGAAACCCGTTGTTACTCACTTGAATTGCCTCCGCGAAGCTCTTGCCGACCGCTTTCCGAAGTGCGATGATTATCACACATGAGAAAAGTTTCTCAGATTGAGTGCCGGGCCGTCAACGACTCTCCGCAAGACGCCGGCACACCTGGGACCACTACTACCGAACAGGCTTACCGATGCAAACAGTCCGTACAGTCACCTTCCCCGACCGGGACCTCCTCGCCAAGGTGCAGCCCCTCCCCGCGGGCATTGAAGCGTCGGTCTGGGACCTCCGCTCCCAACCGGAGGGCATTACCCTGGACGCCATCGACGCTGTCATCCTCCCGTATATCGACGCGTCCGCCGTTCTCGGGTCGCTGTCCCAGGTCCCGAACCTCAAGTTCGTCCAGACACAGTCCACGGGCTTCGACGGCGTCCCGGAGGCGGCGGGGCCGTCCGCAGGAGTTGCAAGCGCCTCCGGCGTCCACGCGGCGGCCACGGCCGAACTGGCCATCGGCCTGATCATCGCCAAACTCCGCGGCATCGACCAGGCGGTCCGCGACCAGCAGACCGGCAACTGGCAGCCCCAGCGCCGCTCATCCCTGGCGGACAGGCGCGTCCTGCTTGTGGGCGTCGGGGGCATCGGGCAGGAAATCGCGAAGCGCCTCGAGCCCTTCGAGGTGGAGATCACCAGGGTGGGCAGCAGCGCCCGTGAGGACAGCGCCGGACGGGTCCACGCCTCCTCCGAACTTACCGCTCTCGCCGAATCCCACGATGTACTGGTGGCGGTCACTCCGCTGAACAGACACACGCACCGGCTGGTGGACGCCGCAGTCCTCGCCGCCCTGCCGGACGGCGCCCTTGTGGTCAATGTCGGCCGCGGGCCCGTCGTCGACACTGCAGCCCTCACCACGGAAGTCCTGTCCGGCCGGCTCCACTGTGCCCTCGACGTCGTGGACCCGGAACCGCTCCCGGCAGACCACCCGCTCTGGACGTCCCCCAACGCCCTTATCACCCCGCATATCGGCGGCAACGCCTCCGCCTTCGAACCGAGGATCGTCAAGCTCCTCAACAACCAGCTGAAGGCGCTCGCCAGCGGAGAGCGGCCCGCGAACCTGGTCCAATCCGGGCCGTTCTGACCGGAACCCGCAGTTCCGGACCCTTTTGCGCCAACCCCGTTGAATCCCCTCGAAAGAAAACGCACTGGTCATGAAAAGCAGAGCCCTCGTCCACAGCAACTATGAATCCCGCCTCCTCGGTGCCCGTACTCCAGGGAGTCCGCTTGTCACGGCTGCACCGGCCGCCCGGATGGCCGGGCGGACGCCTGGCCAAGGGACTCCCGAACATTCGCCTAAGCAATCGCCGTCGGCGGGGTCCCAGCTTGAGTCCTCTCGTGCGTCCAGGACCTGACCTCTGGCGCTTGCCTGCGGCGATTGCTCACGTACAAGCGGGCGGTCTCTCAGCACGGGAATGATGCGGACGAAACTACCGCCTGGTATCAAGACGACAGTGCCCACTCGTTAGCCCTCTGGCATGGTCTGACCAGCGCGGTAACTGCCAGTCGCGGGCAACGAGGCGTAACGTCCTTTGTCGGCTTTGGAAGCGAGACTCATTCGCTTGCGTCACTTTCCTCTAATGCGGTTTCTCCTAATCTCCCTTCAACCAGCGGACAACGAGCCCGTCGCGCTGCCCGAACCGCTCCAGGTGTGATGCTGTGACTTCTTTGACTCGCCCAAGCCCTTCCGCGGTGTCCGATTCTGCCCGCAGTTCGATAGCTTCCGATCGAGACAACACCAGGCAGCTCCCCACGGTGAGGACGATGCGTTCCCCTTCGGGTTCTATGCGGACCTCCCCCTTGTGTCCGGGATGGGCTGTCAACTGCTTGCTATAGTGTTTCGCGGATCCGGTGGGAACAATGGCATGGGCAGTGTGCAAGGCGGGCATTGAGTTTCCTGTTCGGTGTTCTGAAATGAGGTAGGGCATCAAAGGGGGCCGGTGGTCCGGGATCGACAATGCAATGGTCTACACGCCAAACGGGTGAACCGGAACGAGGGTTCTGCCTCGCCCTCGGTTCGTTTTTGTTCCCTAGCCTTGTCTGGATTGCCAGTTCTGCCCGCCGTTTGCGCGTGCGCTGGAGAGCTTAGTTCCTTTTGCCGTGCACCATGTTTGGTAGGGCACGGGCACACCTTCAGTGAAAACCTTGGTGGCGGAAAGGGTCACGGTGGAGCCTGCTGCATCGCGAAGGTCAAGCCTTGCCAGGTCCGTACAGGACACGACCGATGAAGAGTGCTTTCGCTAAGGCGGGCATCTTTGCCGGACTAAACGTTACTCAAATTGTTAACGATTTATGGACTTTCTTGCTAGAACTGCGAATCTCACCCGGAATCAAACGGTGAGGGACTGTTTCTGTTTGTCCAGGTCTGGTCCTTAGCAGTGCGGGCGCCGGCTTTGGCAGCAACCAGACTCAGCACGAGCAGGGTTCCCATGGCGAAGACTGCGGCCACGGCGAAGATCCCAAATCCCCAGCCCTGATTGCCAGTTCCAGGGGCCGAAGACGGCGCCGAAGCGGCCGACGCTGGTCCATCCGATCGCCGTCGCCCGGCTGGAGGTGGGGTACACATGGGCCACTGCGGCGTACACCACGAGGGCGACTACATCGTTCCATTTCGCGCGGAAAACAACAACGAGTCGATCTCCGGAAAGGTGGACGCAATAGCCGCTGACGGCTCCCCATACTGGAAACTCCAACCTCGGAACGCGCGCACCCCGCGGCGTCAGACTCCCCACAGGGGGAGGGCCCGGGTGGGCTCTGCGCACGATGGTGGACGTCGCCCATTACACGCACGCCAAGAGGTTAGAGCCGGGACACGTCGGCCGGATTATCCAGGATGAGATTCCGCGCTTGGAGCCATGCCCCCCGCAGGGGTCCCTCGCTGCCGTACTTGGCAAGAACAACTTCGGGGTTGAATTCCGGAACCATTTGCGCTCGGGCGCTGATGAGGGCGTCGACGTGGGGCTCGAGCCACTGGTACAGCCGGGGCAGGGTTCCTCCCAAAACTACAAGGTCCAGGTCGGTGAAGTTACTCATGGTTGCTATGGCTCCGGCCAACGCAGTTCCGGCATCTGTCAGTGCTGTGTGGGCGCGCTCATCGCCCGCCTCCAACTTGTCAATGAGCTCGTCCAGGGCCAGCACTTGGCCTTGGCCGCTGCCAAGCTCAATGCCCGCACTGGCCATGATGGCGGGCAGGCGGAGGTAGAGGTCAAGGCAGCCACGGGCTCCGCAGCCGCACGCCGGGCCGTTCATGTTAACGGTGATGTGTCCGCATTCGCCCGCCAGGCCATGGGCTCCGCGGTATACCTCTCCGTCAACAACGATGCCGCCCGATACTCCGTCTGCCTCCATGATGTAGGCCATGGCGCGGGGACGACGATCACTTGGGGTGGCGGCGTATTCGGCGAGGCTGCCGAGCCGACCATAATTCATGAATACAGGTGTACAGGAATGCTTCATCGCTTCAGTGAGCGGGCCATGCAAATCGGTTCGCCTGAGCCCCAGGCCGAGGGCCGCGGCAACGGTCGAGTCGTCTGTGACGAGCGCGGGCAGGAGGATGACCGGATCGGTAATCCAGGCACGAGGCACGGACGCAGCATGATCCATTGCAGCGTTGGTCATCGCGGCGAGAATGCTCACAAAATCCTGCGGCCGCCCAGGGCCGATGCCGTGTTCCTCGCGGCGCTCCCATAGAATGACCCCAGCGAAGTCACGCACCTCCCCCACCACGTCGTGGGACGAGAGCTGGACGGCGACAGTGCGGACACGCTCTGGGGCTGTTTGCAGTAGCCTTCGCGGCCTCCCACGCCCCCCCTGCGCGTGCCCGGTTTCGAGAACCAGACCCCGGGCCATGAGGTCCTCTACAACCGTGGTTACCGTCCCACTGACGAGCCTCGTCGCGGCGCGGATCTCGCTTCTTGAACAAGGCTCATGATCGGCAAGCGAGCGCAGCACGAGGGACATGTTGTGTCTTCGAACGTCTGCCGAGTCTATGGGCGAGGTCATGGACTCCATCTTGTGACTAGTTCCCTGCTCAGAGCAAACCTAATTAAGTCAAGGCTTGACTTAATTATTCTAGGCGACCTAGTGTTATGCAACACGTCCCCCGCTCTGTTCCGCAGACACGGGCGACCCCTAGCAGCACCCCGGTGCCGCTGCTGCGGCAGATCCCTGCCCGCTGCGCTTCAATGAGGAGGCTTCATGTCCATAAACATCCATTCGAAAAGATTCAAGACAGCCCTTTTGTCGGTGTCGTTGCTGCTGTCCGAGGCCGGGGCCGTTTCGGCCACCTTGCCCGAACTCGCCAAAGCGTTCCCCCAGGAAAGCCAGACCTCTATCCAGAGCTTTATGACCATCGGTGCGGCGGCCATCATTGTCTGCACGCTCCTTGCCGGCGGGCTCGCCGGCAAGATCGGCAAGCGAAGGCTAACCCTCATCGGAATAGCACTCATTGCTGTCGCCGGGATGGGCCCGCTGTTGTTCATCCCGATGGGAAATTTCAGCGCCCTCCTGCTCTCGAGGCTTGTCGTGGGTGCGGGCATGGGTCTTCTTCAGCCGCTTAGTTCGAGTGTTATCGCCGACTTCTTCCATGGTAGAGACCGCGAGAACATGTTGGGTTGGCAGAGCTCAGCGGTAGGTGCGGGAAGTGTTGTATGGACTCTCATCGTGGGAGCATTCATGTTATGGGACTGGAAGGCGGCCTTCTTCGTGTACGCCTTTGGACTGGTAAGCCTGGTCCTGTTCGCCCTCTATGTTCCGGAGCCCCCGAAGCACGCCCTGCCGGACGCCCCCGAGACGCCTGTGATCAAGGCTCCGCGATGGTACCGCCTGTCGGCCGATGTTTGGATTGCCGCCATTCTCATGCTCGTGTTCAACATCGGATTCCAGACGCTCTTCGTCGCCATGCCCCTGGCCTTTGTAGCTGAGAAACACCTCATCGAGCCGCCCGCGGTTTCTTTGATCATGACGTCCTTTGGGGTTGCATCGGTTGCCGCGGGCATCGTCTTCGGGTTCGTTATGCGCCGGCTCCGTAACTGGACTGGGGCCGTGGCGGCGGGAACGGTCGCCGCTGCACTCATCGTTTGCGCGAACGCGACCAGCGCACCGTTTGGGTATACCGCAGCGATCGTTGCCGGCCTCGGCTTCGGCACCTTCATGCCCTTCTTTATTACGACGACCAACAACAGGGCCACGCCTGAAACTTCCGCCATGGCAACAGCCGTATTGTTCACCGGGGCAGCCGTCGGAACAGCCGTAACGCCCTATTACTTCGAAGCGTTTGGATCGTTCATCGGCGACGGAAGCGCGACAGTACAGCTCATTCTCGGTGCCGTCACCGTACTCGTTGTGGCGATCCTCACCGGTTTCCGGTACGGCGCATTGCGCCACGCGGCACACACTGAAGTCAAGACCCTGGAGCAAGTATGATTCCCGTTTCATCGCCGCTGATGTTCATCGAACCGCGAGACGTCGACTACGCCGATTTCCCCGCGAGCACCCTGGTCAGCGAAGGCATGCAAGTCCTGCACGCGGACCTGAAACCCGAGCATGGAACCGCCATCCTCGGAGTGGAGTACGCCCGCAAAGATGGAATTCCCCTGCATCTGCAGGTCCTGCTCCCGCCAATGGACCTGGAGAGCACGGCCGTCTTCCCCCTGGTCGTCTTCGTTCAGGGATCGGCCTGGTTCGAGCAGAACCTTGGCCAAAGCCTGCCGCCGCTGGCGCACTTCGCCAGAAGGGGTTATGTCGTGGCGATCGTTGAGTACCGCCCCTCCCCCGTCGCGACCTTCCCTGCCCAGATCCGCGACACAGGATCGGCGATCCGCTTCCTGCGCCGGAATGCAACCGACTTCCACGTCGACCCTAACCGCGTTGTCCTCTGGGGTGACTCGTCGGGCGGCCATACGACAGTGCTGACGTGCCTCACTGAGGGTGATCCCTTTTTCAGCGACGAACCACTCGACGAAGGGCCACTCAACATCCGCTGTTTCATCGACTACTACGGTCCGACAGACATCTCACGCATGAATGAAGAACCTTCCACTCAGAACCACATCGAGCCTGGGAGCCCCGAGGGCATGCTCATCGGCGGCGCCGACGTCCTGGAACATCCGAATCTCGTCGCTCCAACAGTGGCAATGAACCATATTTCCCCAACCCCCGGACGGCGACCCCTCCTCATCGTCCACGGCGACAAGGACCGGCTGGTCCCGTTCGGACAGAGCGTCCTCCTGCACGATGCACTCCGGAAAGCGGGCCAGCCGGCTACTTTCTTCCAACTAAAGGGCGCTGATCACGGCGGTCCACCGTTTTGGAAGGAAGAAGTCCTGAGCCTTGTTGACAACTTCATCCGCGTGAATATCTGATCCTCCACAAGGATTACGGGACAATTCCGGTTCGGCCAGCCGAAGCGAATCCCAGGGCCCGCTACTGCGGGCCCTGGGACTCAGCACTCGTGGCCGGGATCAGTGTGCGTATTCATCCGGATCAAGCCGGGCCGGCCCTCTCGTGTCGAGGGCATTTATGCGGCGAATTTCTTCGGGGGCCAACTCGAAGTCGAATGTGTCGAGGTTCTCCAGCTGCCGTCGCGGGTCTGCGGACTTCGATGCTGTGGCTATGCCTTGCTGGGTATGCCATCTGAGGACGACTTGGCTGGGGGTTTTGGAATGCGTGACGGCAGCTTCGGTGACGGCGGGGTGACTGAGGAACGCTCCACCCCTGCCGAGAGGGCTATAGGACGCCGTGATGATTCGTTTTTCCCTGTGGAGAGTCTGAACGTCCGCGCGCACATGTTCAGGGTCGAGTTGGATCTGATTGACGTGAGGAGTCAGGCCGGCCTCAAAGAGGCGTCGCAAGTGTGTCGGTTTGAAGTTAGACGTGCCGATCGAGCGGACTTTACCCTCCCGGAGCAGTGCTTCGAGGCCAACGAAGGCATCGACGAAGAGGTCTTGCGCAGGGGCCGGCCAGTGAATGAGGAACAGGTCGATGTACTCAACGCCAAGCCGTTTGGCACTGGCTTCGAATGCCCGTGCTACGCCGTCCCCGCCGTGCCATTCCTTGTTGAATTTTGAAGTGATGAAAACTTCGTCGCGCCGGATGCCGCTGCGCCGCAGGCCTTCGCCGACCCCCGCTTCGTTGCCGTAGCTCTCGGCGGTGTCGAAGAGGCGGTACCCGGTGGAGACCGCGGTTTCCACCGCTGACGCTGTGGCGTCGTTGTCCATCGGCCAAGTGCCCAGACCCAGCAGAGGCATCCGGACCCCGTTGGCAAGTTCCATTGTTGGAGACAATGTCATGCCGTCACCCCCGATGTCGAACAGCGGATCGGAAAGGGGGCGGGTCTGAGGTGTCCGTCCCGCCTGTCCTCTGGTGGATCAAGTGGCAGCATTTCTGCGCCGACGGTTGTGCCTATGGTCTCGAGGAGCGCACCCGCATTTGACACGCAACGTGCGATATCCGGTTCGATGTCTGCAAGCGCAAAGGTTCGGATGAATCCGGCTGCCCTGAGTGTCCGTCCATCGAGGGTGGTTTGTCCGCACACAGCGACGACCGGGACACCCGCCCTTGCGGCTGCCTGGCTGACGCCGAACGGTGCTTTACCTCCCATGCTCTGGTGGTTCAGACTGCCCTCTCCGGTGATGACAAGGGCCGAGCCTCGAATCCTGTTATCCAGATCAATCATCCGTCCTACAACTTCGACGCCGGGCTCGACGCGGGCGGCAAGAACAGCAATGGCCGCATACCCGATACCACCCGCTGCGCCGGCACCCGCCTGTCTCGCCGCGGCTGTTGCGCGTGGGCCGATCTCATTCCCGAGAACATCTACGAGGCGCGTCAGCGCGCGGTCGAGGAGCTCCACATCGCCGGGAACCGCCCCCTTTTGGGGACCGAAAATGGCCGCTGCCCCGTTTTGCCCGAGCAGTGGGTTGTCCACGTCGCTGGCCAGAACGAACCGCGCTTTCCTCAATCGTGGATCCAGGCTGCTCAGATCTACAGACGCCAGATCCGCCAGCGCGCCGCCGCCGAGGCTCAGGTGTTGCCCGCGGGAGTCCAGGAATTTCGCTCCCAGGCCAGCGAGGAGCCCCGCTCCCCCGTCCGTGCATGCGCTGCCGCCCGCGCCGATGTATATGAGCGCGCAGCCGTGGTTAAGTGCCTCACGCATCAGCTGCCCGGTCCCGAGACTGGACGCTTCTAACGCGTTGTGTTGCCCACCGGGAGGGGAATCCAATCCTGACGCTGCGGCGACCTCTATGACCGCCTCGCGGTCACGGATGGCCATCGTTGCCTTCACCGGCGCACCCGTCGGTCCGCTCACGGTAACGAGATGGGCACTGAATCCGGCTGAGACTGCCGCAGCGACTGTTCCCTCGCCCCCATCGGCAATCGCTATGGAATCCACCGTTAGGTCTGGTCGCCCGGCCATGAGGCCAATCGTGAGATGCCGGGCGACCTCGTAGGAGGCCAGAGAATGTTTGAATTTGTCCGAGGCGATCAGTACACGCACGGGGAGTCCTCTCGGGATTATTGGGCAGAGAAGGGAAGCCAGCACCGCGCCGCAGAGGTGGGGCAGGCTTCTGGCTGCGTGCAATCCCCCGATCATGCTGAACGCTGCCTGGTGACCATTAATCCAGCTCAAGAATGCGACACCGGTCTTGTAGTGGTACGTCGGGGACTCGAAGATCTTCCGCGACAGTTCTTCCGTCGGTCCCAGGATTTGGACGTAGGAGTCACGGTCTCCGGCGTCCAGTGCCTGTAGTGCCGGCGACGCGGACGGGCCAAGGGCTGCGAAGGCTCCGAGCAAGGCGTCCGAATGGCCGTCTGCGCTACCGGCGATAAGGTCAACGTAGTTGAAGTCATCGCCGGTAAACATCGTTGCCGTTGCAGGCAGGTGTTCTCGGACATGGATTTCCTTGTGGGCGTCTAGCAGGCTCATCTTGATTCCCGAGACAACCCCGGCGTTGTCGGAAATGATGTCAAGGGCCGTTGTTGCAGCTTTTTCGAAGTCCGTGGACCCGAAGTAGCCCTCCAGAAGTGGGTCAAAGGCGGCCCCAAGCCAGTGCAGGATGACGGGACGGGAGGCTCGGGAAGTTGCTTCTGCATAGGCACGGCGGTAGTCATCGACATTAGCCGCCGCCCTCGCCAGGTGACGGCTGGCCATCAGCACGACGCCGGCTCCCTGTTCTTCGGCAAAGTGCAGCTGGCTGGTGTATGCATCGATTACGGCGTCCAGGCTGATGACCTCATCTTCGACGTGGTCTGTGTTGACACCCACCACTAGAGCGCCGTTGACGCTTCGTGCTTCCTGCCGCGCTGCGCTTGATCAATTCGCGTGTGGCCACGGGATCGAGACCCATGTTCCGCTGTGCTGGTTGCGTCCATCGCGGGTTTCGATGGCACTGAATTACTGCGTGACGTCAGTCCGGCGCTGTCGACAGTACGCCTGCCATTGGAACTCATCGGATACATCGCCGCAGCCGGGGGCGGGCTGATTCCGGCTATCGAAGGCGAAATCGTGCTCTCTTGCCGCGGCGTAGCGTGAGCAGCGTGTCTAGCATCGTGATCGTTTACTGTCGCCATCCAACCTTATGCGGACGGAGGGGTGCTCCGGAAGGAAAGTCGGCTGGGTGGTTAATGGTTCGTGGGCATACGGAGCACGTTTCGGAACATGTCCACGGATACGGCTTCCAGTGAAGGAATGAAGTGAAGACCGGCTGCAGCCGGAGGCTGGGTTGGTCCCGGGACGACGATGACCTGCATGCCCGCGGACCGGGCGCTGGCGGTTCCACTGACCGAGTCTTCCACGGCAACGCAGTTGGCGGCTTCAACGCCTAAAAGCTCCGCGGCGGCCAGATACGGTGCCGGATGGGGTTTTCCGCGGGAGACGTTATCACCGGCCACGATAGTGTGGAAGACCCCGACTGGTGTCGCAGAGGCTACGCGGGTGGCAACGGGGCTGTGCGCCATAGTGACTAGCGCGCATGGTATCTGTGCCGCGGCCAGCTCAGCTAGGATCCTTTGCGCTCCGGGGAGCCACGGGATGCCGTTTTCCAGCCTTTCCACGACACGATTCAGCAGACTGTCGATAATTTCGTCCACCGATAGGTCGACCCCACGGTCCTGTAGCAGGGCTGCCGACACGTCCATGGCCTGCCCGACTGTCGAGCGGGCGTCAGCGTTGGTCCAGTTCACACCATGCTTGAGAGCAAGCCCATGCTGGGCCGCCATCCAGAACGGCTCTGTGTCGACCAGGGTGCCGTCCATGTCCCAGAGAACGGCTTGAAGGTTTCCGCGGTTGCATAACTCCATGGCTAAAGTCTGTCCTAATTCTTCACACGGTGTGGGCCGGTTGATGTCATGAAACGAGGCGTGGATGGTGGGCGTTCGCCAGCTACCATTTGCTCAGTCGCAGGGCGAGTCTCCAGACTGTCAGTGCGCCCTGGTGAAGTTGTTCAGTGCGTAGTCGAGGACGCTGGAGAAGTCGTTTGCTTCCACGGCGTCGACGTAGCATGCATGGGGCAGCGGGTCGCACCTGAAGGTGTCGGGGCTGCTCAGGTATGGCCTCCAAATGGTAGCCACAGGTTGGCCGTAGTTATCCACGGCCACCCACTCCCCCGTTCCTGTCCTGCGGGCTTGTCCAAGATGAGCTGTTGCCGCGCTGGTGAACGGGTCCTGGGCGGGGCTGAATATCGTCATGTCCATAACTCCGTCAATGGGTCGGGCTGACCGTTGTTTTCTGCGGCCGGTCGCGTGTGGGGTGGTTTGTTCGACTGGGTCCGTTTGCGCTGATGAGCCGTACAAGTCTGATGGATCCCTACGACCAGGACCTACATCGCCGTGGTGCCGCTGTGGAGCGAAGCAAGAAGTTCGCGGACTGCAGCTGCCCCGTCGTCGGAGGAGAAGTCTGAACTCAAACCGACGACGCTGACACCGGCGTTGAGGTAGCTACGTGCTGTCGCCGATTTCATTCCGCCAGTGGCGACAAAACGGACGTCGGGAAAAGGGCCTTTCATGGCTTTCACCCAATCGGGCCCCAGGACCGATGCCGGGAACGCTTTGAGCCATGTGAGGCCGAGCGCTTTCGCCCGCAGGATCTCACTGGCCGTGGCCACTCCCGGCAAGTGGGGCATGTTGCGTCGGATGCTTTCCTTGATGATGCCTTCGTCAAGGCCGGGAGAGACTGTGAATGATGCGTTGGCGGAATGCGCGGCGTCCAGTTGATCGCCGCTGATGATAGTGCCTGCGCCCACGGCCACGCCGCGTTCGGCTGCGGCGCTGGCCACAGCAGCGAGCGTGGGGACGGCTTCCGGTGTTTCGATCGTGACTTCGACATGTTCGACGCCGGCGTCCCACGCCCGTGTGGCGTACCGGACAGCTTCGGCCGGCGTTAGACCGCGGAGCACAGCGATGACGGGAACGCGGAAAAAGGCGTCGTCAAACCAGTGGGTGGGCAAGGTGGGTGCCATTTTGATCACTTTCAGTGGTTCTGCGAGGTGGGTTCTCGTCTGCTGTGGGGGCGCCGACCAGCCCGGCATTGTTCCGGGCTGGTTCGTAGCTCCTCGGTTTGGTTCCGTGGCCGGGGCGGAAGTCAGCGCGGGTACCCAACGTCCAGGCTGCGAAGGAGTGGCCCATGGCCAGCCGATCCTCGGGATTGTCGCCGCGGAGCAAGCCGGCAAGATAACCCGCGGCAAAAGCGTCGCCAGCTCCGACGGGTTCGACGACTTCGACGAGATTGGCGGGGACGCGGAAGACGCGTTCTTCCCGGTTGTGGTCCCTGACAAATTCGACAGCCTCTGAGGCGGAGTCTTTGATAACGACATGCAGCGGTCCCTGTAGGAGCTCCGATACCTCTTCTGCGCTATTGCAGCCCCATAATGTTTCTGCTTCGTCGAGGCCGACAAGGACAACGGTGGCTAGACGGGCCAGTTCAAGCAGGCGTGGGCCCGCGACGTCGACATTCCACAGAGCGGGGCGGTAGTTGACGTCGAAGGAGACCTTGTAGCCCGCCGGACCTGCCCCTTTCAGGAGGCGCTCGGTCAATGCTGAACAGCTCTCAGAGAGCGCGGCATTGATGCCGGTGGTGTGGATCCATCCAGTTTGTTCGAGTGGCCACGCGGCGGAATCGGCCGGCGCCATGCGTGAGGCGGCGGACCCGGCCCGGTAGTAGAGCGTCTTGGCGCCTTGGCCGAGGTCGGGATCCTTGAAGTACACCCCCGTGGGGCATGTGCTATCGCGGGTGACCAGGGTGACGTCCACTCCACGGGCGGCCAGGCCGTCGATGATGCGGTGGCCGAACGGATCGTTGCCGACGCGGCTGGCCCAGCCAGTCCGGTAGCCGAATTCGGCCAGATGCGCCGCAACATTGGATTCCGCTCCGCCGAAGCCGAGCAGGCATTCTTCCGCCTCGCTGAGTGACTCGGCCTTCGCAGGGGTGACCACGGCCATGGTTTCGCCCACGCACAGCACGTCCAGGATCATTTGACGGCTCCGGCAGTGAGACCGCCGACAAAGAACTTACCCAGGACGAGGTAGAGCACGACGGTGGGCAAGGCGACGAGGACGGCACCGGCCATCAGTTCGGAGTAGTCAACGGTGGTGGTTCCGATGAGGTTGTTCAGTGTCACGGTGGCCGGCCAGGCGGCGGGGGAGGCCAGGATGAAGCCGAAGAGGAAGTCGTTCCAGATGTTGGTGCACTGGAAGATTCCGGCGACGACGAAGCCTGGAGCTGATAGGGGGATCATCACGCGGAGGTAGGTTTTCCAGATCCCGGCACCGTCGATCGAGGCAGCTTCAACGATGGCGCTGGGAATGCCCTCGTAGTAGTTGCGGAAGATCAGCGTGGTGATCGGGATGCCATAGATGACGTGTACGACGATCAAACCAAAGATGCTTCCCTGGAGGTGGAGCATGTTGAGGAATTGGAAAACCGGGATGATGACGGCCTGGAAGGGGATGAACATGCCCACCAGCAGCACTGTGAACAGCGCGTTGGATCCCCGGAAGGGGAACTTGGCTAGGACGTAGCCGTTGATCGACCCGAGAAGGCAGGAGATCAGGGCTGCCGGGATCGTGATCTGCAATGAGTTGATCAGGGAGCCGTGGAGTTTCGTCCAGGCCCCCTTAAAGGCATCCAGGCTGGGAGCATCGGGGAAGGCGAGGAAGAAGTTGGGCGCCCCGGTGCTTCCCGAGAGTGCCGTGGTGATGATGACGTACACCGGCACGAGCATGCCAAGGGTGGCAATGGCGCATACTGCCAAGACGATCCAGCCTCCGAGGGACTTGGGCAGGCTCCAGGACCGGGGTTTTCTGGCTAGTCCGCCGGGGCGGCGGCGCGTGGCCGGGGTGGGCTGGGACGGGGACGCTTCGAGGGTTTCGACAGCCATTGCTATGCCTTTCGCTCTTTCCTGTATCCGCGGATGAGGTAAGGGACGATTACCGCGAGGGTCAGCAGGAGCAGGATGATCGCCATTGCCGAGGCTTTGTCGTAACGGCTGGTGAGGTAGTTGTAGATGTATATACCGGGCACGTCGGTCACAAATCCCGGGCCGGAGCCTGACATGGCGACGACGAGATCGAAGATTTTCAGGGCCACATGCAGCAGTAGCACAAAGCAGGTGATGGTGGAGGGCCACAGCTGGGGAAGCACGATGTGGCGGAGTCGCTGCCAGGTGTTGGCGCCATCGACACTGGCAGCCTCGAGGTGCTCTTCGGGAATGGAAGCTAAGCCGGCAAGGTACATGGCCATGGCGAAACCGACGAGCTGCCAGGCTGCTGCGAAGATGATGGGCAGCAGCGCCACGGGGATGCCGAACTGGACTTTAAGGAAGTCGGTTCCCGAGGGGTCGTTCAGAGCCCCCAGAATGGTCGTATCCGTCGTCCAGCCCGGAGGGTTCTCGATGCCGATGCTCCGAAGGATTTCGTTGACGCCGGTGGATGGCGAGAAGATCCAGCGCCACGCAACACCGGTAACGATGAAGGACAGCGCGTACGGCAGCAGGAAAACTGTCCGGAACAAGCCCTTGCCGACCGATACGTGATGGATGAAGAGGGCCGCAATGAGTCCGCCGAAGATGGCCAGGACCAGGAAGATGATCGTGAAGATCACGACGTTTCGGATATCGGCCTGGAAGCGCTGTTCCTGGATGATTTCGCCGTAGGTTCCTCCGAATGGCTGACGCAGTGTCAGATCCGGGCTGGTTCCGATCTTCCAGTTCGACAGGGAGATGTAGACGGTGATGCCGATGAAGACGTAGACGAAGACGAAGCTGACGAGCAAGCTGGGTGCGAAGATCCAGGCGGCCCGGCGGGATGTCCTGACGTTATGGGGGACTTGTTTCTTGGACCGCTGGCCGGGACTAACGGGTGGGACGGGTGCCGGGGGCAGTGCTGTTGAGGTTGTCATGAGTGAACTGATCCTGTCCGGGGGTGTGGCTGCAGAGACCTGCAGCCACACCCGTTGCGACTTGGTTGGCTGACCGGCTGCTACAGCTGGGTCTTCTGCGCCTGCGTCATGCTGGCGGTGAAGGCGGCCACGTTGCCGCTGCCGTTGAAGGTAGAAACGGCGTCGGCGTAAGTCTGGGCGAATTCGGCTGTCGTGACCTGGCCGTGGGCGAGGGACGAAACAACCTTGGCGGAGGCGAAGCTCTTGGCAGCCTCCTGCTGGTATTCCGAGAGGCTGGAGATGTCCGCGTTGGTGACTGCCGGAATGGAACCCTTCTTCGCGGCGAATTCCGTCTGGATCTTCGGGTCCATCAGGGTCTTCAGCCAGGCATTGGCCGCATCGGCATGCGGAATGTTCTTTGCCGGGATGGAGAAGCCGTCGCCGACGTAGTCAAAGATGTCCTCTTTGCCGGGGAACGTCACCCAGGCAAAGTCTGTGCCCGGTGTCTTTTTGGCATTGAGCAGCTCGCCGTAGGCCCAGTCCCCCATCAGGCTTACTGCGCAAGTGCCGTTTGCCATTTTCTTCACCGCCTCATCCCACGTAATGGCTGAGTGGTCCTTGTTGGAGAGGGAGAGGATGGTCTTGTAATCCTCCAGGGCCTGCTTCACCTCGGGGGCGTCGAAGGAGTATTCGTTGGTGAACAGCTTCTTCCAGTTATCGGCGCCGGTCCTGGACATGATGATTGATTCCAGCAGCTCTGCTGAGGCGAAGATGTCCTTGTCACCGAGGCATACCGGGGTGGTCCCCGTCGCCTGGACCTGCTTCAGGCTGGCGATCAGTTCATCTACCGTGCCCGTGGGGTTGATTTTGACGTTGGCCTTGGAGAGTACGGCGGGGTTGGTCCACAGGACGTTGCCGCGGTGGACGCCGATGGGAACGGTGTAGTACTTGCCGTCGACCTGCTGGGCTTCGGCCACGTCTTTAGGGAGCTTGGATGCCCAGTCGTTCTGGGTCCACAGCTCGGTCAGGTCGGCGACCTGGCCGCCATCCACGTAGCTTTTCAGCTGTCCTGCCGGGTGCAGCTGCCAGGAATCCGGGGGGCTGCCCGCTTGAAGCCTGGCAGCCAGGGCTTGGCGGGCGTTTGCTCCGCCGCCGCCGGAGACCGCGGCGTTGTCAACAGACAGTCCTGCCTTGGACTGCTTGACGCCGTCGATCAGCACGTTGAGTGCGTCGGCTTCCGAACCGGAGGTCCACCACGATGTGATTTCCAGTTTGTCGGTGCCGCCAGTGGAGCTTCCAGCGGGCTGGTTGGCGGAACATCCGGTCACTGCGATGAGGCTTGCTGCTGCCGTGATGGCCAATGAAGTCCTGAGCTTATTTGATGCACGCATGACTACTCTCCTTCGGGTTGTCAGACGCCGGATAAGGCCCGGCTGAAGCCTGCGTTGTGGTTCAGATTACATAGTTAAGTAGATCGATGCAATACTTTTTTCCACTTGAGGTGTCGGTCTACTTTGAAATAACCCCACATTGCGGCCGGGGCTCCGGAATAGCCGAAAATCGGAGGTTTCTAAAGGGAAAATTCTTGTAGATCGCTCTACCTTGCTGACACGAAACATGATAGAAATAGTTCATCGTTCCCGAAGGAGGTGGAGCAGAATCGTGAAAAAAGTGACCTTGGATGACGTCAGCCGCGTAGCTGGAGTCTCGCGATCTACCGCTTCACTCGTCCTAAGGGGAAGTTCGCGGATTCCGGAGGCAACGTCGGACCGTGTCCGGCTGGCCATGGCTGAGCTCGGCTATGTCTACAACCGACATGCCGCGAACATGCGGGGCAGTGAATCGATGACTCTGGGATTGATCGTGACGGACATCCGTAACCCCTATTTCGCGGGCCTGACCATGACCATTGAGGAGGCGGCGCACGACGCCGGCTACACCCTCTTCGTCGGGTACAGCAGGGACGATGTGGAGCGGCAATACCTACAGCTGGAGACCATGGTGCAGCAACAAGTCGACGGTATTTTTCTGCTGCCGGCCACAGGGTCTGAATTGAAACCGATTTGCGGCATCGTTGACCGTTCCTCCGTCCCCGTTGTGCAGCTGGCCCGATACTTCTCAAACGAGCTCGATTACGTCGGACCGAACAATATCGCGGCTGGTCTGAAGCTGGCCCGCCACCTGTCTTCTCTCGGGGCAACATCCGCTGTACTCGTCGGAGGCCCGGAATATTCTTCGGCCCGGACTGAACGGATCAAGGGTCTGGAAACCGGGTTTACGGGAAGCGGGGTGACCTTCGATACTTCCCAGTCGGCCGCGACGACGAATAATGCAGCCGGCGGATCCGAAGGCGTGGCCCGCATCCTCGACCAGGGGATCTGGCCGGACGCCATCATCGCCTACAGTGATGCGGTCGCCCTTGGCATCTACGCCGAATTGCGTCGGCGGAACCTGGAACCTGGCCGCGATGTCTCCGTCGCCAGCTTCGACGACATTGCCATGGCCGAGCTGCTGCTGCCGCCGCTGACCTCGGTATCGACCTACCCGGAACTCATCGGCAAAAAGGCAGGAGAGATCCTGCTGAACCGCATCCGCGACTCCGCGTCGGCTCCTCAGCGCTATCTCATCGAGCCGACCCTGAAAGTCCGAGCATCCACCGCCCACTGGCGGCCCAGAACCTAGGAGTAGAACCAATGCCATCACTGAAATGGGGCCTGATAGGCGCCAGCGACATCGCAGCAACCCGCGTGATCGAGGCCATTCGCAACAGCGGGGGTACTGTCACCGGCGTCTTCAGCGGATCGTCGGATCGGGCCAGTGAATTCGCCGCGAGCCACGGACTGGCTCGCTTCACCACGGACCTTGACGAGCTGCTGGGCTGGGACATCGACGCCGTCTACATCTCCTCCACGAACGCCCTGCACTTTGACCAGGCATGCCGTGCCCTCAAAGCCGGCAAGCACGTCCTTTGCGAAAAGCCACTTGCCTTGGACGCAGGAGAGGCGGCAGCGATGGTGGAGCTCGCAGACCAGCAGGGACTGGTTCTCGCCGCGAACCATCACCTTCCCGGCAGTCCCCTGCACGCCAAAGTCCGGGAACTCGTCAACGACGGCCTCATCGGAACGGTCCTTTCCGCGAAAGTCGCCCACGCAGTGCTCCTGCCGGAAAGGCTCCGCGGCTGGCGGCTTGGCCAAAGCACCCCTGGAAGCGGAGTGGTCCTGGACATCACTTGCCACGACGCGTCGGTCCTGAACCCGCTGCTGGGCACCCCTGTGGCAGTCACCGCCATGGCGGTCCGGCAGGCCGAATGGAACACCGGGGGCCAGGCGGACGCGGCCATGACAGTCATCCGCTACGAGAGGAACGGTGCACCGCCGGTCCTTGCACAGACCCATGATTCCTTCACGGTCGGCTACGCACAGACCTCCTTGGAAGTTCATGGCACAGAAGGCACTATCCGGGTCACCGACGCCATGACCCAGGACACGGAGGGCCAGGTCATCCTCACCACCGCCTCGGGCAGCCAGACGGTCGACGTCGACTGCTCAGAAGACCTCTACGTCATCGGCCTGCGCGCCTTCACCGCCGCCGTCGACGGCACGGGGGTCCCCACGGCGACAGGACGGGACGGCCTGATGGCCCTCAAAGTCGCCCTCGCCGCACAGGAATCCGCAAACTCCGGACACACCGTCCAGATCAATTAACAGGCAGAAAGAACATCATGCAGAAGGTACAGATCCTTACGGCCCGCGAAGCAGCGGACCTCATCAATGACGACGACGTCATCACCGTCAGCTCCTCCAGCGCCCTGGGCTGCCCCGACAGCGTCCTGGCCGGCATCGGCCAACGGTTCGAAGAAACCTCGCACCCGGTCAACCTGACGTCCGTGCACCCGATCGCCGCCGGCGACATGTACGGAGTCAAGGGCATCGACCACATCGCCCGGCCGGGGCTGCTGCGCAAGGTCATCGCAGGGTCCTACCCCTCCGGCCCCTCCAGCGCGGAGCCGCCGCTGATCTGGCAGATGATCGAGCGCGACGAAGTGGAGGCCTACAACTTCCCGTCTGGCGTCATCTACCAGATGCACCGCACCGCGGCGGCGAAGCAGCCGGGCGTCTTCACCAAGGTGGGCCTGGACACTTTCATCGATCCCCGCCTCCAGGGCGGGCGGATGAACGCCAGCACCCCCGCAAGCCACGTGGAAACGGCCACCCTGGCCGGCAATGAATGGCTGTTCTTTCCCTCAGTGATCCCCAATGTCGCCATCATCCGGGCGACCACCGCCGACGAATACGGCAACCTGACCTTCGAGGACGAAGGATCCCCCCTCGGAGCCCTGGACCTGGCCTACGCCGCGCACAACAACGGCGGCATCGTCATCGCCCAAGTCAAGCGCCTGGCCGAGGCCGGAAGCCTCCACCCGCAGCACGTGAAGGTCCCCGGCATCCTCGTCGACGCCATCGTCATCGCCGAAGACCAGCTGCAAACCACCCTGACCCCCAACGACCCCGCAATCTCCGGTCAGCTGCGCCGCCCCCTTAGCTCGCTCCCCCACATCGGCTTCTCTTTGGAGAAAATCACCGCCCGCCGCGCCGCCCAGGAACTCAAAGCCGGCGAAATCGTCAACCTCGGCTTCGGGGTCTCGGCCCTCGTCCCCCACGTACTGGTCGAAGAAAACCAAGGACGAGAAGTCAGCTGGGTCATCGAACAGGGCGCCGTCGGCGGCATCCCCCTGCTGGACTTCGCGTTCGGCTGCGCCCAGAACCCCGACGCCATCATGCCCAGCATTGACCAGTTCACCCTCCTGCAGGGCGGCGGATTCAACCGATCTCTGCTTTCCTTCCTGGAAATCGACCGGCACGGCAACGTCAACGTCCACCACCTGCCCAAAAAGCGC
This sequence comes from Arthrobacter sp. PvP023, assembly GCF_017832975.1. Lineage (NCBI taxonomy): Bacteria > Bacillati > Actinomycetota > Actinomycetes > Micrococcales > Micrococcaceae > Arthrobacter > Arthrobacter sp. PvP023. Next base: position 3,099,202 of record NZ_JAFIBI010000001.1, read on the forward strand.
CACGTGACCGCGGGCGTCGGCGGATTCGCCGACATCACCTCCTCCGCCCCGGAGATCATCTTCATGGGCGCCTTCACCGCCGGACGCCGGGACATAGCTGCCGGCGGGAACGGGCTCGACATCCGCTCCGACGGTCCCTTCACCAAGCTCGTCAACGATGTTTCAGCGGTCACCTTCTCCGGACCGAGGGCCCTCGCCAACGGACAAAAGGTCAAGTACATCACCGAACGCGCGGTGCTGGAATTGACGGTTGAGGGCCTCGTCGTCACCGAAGTTGCCCCCGGGGTCGACCTGCAAAAAGACATCCTGGACCGCTGCGAATTCCCGCTGATCGTCTCCGAGGACCTCCGCACCATGGACCTCGCCCTGTTCGCCGACGCCCCCGTCGGCCTGCACCTTCCGACGCTGCCGCTGCACGAGCGGATAGAACAGCGCAACCCTTCACTGGCCGCGCACTGAAGCGCGGCCGAAACGCCTGAAAGGACCCCTGCAATGAGAAGCCACCGCATCCTGACGCCCTACGAGACCGAACTCGCCGATGCATTGTTCGAGGCGATGTTCCCCTCTGACGGCGACAGCCCCGACGTCCGCGAAGCCGGTGTCACCGATTACCTGGACCTGACGCTGGAAGGCTACGGGCGCAAGGACCTCCCCCGCTACCAGTGGCTCTTCGGCGCCCTGGACCGCTACGCGGAGGACAAGCACGGCAGGAACTTCGCCGCCCTCACCCTGGACGAACGCACCGATGTACTGGTCCTGCTCGAACAGGGCGAACTGACCGACCAGCTGCCGGTGAAGGAACAGCGGGATCTCTTCGGTCTGGTCATCGCGCACCTGCAGGAGGGTCTCTTCGCGGACCCGGCCCACGGCGGCAACAAGGATGCCGTTGGCTGGAAGTTCCTCAAGCACCCCGGCGTTTGGCTGGAAAACTCAGCGGAGGAAAACCTCAGCATCGACCACGTCAACAAGGACGGGGTCATCAAGACCCTTGCTGACGCGATGCGGGAAATCCCGCGCGACACCGAGGGCCACCGGCTCAAGCAGCTCGGCTACGAAAACGCCGTCAACCCCCGAATGACCGATGAAGTGGACGTCCTGCTCGTCGGCGTGGGCGCCATGGGGGGACTCAGCGCCCAGGTCTTCGCCGAAGCCGGCCTGAGCGTCGTCGGCATCGAAGCTGGCCCCTTCCGGCCGCTCGATGAGTTCCTCCCCGACGAACTCGAGCACGCTTACTACACCCGCGGCGGCCTGGGTCCGAAATTCCAACAGGAAACCCCGCGCTGGCGCGAAACCGCGGACGAAGAGGACAGCCGCGAGGCAACATTTTCGCTGGGCCGCATGGTCAATGGCGTTGGTGGTTCCGCTGGACACTACGGCTCCTGGCTCCGCCGCTTCCACCCCTGGCAGTTCGCCCCCAAGAGCCACTACGACGGCCTCTACGGCACCGGTGCACTGCCGGAGGACTGCACGCTGGCGGACTGGCCCGTCACCTACGAGGACCTCGAGCCGTTTTACACCAAGCTCGAGCACCTGATCGGCATCGCCGGCGATGAGTCCAACCCGTTCGTCACACGCAGCAAGCCGCTGCCGCTGCCGGCCACCCGTCCGTTCATCCTGGGCAACAAATTCACCGAGACGGCCAAGGCCGCCGGGCTGCACCCACATCCCGTTCCCGTCGGATTTACCACAGAGTCCTATGGCGGCCGTCCCGCCACCGGCTACAGCGCCTGGAACAACGGCCTCGGCTCCTTCCGGGGAGACCGCTGGCACCCGGGCCTGGGCCCCGTTCCCGCGGCCATCGAAACCGGGAAGTTTGAACTGCGCACCCACTCCCGCGTCACCCGGATCATCATGGATGACGCCGGCGCCGCCCGTGGCGTTGAATGGATCGATCCCCTGGGCCGGGTCCGGCGCCAGTACGCCCGCGCCGTCATCCTGTCGGCCTATACGTATGAGAACCTGCGCCTGATGTACCTCTCGTCAGACTCAAGGCACGAGAACGGTCTGGGCAACAACACCGGCCAGCTGGGCCTGCACTACATGACCAAGATGTTCGGGCACGTCGACGCGCTGTTCCCCGGCACCGAATTCAACCGGCACACCGGCCCCGCAGCGCAGGGCGTCGTTCTCGATGACTTCCTCTCCCCGGAGTTCCGGTCGCTGGACCACGGCTTTATCGGCGGCGCGACCCTCGGCGCGGAACAGCAGGCACTGCCGCTGCAGATCGCCCGCGAAACGCTGCCCGGGGACGTCCGCCGCTGGGGCGCCGGCTACCGCGACCACTTGAAGCTCTGGTCCCAGCAGGGCGTCATCCGGATCCAGCCCGACGCCCTGCCCTACGCCTCGCACCGGCTCGAGATCGACCCCCGGCACCGCGACTCCTCGGGCCTGGGCATGCCGCTGGTCCGGGTGACCTACCGGCTTCGGGACAACGAGCGGCGCCTGGCGTCGTGGATGGCGGACAAGGCAACAGGCCTGCTGAAAGACATGGGCGCCACAAAGACCTGGCAGGGCCCGTACTTCACCGGCGTAGGTTCCAGCCACGACCTCGGCGGGGCACGCTTCGGCCACGACCCGGCCGGCGCTGTTCTCGACGAACACCTCGCGGTCCACGACACCCGCAACCTGTACATGTACTCGGGCGCCGCATTCCCCAGCTGCCCCGGTATCAATCCCACCCTGACCATCTGGGCGATCGTCATGCGCGCCGCCGAACACCTCGCCGGCGAGCTCGGCGGTCTGAGGAAGGAACAGCCATGAGCACCGAAACGACACCCGTCGTCACGGAAGCCACCGGACAGGTCACTGTCGACTACTCCGCCGACGGCCACACCGCGACCATCCTGATCGACAGGTCAGCCAAACTAAACGCCCTGACCCTTGGACTCCTCGAGAACCTGGCCGCGGCAGCCCGGGAAGTTGCCGCCTCGGCGGCCCGGCTGGTCGTCATCCGCACCGGAGGCGTGAAGGTTTTCTGCGTCGGAGCCGACATCAACCATTTCGCCGACCTGTCCGCTGCCGGGATGTGGCGGGACTGGATCGCCACGGGCCACCGTGCGTTCGATGCCCTCGCCGGCCTGCGCCAGCCCAGCATCGCCGTCGTCGACGGACTTGCTTTCGGTGGCGGGCTGGAACTCGCCCTGGCCTGCGACTTCCGTGTCATCGCCTCCGAAGCCAGGGTGGCCCTGCCCGAAACCGGCCTCGGCACCGTTCCCGGCTGGGGCGGCACCGAACGGGCCACCGAACTCGTCGGACGGGCGCGGGCCAAGGAACTCGTCCTGACCCGGCGGCAGCTCACCGGCGAGGAAGCCCTCGCCTGGGGGCTGGCCACGGCCGTCGCCCCCAAGGACGAACTGGAAGACGCGGTGGCACGGCTCAGCGCCGACCTGCTGGCGGGGGCGCCGCTGGCGGTCCAGCTGGGCAAGCAGCTCATCGACGCAGCCGCCGACGGCGCGCCGTCCCGGGTACTCGAAGCCCTGGCCGGCGGCCTCGCCGCCGCCACCGACGACCTTACCGAGGGCGTCGCCGCCTTCCGCGAAAAGCGCCCCGCGCTCTTCACGGACAACTGACACCGACCAGCCGGCCTCACACATATTTTTTTAAGGACACCTGACATGGAAACCAAGAGCTACACGCTCGACGACGTCGAGCCCACCTACCGCCCGATGATCATCGACGGCGAGGACACCCAGGCGCAAAGCGGCCAAACCTTCACCCGGCTCAGCCCGGCCCACGAAGTGGAGGTCACCTCCTTCCCGCACGGCGGCCAGGAGGACGTGGACCGTGCCGTCACCGCCGCCCGAAACGCCCTCGACCGCGGGTGGCGCCAGTCCACGGGATCCGAACGGTCCAAGCTGCTCCTGAAAGTCGCCGACCTCGTCCGCCGCGACGGCGAGGCACTGGCACTGGCCGAAACCCTCGAAACCGGCAAACCCATCACCCAGTCCCGCAACGAAGTCGCCGGCACCGCCGAGCTATGGGAATACGCGGCCAGCCTGGCCCGCAACACCCAGGGCGACGCCCACAACGCCCTCGGACGCGACACCCTGGCCATGGTGATCCACGAACCCATCGGCGTCATCGGCATGATCACGCCCTGGAACTTCCCACTGCTGATCATCAGCCAGAAGCTGCCGTTCGCCTTGGCCGCAGGCAACAGCGCCGTGATCAAACCCAGTGAAAGCACATCAGCGACCACTGTCATGCTGGGCCAGCTCATCCGCGAAGCGGGCTTCCCCGCCGGCGTCGTCAACATCGTCACCGGCGACCGGGTCGTTGGCGCCGCCATCGCGGAGCACCCGGGCATCGACATGATCAGCTTCACCGGCTCCACCGGCGTGGGCAAGGGCATCGCCTCCGCCGCCGGCCGGGACCTGAAAAAGGTCGAACTCGAACTCGGCGGGAAAAACCCGCAAATCATCACCGCACACGCCGACTTCACTGCCGCGGTCGACGCCGGCGTCTTCGGCGGATACTTCAACGTCGGGCAGTGCTGCAACTCCGGCAGCCGCCTCATCGTGCACCGCTCCATCGCCGACGAATTCGCCTCCGCCGTCGTCGAGCGGGCCAAGCACATGCGCGTCGGTGACCCGCTCAAGGCCGATACCCTCGTCGGGTCCCTTGTCAACGACGCCCAGCTCGCCGTCGTCGAACGCTACGTGGCCGAAGGCCGCGAGGCAGGTGCGCACCTGCTCACCGGCGGCGGCCGGCTCGATACCGGGCTGAACGGGCGGTTCTTCCAGCCCACCGTCTTCACCGACGTCACGGCAGGTATGTCCATCGCCACGGACGAGATCTTCGGACCGGTCCTGTCCGTGTTGCCCTTCGACACGCTGGAGGAGGCCATCGGGATAGCCAACTCCACTTCCTTCGGCCTGTCCGCCGGGATCTGGAGCAACGACATCAACGAAGCCCTCACCGCCGCCCGCGACCTGCGCGCCGGGACCGTCTGGGTTAACCGCTGGATGGACGGGTACCCCGAAGTTCCGTTCGGCGGGTACGGCCACAGCGGCATCGGCCGCGAACTCGGCCGCCAGGCCCTGGCAGAGTTCAGCGAACTCAAGACCATCCAGCTTCAGGTCGGCGTCCGCGAAAACCGCTGGGTCGACGCCCCCGACGCATCCCGCCGCTAAGACCCCAAAACCCTTGAAGGAACCAACATGACTGCCACCGCAACCTCCGCCCCGACACACGCACGCGCCGTGCTGCCCACGATGCTGCCGCTTACGCTGCCAACAGGCTACGAAGTCCCCGCAGAGTTCACCGAGGCCGCCGCCAAGGCATGGAAAACCGCCTCGACGAAACTAAACGGACTGATCACCAGACACCCGGACCGGTTCCCGCTCTACACCGAAGAAGGCAAATGGGTGGTCGACGGCGAAGCCTGGACCAACTGGTGCGAAGGCTTCCTTGGGGGTCAGCTCTGGATGCTTTCCCGCCGGGCCGACGAGGCTGATCGCGCCCGCTTCCGCAGCGCGGCCGAGCATTACTCCGAGCTTATCGAAGAACGCAAGAGCGACGACACGGTCCACGACCTGGGCTTCCTGTTCTGGTCCACCTACCGGCGCTGGTTCGAAGCAACGGGCGATACAACCAAGCGCGACGTCGTCATCGAGGCCGGACGGACCACCGCGAGCCGCTACCGGGAAGCCGGCCGCTACATGCCCAGCTTCCGGCAGCCCGACAGCCTGTTCATCGACATCATGATGAACATCCACATGGCCCTCTACGCCGCGCAGCAGACCGGCGACAACGACATGGCCCGCAAAGCCGTGGACCACTGCCTGACCACCCGCCGGTTCCTCATGCGCGGCGACGGCTCGGCCTCCCACGAAGGCATGTTCGACCTCGAAACCGGCGCCTTCCTCAAGCAGACCACGCAGCAAGGCTTCTCCGACGACGGTTCCTGGGCACGAGGACAGGCATGGGCCCTCTACGGTTTCGGCACCGTCTACCGGTTCACCGGCGAGCGGCGGTTCCTCGAAACCGCCATCGCCGCCGCCGACTTCTACCTCGAAAAGACCGGCGACCGCCTCGTTCCGCCCAACGACTGGGAAGAACCAAACCCCGTCCGCCCCCACGAAACATCCGCAGCTGCCGCGGCAGCAGGCGGCTTCTGGCAGCTCGCCGGCCTGGTCCAGGACCGCACCAAAGCCCAGACCTACGCAGATTACGCGGTGAACATCCTGCGGCGCCTGACCGAGGACGACTTCCTGGCCGGGCCGGATGAGGACTGGGAAGGTGTGCTGAAGCACGGGAGCTACCACGAAGGCAAGGACCTGGGCGTGGATGAATCGGTCATGTGGGGCGACTACTGGTTCCTGGACACAGTGGACCAGATCCAGCAGTACGCCGAAGTCCAGCGGGCCCGGTGACCTCATGTCCTGGGAAACCATCGACGAAGCGCCTCTGCCGGGTGCCCCTGTAAAGGTCGCTGTCACGGATGAGGTGATCCGGACCGACATCGCCATCATCGGATCAGGCATGGGCGGCGGCACCATGGCGTATGCACTCAAGGACTCCACTGCCAAGGTCCTAGTCATCGAACGCGGCCACCGCCTCCCGGCGGAACCACAGAATTCGGACCTGGACGAGGTCTACCTCAAGGGCCGGTACAAGAATGCCGACACGTGGATCAACGGCCGCAGCGGCAAGGCGTTCAAACCCGGCGTTTACTACTGGGTAGGTGGCTGCACCAAGGTCTATGGCGCCTGCCTGCCGCGCTTTCGCGCCAGCGACTTCCAGGAAACGCAGCACCACGACGGAACGTCGCCGGCGTGGCCTTTCAGCTACGAGGACCTCGAACCGTACTACACGCGTGCCGAAGAGCTGTTTCAGGTGCACGGACAGATCGGCGAAGACCCCACCGAGCCGTTCCATTCCAAGGCCTACCCCTTCCCGGCGTTGGACCATGAACCGGCCATCCAGGACCTCGCCGACTCCTTCCGAAGGCAGGGGCTGCACCCGTTCCGGATGGCCAACGGCCTGGATGCAGACACACCCGAGAAGCGAGCCCTCTGTGCCACCAGCGACGGCGCCCCGAACGAAGCCGGGCTGAAGTCCGACGCCGAAAAGGTCGCCATCAACCCGGCTCTCGAAGCCAACGCCACACTGATGACGGACACTAAAGTGACCCGACTCATTCCGGGACCGGATGGGCGCAGCATCGTGGCGGTTCTGGCCGAAAGAGATGACCGGATCATCCGCATCGAAGCTGACAAGTTCATCCTTGCCGCCGGTGCAGTGAACTCGGCAGCGCTGTTGCTGAGTTCGGCCACTCCGGAGTTTCCCCGCGGCCTGGCAAACTCCTCCGGACTCGTCGGCCGGAACTATATGGTCCATAACAGCACCTTCTTCATCGGAATCAACCCGTTCAAGGTCAACAGGACGCTGTGGCAGAAGACTCTCGGACTGAACGACTGGTACGAAGCCGGACCAACCAACCAATACCCGCTCGGAAACCTGCAGATGCTGGGCAAGCTGCGCACCAGCATGCTCAAGATGGCGCGCAGCTGGGCGCCGAACCCCATCCTGAAAGCGATGTCGGACCGCAGTATCGACATCTACCTCACCACAGAAGACTTGCCGCGGCAGAGCAATGGCGTCAGCGTCGTCAACGGCAAAATCCACGTCTGGTGGGAGCCAAATAATCTCGAGCCCCACAAGGAACTGGTCCGCCGGATCAGCCGGACCGTGCGGAGGGCAGGGTATCCGGTCATCTTTACCGAGCGCATGGGCATCGAAACCAACTCCCACCAATGTGGAACAGCCGTGGCAGGACACGATCCGGGAACCAGCGTCCTCACCCCGGACTGCCGCGCCCACGACCTAAACAATCTTTGGGTCGTAGATGGGTCCTTCTTCCCGTCCTCGGCCGCCCTCAATCCGGCGCTGACCATCGCAGCCAACGCCCTACGGGTGGCAGACGCCATCCTGGCCGGGGGGAAGACGCCGGCCCAGGCCCACTCCGCTGACAGGGATGGGAGCGAGAGTTAAGCCGTTCACATTGGTAAAGTCGGCAGGCGGGGAGCGTGCAGCTCCCCGTCCATCCCCCCCATCGGCAGGAATATACAGCATGGCCCCGCGAATCACCCTCGAAGACGTGAGCAAGGCTGCCGGCGTCTCCCGTTCAACGGCTTCCCTCGTCGTTCGTGGTAGCTCCCGCATCCCGGAGTCCACCGCGGTCAAGGTACGGGAAGCCATGAACGAGCTGGGCTACGTGTACAACCGGCAGGCCGCCAACCTCCGGCAGAGCCGTTCCATGACTATCGGGCTAATCGTCACCGAAATCATCAACCCGTACTTCGCCGAGCTGGCAATGGCTGTCGACCAGATCACCCACGAAGCCGGATACACCATTTTCATCGGCTACAGCCGCGACCTTGCGGACCGCCAGACTGAAATCATCGCCTCCATGATCGAACGCCAGGTCGACGGGCTCTTGCTCCTGCCTGCACCGGACACCGACCCTGAAAAGCTCGCGAAACAGGTTGGGGCAGCCCGCGTCCCACTGGTGTTGCTCGCACGCCGTTTTCCCGGATTCGACTACGTGGGCAGCGATAACATCAACGGCGCATCGCTGCTCGGAGACCATCTCGCCACCCTGGGTTGCAGGACCGTGGCCCTGGTCGGCGGCCGGCCAGCACCTTCACTGGCGGAACGGGAGAAAGGCCTTCGTGCATCTTTGGAGGCCAAGGACTGCCAAGTATGGAGCACGGAAGAGCTTCGCGGGGCGATCAGCCCTGAAGGTGGTGCCGCGGCACTTGGCAGGCTCTTTGACCAGGGCCGGTTGCCTGATGCGGTTGTCGCTTATAGCGACATTATTTCTCAGGGTGTCTACGAGGAATTGCGCCGACGGGGACTCGAACCCGGGCGGGATATTGCTGTCGCTTCCTTCGACGACACCCGCATTGCCGCAGGGCAGGTCCCCCCTATGACATCGGTCGCGGGCTTCCCGCAGCAGGTTGGAGCGAAAGGCACCGAGCTGCTCCTGAAGCGCCTCACTGACGGCAATGCCGACATTCCCGCACAACTAAGCCTCATCCAGCCACAACTCAAAATCCGCTCGTCCACAGTGACATGGCGTCCCAGGACATGATTCCGGGACGGCCTCCTTCAAAACAGAAAGTTGCGCTAATGGTTCACCAACAACCTAGGCCCGATCTACCCGTGGAAACGGACGAATTCGACCCTGACTGTCGGGGCGCCCAACCAGAAGCGTCGCTGCGGTCGCTGATAAGCCGGATCGAAAATGAGATAACGGCACTTCAGTTCCCAGGATTTAGTTCCGGCGATGCCCTCGACCTTGGAATGCTGCTCGTGGAGCTGGGAACCATGCGCAACCTCCCGATAGCCATCGACATCCGCAGGGGTGAGCATATTCTTTTCCATGTTTCATTGCCGGGGGCGACCCGGGACAACGGACTTTGGATCGAACGAAAGAGCCGAACAGCGGAACGATATGAAGTACCGTCCTTCCTCATCGGACTCCGGGGCCGGCTGAGCGGCGGAAGGATGGAAGACAACGACTGGTTTGATCAGTCGCGTTATGCGTCCCACGGCGGAGCGTTCCCCGTTTACGTAAAGGGAACGGGACCAGTGGCAACGGCGACGGTTTCCGGTCTCCCGCAGAAAGCGGACCACGACTTGGTGGTTGAGGCACTGACCCTATTCCATGACAGACAATTGCCCCGCTAAGACTTCTCACGTCCACAGCAGAAGCCCGGACCAGTGCGGTCCGGGCTTCTGCTAGTGCATGGCGGATTCGGTGCGCGTCAGATTGATGCGGCCCTGTCCGCCGGCTTCGCGCGTCTCGTGATCCCGAGTCCCCTGGCTCCGATTTCGTTGAGGTCGTCCTCTTTGAAGCGGTTTTCCCAGTCGGTTTCGTAGTCTTCTTTGGGGAAGTCCGTGGGGCTTTCGCCGAGGCGGAAGCGTTCGGCGACGTTCTCGGCATAAGCGGCGTTTTTCGCGCACATCGGCGCGGCAGGGATGTAGATCACGTTACCCCAGCCCTTCTGGTTCTCAACCGGCTCCACACTGTGGATGAGGTCGGAGTGCCACCAGACGGAGTCCCCGGGTTCGACGTCCGGGATGCCGGAGACTGCCTCCATGAGCAGCGGATGCCACTGCTCATCTGCTGCCAGGGCCATACCGGCCTCAGCCCCGCAGAGAGAGTCTTCCGGCACGTCGTCGAGGAGCGGCCGGATGAGCATGTAGGCCATGGCCGCTGGAATGGGCACTACGTGGAGTACACCCTGGTCGTGTTGCATCTGGGACATTGCGAGCCAGCCTTGGAAGCTGCGGAAGACGCTGCACATCGTCGATGACGGATATTCATCGACCTCCGTCCTATAGGCAGCGTCCCACGGGTCGTAGGAGGCGAAGTCGCCATGGAAGAGGGAGGAGAACACTTTCTGGTAGGCCGGGGTGAGCCAGCGCTCGACCGAGCCCGAGTCGGTGTGCGCGCCAAGTCCGTTCGAGGACGCTCCCGGCGGACGGCGGCGGATCCGGTCCGGGTACATCGTGTCCTGGTCCGGGTCGAACCAGGTCACTCCCTGGGACTCGCTCTTCCACTGCCGGTTCAGGAAACTCTGCACCTTGGCGGTGTGTTCGTGCTGGCGCGCTTCCATCTGTGCCGGCGACCAGTAGATCGGATAGATCTCGGGTTTTGATGCCTTCAATTTGCCGAAGAAGTTGTCTGCCGGGCCACGGTACTTCTCTTCGAAGTTGTTGCTGTCGACGTAGTCGACCAAAGACTGGTCCCAGTCCGTGGCTGTCTGTGCCGGGATCTGTCCGCGCACCACGGCGCAACCGCGCCGCCGGATCAGGTCAAGGGTCTGCTGTGGCACGGTTCCATCTTCAATGTCCGTGTAGTTGACGATGGGCCATACGTTCTCGCCGCGGGCCTTCGCTGCCTTGATGTCGGCAACTTCTTCCGCGACGGCGGCTTCGATTGTCGCAAAGAGCGCGTTAACGTCACCGATTTGCGCGCGCAGTTTTTTCTTCACTGCCCGGATCGCCGCCGGCACATCCTCGGGCTGGGTCTCCCAGCTTGTCTGCTCCGGTGCATTCATGTGTGGTCTCCTCGTAGTTCCTCAGATTCAGTAATCACTCATTACTGAACTGCTTGAATCGATAATAGCGCAACGCCTATGATTGAGTAAAGACTCCTTACTGAAAGGGAATTATGTCTTCCTCAACAGAAGCATCGCCGCGGCCGGGATTGCTCGCCACCATCACTGAAAACCGGTTCCTGGCGCTCTTGAGTGAGTCGGACGTTCCCTTGTCCCGGTCGGATATCGCGGTATTGTCCGGGATCTCAAAGCCCGCGATCTCGGACGCTGCACGGCGGCTGGAGGACGCTGGAGTCATTGTTTCAACGGGTGTCCGGGAAGGAAAGCGTGGAGGCGTCGCGGCCCTGTATGGGATCAACCCGGACCGAGGCCACTCAGTTTCCCTGGCATTGGATTCGGCCTTCGTCGCTGCGCGTTCCGTCCGGCTGGACGGAACAATGGCCTTCGACAAGACCGAACCGCTGCCGCACGATGCCAGCAGTGACTACGTGATCGCCGTCGCCAGCCGCCTGCTGGAATCCATTGTGAAGGCCACACCCACACCGTTGCTCGCGGTCGCTATCTCTGTTGCGGATCCCGTGGACCGCAGGACCGGCGACATCATTCCGATGGCCGATTCGGTTTTTCCGGCCGGTCATTTCAATCCGGTCCGTGACCTGAACATCCAAGCCGCAGAAACCAAGGTTGACAACGACGTGAACTGGGCGACCCTGGCCGAGCATTCCGTCGGCGAAATGATGGACGTGGACGATTTCCTGTTCGTCTATCTAGGTGCGGGCCTCGGAGCCGGACTATTTCTCGGCGGAAACCTCCAGCGCGGCGCGCGGGGCCTCGCAGGGGAAATTGGTCACCTGCGGGCACCCGGTGGCGAAGATCTCACCCGAACCCTGACGCGTCTCGGATTCGGAAACTCGGCCAGGGCTTACGGTCTCGACCTGGAAGCGTCCAAGGAACTATTCTCCGGACCCGGGCCCGCGCCGAGCACTCGTGAAGCCTTGGACAATCTGGCTGTAGCCATCGCGAACATGGTGACGCTACTGAATCCAAGCGCCGTCGTTCTGGGTGGCCCTCTCGCCGGCCTGAAACCGTTGGTGAAATACCTCTCCGTCACCGTCCCCGGCCTAAGCCTCGACCGCGTCGACGTTGTCGTCGGAACCCGCACGCCGCTGGATGGAGCGACCCACGAGGCCCATCGCATGGCCCGCGCGAGGCTGGGTTTCTGATGGACTCGTTGGTGCATCAACCTGGGCTACCCGCATGGGTCCGCGAAATCGACCTTGCATTTCCCGTGACATCCCAGTTCATCGTTGCCGGAAACATCCGGGACATTCACCTCGTTCGCAAGTCTGCGGACTCTGCGGCTCATGTGCTGACCACATCCGAGGTGATCGTCGGTCTGTTGATCCGTCGTCGCTACGACCTCGTCTACTCGTATGATCCAGTGGACGGTATCCGGTTGGAGTACCACGGAACCGAAGTGGATCCGGAGTCATTCTTCTCCTCAACACATCTCGGGCGTGCCACAGCCTCAACAACAGGCCGGCTGGCAGACCTGATCAGAAATGCTCGCGCGCCGGGAGCTCCCCGGGTCGCGGTGGTCATCGCTTATGCGTCCCGTCTGTGGGCAGAGGAACCACACGCCGGCCCGGACCTCCGGGGGTTGTTTGCCGCCGCAGAAAAACGTGCCAACAGCAATGACGGCGAAGACCAGCTCAGGAACAACCCGGGGCGGTTCGACTGCGGCATTTTTTGGCTCGCCGACGAGGCCCAGGACGCACCACAATGGCTGTCTCGCGCATCCGGCGTGCGTCTAGTGCATATTCCGTTGCCCTCCCTCGGGCTACGCAAGTCAGGCGCCGGGCTCTTTCTTCGCCGCATGGATGACCCGGCAAGGACGGACGCCGCGGCGGCAAGTGCCGCAGAGACCGTCCTGGCAGATCTCTCGCAAGGCATGACCCTCCGCGAGATCGACAGCGTCGTCACACTGGCCATCGAGCAGGGAATAGACATCACACGAATCGATGAGGCGCTCAGAAGCTACCGGCTCGGCGTCCTGGAGAGCCCGTGGGGAGATCCACTGCTCCTTCAGCGCCTCAAACGGGGAACCGACAGCATCGGCCGGCGCGTTCTCGGGCAGCCAAGGGCGATCCAACAAGCCCTCACCGTTCTCACCCGGTCAGCGATGGGTTTGACCGGGGCGCACGTCGGAAACGCCTCCGGGCGGCCGCAAGGAATATTGTTTTTCGCGGGTCCCACCGGTGTGGGCAAAACCGAGCTCGCGAAAGCCCTCGCCGAGACACTGTTCGGAGCCGAGGACGCCTATATCCGCTTTGATATGAGTGAATTTTCGGCTGAGCACAGCGAAGCGCGGCTGATCGGCGCACCTCCGGGATACGTTGGCCACTCCGCCGGAGGCGAGCTGACAAACGCTGTGCGTGATCGACCTTTCTCCATCCTCCTGTTCGATGAAATTGAAAAGGCGCACCCGCGGATCCTCGATAAATTCCTGCAGATTCTGGAAGACGGCCGTTTGACCGACGGATCTGGCGAAACCGTCTACTTCAGTGAGACTGTCATCGTTTTCACCTCCAATCTCGGCACTTACCGGTCATCCAGCGAAGCTGGCGCGTCCGATAACTTCGCCCGCTGGGGCGACCCCTACCGCGACACCGAAGCGAAGGTCCGACGTGCCATTGAAGTGCACTTCACTGAACAACTCCAGCGCCCCGAGCTACTAAGCCGCATCGGAGACAACATCGTCGTCTTCGACTTCATCTCCGAAGCGGTCGCACGCGAGCTCGTCCGAAAATACCTCTCCGCCGTCATCCGGCGCGTGCAAACACGCCATGGCATCACCCTGCGGATACTCCCGGACGTTTCAAACACCATCGAAGAAAATGCCGTCGAGAACCTCGCCTTCGGCGGCCGTGGCGTCGGCTCAATAGTTGAAACACTCTTCGTCAACCCGCTCACCCGAGCGCTCATATCGGCAGAAAAATCTGCGCAAGCGCTGGCGGCCAGCCAGCTGACTCGACTCGAGTCGTCCTGGGAACTGAGGCTCACCAGCAGCGACGACAACCAGCCATTTACATCCAAGCACTTCTAATCCTGGACGGGACACAGATGGGGGCGTGCATCCCTCAGTCGGTGTCGAGGCGGTTTACCCACTTGGCAGCAACCAAGGTCGAGCGTCCCGGCACACCGAGCCGCTCCCGCCGGGCGCAGAGCCGTGTTGCGGCATGCCACAGAATCTCTTAGCGTCATGCCGCCCTGCTCCCCCACCGGTCCGACCGATGTACGACCGAGTACGAAGCCAAGAGTGGACATTGTCCACACTCTCGTTTTGCCACATTCCCACTCTTAACCGGGTATCACGCGGGCTTCGCCATTGTGACGGAAGGTTCAATATCGGCGTTCAACGCAGGCCTGGGCCAGGAGGCGCTTCGCTAAATCTTGCTGATCCACATCAGTCGCCATGGGATCTCATGGTTCCGCTCATGATCAGGCCTCCGCCAGGCAACACCCGGCGTGTCAGGCCAGCCCCGGATCCACCGCTATTCAGACAGTCCCGCACGGTTCCCACACCGGGAGGTCCTCCGGATGTGGGCCGTCGATTAGTTTTTGAAGACTTCCTTGGCGACCATGATTGCCTGCATGGCCTTGGGCCAGCCGGCGTAGAAGGCCAGGTGGATGATGGCTTCTTTGAGTTCGGTTTCTGTCAGTCCGTTGACCTGGGCCCGGGCGAGGTGTCCGCGGAGCTGGTCGGTGCTTGCGCTGGTGACGAGGCTGGCAACCGTGATGAGGCTGCGTTCCCGTGGGGAGAGTTCGGTGCGCTCCCAGATGTCTCCGAAGAGTACGCCGTCGGTGAGTTCGACGAGTTTGGGGGCGAAGTCGCCGATGAGCTGTTGGGCGCGGGTCTGGTTCGTGTCGGTCATGAGGATGGTCCTTCCGGGTGAATGGCGGCTTGATGATGTGGCGTGCGGTCAGGTTTGAAGGAGGCCGGTGCGGCGAAGCCACGAGTCGACGTCCGCCCCTGCGTTTTGGACTTCTTCGCCCCGTACGGCGAGCCCTTCGGCGATGACGGCGCCTGGGCAGGATCGGGCGTAGTCACGTTCCGTGGTTCCCAGCGCGCTCATGGCGTGGGTGGTGACGGGATGGATGGTCTTGCCTGTGAAGTCGTGGCTTTCGGCGAACGTGGTCATGATCATCGGTGCCCTGACGTTCCAGATTCCGCTGGCAAGGAGCACGGTGTCGTATCCTCCTATGGAGGACAGCGGGTTGGCGATGCCGGGGCGGGCGTCGTTGTTCTGCTCGCGGACGTTCTGTGCCACCGTGGCGTCGTAACTGTCCGGGTAGGGATCAGCCGCCTCGATCCGGTGAACGTCGCAGCCTGTCCGGTCCCGGATCATGCCGGCGAGGACTTCGGTGTTACCGACGGTGAGGTTGGTGCGGCCGCCGTTGTAGTAGTTCTCCCCTGCACGTGAAAAGTAGACCAGCAGGATTCGGCTGCTGTTTCCCGGGGGAACGAGGGTATTCGGTGCGGAGCGGGCATCTGGCTTAGGCATGGTTGTGGTTTCCGGGTCAGTTCTTGGTGGGGCGCATCCCGATATGGCGGCGCCGGCAAGTGTGCTGACCAGCGCTCCGGCCCCAATTTTGAGCATCGAGCGTCGGCCAACGACGTGCAGTGTGGTCATGGGGGCTGGGATCAGTCGATCCGTCGTCCGCCGAGCCAGCTGACCATGGCGGGGTCGCGGTGGTCGAAGAAGAGGCTGGCTCCTGTGTCCAGGGCGGCGATCTGCTGCATCTGCGTGTCGGTCAGTGTGAAGTCGAAGACGTCCAGGTTCTGGGCCATGCGCTCCGGCCGGACGGACTTGGGGATGACTACGATGCTGCGCTGGATGAGCCAGCGCAGGACAACCTGGGCGACTGATCTGCCGTGGGCCTGGGCGATGGCTCTCAGAACCGGGTCGGTGAACAGGTTGTTCTTTCCTTCGGCGAAGGGACCCCAGGATTCAATCTGGACGCCGCGTTCGCGCATCAGCGCCTGGTCGGTTTCGCGCTGGTGGAACGGGTGGGTTTCGATCTGGTTGACGGCGGGGATGATCTCGTTGTGATCGATGAGGTCCACGAGCCGGTCGGGGTGGAAGTTCGAGACACCGATGGCGCGGGCGCGGCCTTCCTTGTTGATCTCCTGCAAGGCCCGCCATTCGCTGTAGTAGTCGCCCAGGGGCTGGTGGATCAGGTACAGGTCGACGTAGTCGAGGCCGAGCCGGTTCAGGGAGTTCTCGAAGGCACGTTTTGTGTCCTCTTCAACGCTGCCGGTGGGGGCGTGCTGGATCCATAGTTTGGTGGTGACGAACAGTTCGTCGCGGGAGATGCCGCTGGCCTTGATCGCTGCGCCCACGGCTGCTTCGTTGAGGTACGAGGCCGCCGTGTCCAGGTGCCGGTAGCCGGCTTCGAGGGCGGCTTCGACGGCGGCCTGGGTTTCCTCGTCGGGGATTTGGAAGACGCCAAAGCCCAGGATAGGCATTTCGACGCCGTTGTTCAGGGTCACGGTTTGCATGGTTTTGCTTCGGGTGGATGGAGGTTCGGGATCTATCGGGTTGCTTGTTGGTGGGCTGCTGCGTAGTCGGTGTCACTGACGGGTTCAAGCCATCTGGCGCTTTGTCCGTTTTCGTGTTCGACCATGGCCAGATGTGTCATCAGGCTCTCGGGCGCAGCACCGTGCCAGTGTTCTTCTCCGGCAGGAGTGTGGACGGTGTCCCCCGGGCCGCGAGCCTGTCAAGTTCTTTGTGTAAGTGAGGTGCTGGCTCATCGGTTCAGGTAAGGTCCGAGCCGGTCGGGATAGTTCAGAACGAGGACGCCGAGGGCTTCACTCCAACCTTGCGTGAAGGTTCCTTCAACGAGTTTTTCTACACTCTTCCGGTTGCTGCGGGTCCTTGAGTCCAGTTTGGACCGTTCCCTGGCGCGTTTGTCTTCGATGTTGCAGATGGCGAGCCAGAGCAGTTTCACGGCGGCCTGGTCGTTGGGGAAGTGTCCGCGGTTCTTGATGATCTTCCGCAGTTGGTAGTTGAGCGACTCGATGGCGTTGGTTGTGTAGATGATCCGTCGCACCGGCGGCGGGAAAGCCAGGAACGGGGTGAACTTCTCCCAGCCGTTGCGCCAGGTCCGCACCGTTGCCGGGTATTTCCGTCCGAGCTCGGAGGCCTCGAAGGAATCGAGTTCGTCCTGCGCGGCGTCGGCGGTCGGGGCGGTGTAAATCGGCCTGAGAGCCGCTGCGACCCTTTTCCGGTCCTGATAGCTGATGAACCGCATCGAGGCGCGGATCAGGTGCACCACACAGGTCTGGACCGTCGCCGCCGGCCACGTCCCGGCGACAGCCTCGGGGAACCCGGTGAGCCCGTCGCAGCAGACAATGAGGACGTCTTTGATGCCGCGGTTGGCGAGTTCCGCGCAGACGCCGGCCCAGGATTTCGCGCCTTCGCTGGCCTCGACCCAGATGCCCAGGACGTGCTTGATGCCCTCCATGTCCACGCCCACGGCGATGTGCGCGGCACGGTTCTGGACCTGGTGCCCGTCACGGACCTTGATGACGATCGCGTCCAGATAGAGGATCGGATAGATCGGATCCAGTGGGCGTTTCTGCCACTCCAGCACTTCATCGAGGACCGAATCGGTGATCTTCGAGATGGTCTCCTGGGACAGCTCGGTTCCGAGCGTGGACTCCAGATGATGGGCAATGTCGCGGACCGTCATCCCGCCGGCGTAAAGGCTGATGATCATGTCATCCAGGCCGGCGGTCCGGCGCGCACCCTTGGGAACCAGATGCGGGCTGAACGACCCGTCACGGTCCCGCGGCACAGCCAGGTCCACGTCCCCGGCAGAAGTCCCCAGCGTCTTCGGATACGACCCGTTGCGCGAATTGGGCAGGAACCGTCCGACCGGATCACCCTTGTCATAGCCCAGGTGCCCGGTCAGCTCGGCTTGCAGCCCGCGTTCGAGAGAGGCCTTGATCAGCTGCTGGACAAAACCGTCCTTGCCATCGAGCTCGAGCCTGCCGGAATCGATCTGCGCCATCAGCTCATCAAAGGCGCCGGAGGCCTTCAAAGCATCCATGCTCCCGGCCGCCGCAGCCCTGCGTGCCAGCTCCTCCGGAAGCACTTCACGGGGTTCAGTCATAGCCACAATGATTCTCCAATCACCCCACCGGCTACATCCCTCCTACACAATCAATCTGACACCCTCCCGGCCGCATGAGGATGACGGTGCCATCACGTGTTGCCACGATCCCGGCACCCTCAGTGCAGTGCAGAGTTTGCCCGAGCGGATGGGAATGCCAGTTGGTCCGCGCTCCCGGAGTGAAGTGCACCAGCGCGGCAATGAGCCGCGATGGTGAGTCCCCCGCGCTGGCCACGTACGCCTGGAACGGGGCGGCGGCTGCGCCGCTGAACACGAACTCCCGTCCAGGCTTGCGGAGCGTCAGGACGCCGGTCCGCTTGAAGTCGCTCAGCAAGTAGATCGCCTTCATCCACCGATACGAGGTCGCCTCGCTCAGCGGGTGCGAGCGGATGTGGAGCACGTCTTCCAAGAAGTCCATGCCGTGCTCGACGCTGAAAGCATCTGCCGGCATCGCGCCTGAATGCCTGCACAACTTGTCCCACACGATGCGGTACTGCGTGATGACAGACGGCTTGTAATTACGTCGCTCCATCTCCACGATGATCGCCCCCACGAGATCGGCGACGGTGACAATCTGGTCCTCCATTGCATCCCTCCAGCCTTGAGTGGTGGCGCTTATGCGTCACTCTTCAAGGCTGGAACGTTATGCAAAGCTTCACCACCGGAGCCACCCCCACGGAACCACCGATCCTGCACATGGGCGTCACACCTCTAGCCGTCGTCGAGCCAGGCCCATAAGCTTCGACCACCGGTAAACGATCGTGCTCAGGGGATCAGACATGCTCAAATACGATGAAAAGTTGCTGAAGCTGCGGCTCGAGCCACTTGACCGCTCGGCAAAGAGGGCGTTCGCGGCCGCCAGCTGCTGCCTATGCGCTTGGCGCCTGGCTCACCGACGACCCTCAGGAGGCTGTCTGGGCAGGTCGGCAGCTCTTTGACGCGGCCGGATGACATCCTGACCACCCTGGGAACGGTCACGCGAGGGATTACTGGTGGCAACTTCTCCGGAGGGCGCTATTACATTGCTCCAGACGGCCGCGGTGCTGCGTTCGATGCAGACGGTGTGTTCCAATACTTCGGGGTTTTCAGGCCATGACCGATCTCATCCTGCCTCTCGGTGACGTACTGTCGAGCGTGGACTACGAGCTGTTGGGTTGGGAGGAGGCCACCGCGCACATTGATGAGGTCGCCATGGCGGTAACACTGCATTGGCGGACGTCACCAATGACGCGGATCCATTGGTCTACCGACGCGGAGAACGAAGGCCTCGTCCAGGGCGGGCCCAGCGAAGCCGACCCCAGTCCGGAGCTAACGATCACCGACGTCTCCGAGCGGTGGGGCGGCCTTATCGGGGAGCGCCTCACCGCTTGCACGTTCTCTCATTCGGATCCGCCCAGTGACCTTCCATGGGCGATCAATCTCCGATTCGCCTCCGGTGCGAACCTGGTCATAGCGCTGGGCGAACTGCTGGACGGCCAGCCGACCTACATGCCCGACACGCTTCTTGTGATCGGGTCGCGGGAAGCCGCCGTATCGTACAGCCCCCCGGCGGCGCTGGGAACGGCTTGGAGCGATCGCCATGAGTAGCGTTGTCCGCCGGCCTTCGGCGCGTCAGACCTGAAAACCACCGAGATCTATGCCCGCATCGACGGAGAGATGAAACGACAACCGCTCCAAGGCGCCTTCACCAACCTCACCCCGCCCGATGCCATGCCCCACTGGCACCAGGACAAAGACATGCTCACCTGGCTAACAAACCTCGGACGCTCACCGCCAAGACAGCCGGGCGTTATGCCAAGAAACCCTGCGAGTGCCTTCAACAAGCCAGCGCGAACGACGACCGTTGCATAACATCCTGCTGCGCATAACCAAGGTGCTCGGGTCTGAATTTGCCAGACTTTAGTTCCACGACCACAAAACGGTTGGTCGGCACATGTACGAGGAGAAGGTCGTCAGGAACATCCCGGGCACGAAGCGCGGCACGACCCTCAGCAGCGCGTCCGGCTCCCGCCGAGTGCCACCAATCCAGCCAAATCAACGCCGAATCCGTCTACGACGGCAGCAGAAGCCAGCGTCACTGGGGCGGCCCGTTGGACGCGAGCAGGACCTGGCCACGTCATGGAAGCCCACGGGGAAAGCAACTGCAAAGCAGCGAAGATTTCCACAGCCAGGACCGGTCATGTCGCCTGCCCCGCGGACGACAATGAAGAAGTAACAAGCACCGACCAGCGATGCAAGGAGCAAGCCGGCCACCAACAAAAAAGGCCCCCGAAGGGGCCTATAAGTGAACAGTTTGTGCACACTCAGAGGCCAACAGGCCCCTGAACAGGGAAAACACTGTGCCCGAGGTGGGACTCGAACCCACACACCTTTCGATACCGCATTTTGAGTGCGGCGCGTCTGCCAATTCCGCCACTCGGGCGCGGATTACACGGAGTAACAATCTTAGGCTCACAGCTACGTTGTGAGCAACGCGATCGCTTCCAGTGCGCGAAATTACTCTACATGCAGATAGGCTGAATTCCAGAATCGCGCCAGTGAAGCCGCAACGAACCCAAGCAGTTCCAAGTACAGCGGCGGGCACAACTAAGATGGACTAGTTCCCGCCGTACCTTTCAAGGAGTTCCCGTGTCAGAACAGACGGAGTCAAACCCCAACACCCAGCCGGCGCGCCGCGTTATTGTCGCCGAGGACGAGACCCTTATCCGCCTGGACATCATCGAAATCCTCCGGGGCGAGGGCTATGATGTCATCGGCGAAGCGGACAACGGCGAGAAGGCCGTCCAGCTCGCCGAGGAACTCAAGCCTGACCTCGTCCTGATGGACGTCAAGATGCCGGTCATGGACGGCATCTCCGCCGCCGAGAAGATCGTCAAGGCCCGCATCGCCCCCGTAGTCCTCCTTACCGCCTTCAGCCAGAAGGAACTCGTGGAGCGCGCCCGGGACGCCGGTGCCATGGCCTACGTGGTCAAGCCGTTCACCCCCGCGGACCTGATCCCCGCCCTGGAAATCGCGCTCTCCCGCCATGAGGAGATCAAGGCCCTGGAAAACGAGGTCTCGGACCTCCAGGAGCAGTTCGCCACCCGCAAGCTCGTAGAGCGCGCCAAGAGCCTGCTCACCACCAAGATGGGCCTTACCGAACCCGAGGCCTTCCGCTGGATCCAGAAGACCTCTATGGACCGCCGCCTCAGCATGCGCGAGGTCGCCGAAACCATCATCAACCAGGTCAACTAAGCTCACGGCCCCGGCCGGCCACGTACGACGACGGCCTGCCGGGGGCCTGCCACCCGGCACTACCGGGTTAGCAGCAAGACAAAAAGGGAGGCTCCCCGCCAATCGGCGGGGAGCCTCCCTTTTGTTCTGCGTGCGGCTCGCGCCGCACGCAGGGGACGTACTAGGCCTTCTTCTTCTTTTCCGGCCAGGGTCCGAGCTTTTCCTTGTTGCTAACACCTTCGCCGGAGCGGCCGGTGTCGGTAAGGTCGCCCACCTTGTGCACCTTCAGCGAGTTGGTCGAACCGGCCTTTCCGGGAGGCGAACCGGCAGCGATAACCACCAGGTCGCCGTCTTCCACCAGGTTCAGTTCCAGCAGGCTGCGGTCCACCTGCGCGGTCATCTCGTCGGTGTGGTCCACCATGGGGACCAGGACCGGCTGGATGCCCCAGGTCAGTGCGAGCTGGTTCCACACCTGCTCCACCGGAGTGAACGCGAAGACCGGACGGACCGGACGCAGGCGGGAGAGGCGGCGGGCCGAGTCACCGGACTGGGTGAACGCACAGATGTACTTGGCGTCCAGCTGGTCGGCGATTTCGACGGCGGCACGGGTGATGGCGCCGCCACGGGTCTTGGGCTTGGTGCCCAGCGGGGGTACGCGCTCCAAGCCGTGGACCTCGGTGGATTCGATGATCCGTGCCATGACCTTGACGGTCTCGATCGGGTACTTGCCCACGCTCGTCTCGCCGGAAAGCATAACTGCGTCGGCGCCGTCGAGCACGGCGTTGGCGCAGTCCGAAGCCTCTGCACGGGTGGGGCGCGGGTTGTCGATCATGGACTCAAGCACCTGGGTGGCGACGATGACCGGCTTGGCCCAGCGGCGGGCCAGTTCAATGGCGCGCTTCTGGACGATCGGCACCTCTTCGAGCGGCAGCTCCACACCGAGGTCGCCACGGGCCACCATGATGGCGTCGAAGGCGTCGATGATCTCGTGCAGCTGCTCAACGGCCTGCGGCTTCTCGATCTTGGCGATCACCGGCACGCGGCGTCCCTCTTCGTCCATGATTTCGTGGACGCGCTTGATGTCCGAAGCGTCACGCACGAATGACAGGGCAACCATGTCCACGCCGCGGCGCATGGCCCAGCGCAGATCGTCCTCGTCCTTTTCGCTCAGCGCGGGGACGTTGACGGCAACACCGGGCAGGTTGATGCCCTTGTTGTTGGAGACCATGCCGCCGACAGTCACCTGGGCGACCACCTTGACGTCGTCGACCTCAAGGGCCCGCAGGGCGACCTTGCCGTCGTCGATCAGCAGCGCGTCGCCGACGTTGACGTCGTCGGTCAGGCTCTTGAGAGTGGTGGAGCAGATGTCCTTGGTGCCGGGGACGTCTTCGGTGGTGATGGTGAAGATGTCGCCGACGGCCAGCTCGTGCGGGCCGTCAACAAAGCGGCCCAGGCGGATCTTGGGGCCCTGGAGGTCAGCCATGATGGCCACGGGCTTGCCGAGCTGCTTCGATGCCCTGCGGACGTTCTCGTACGTCACGTCGTGCACCGAGTAGTCGCCGTGGCTCATGTTCATGCGGGCAACATCCACGCCGGCTTCAACAACTGCGAGGGTGTTCTCGAAGCTGGAAATAGCCGGTCCGAACGTTGCCACGATTTTTGCGCGTCTCATATACCTACCCTATTGGTCTGTTTCTGGATTGAAGTTGTACCGCTGGTGAACTTCCGTGGTCCCCCGATTGTGACTGCAGAGTCGCGACTAGAGAACGGCGATCGCCCGGTCGGTTGGGGCAACCGGGGCAGGCAGGATCGTAGTTCCCATCAGGAATTTGTCTACCGCCGCAGCACAGGCGCGGCCTTCGGCGATGGCCCACACGATGAGCGACTGTCCGCGGCCGGCGTCACCGGCAACGAACACACCCTCGGTGTTCGTCATGTAGTAGCCGTCACGCGCCACGTTGCCGCGGCCGTCGAAGTCGGCGTGGACCTGATCAGTGATGCCAGCAGGCTCCGCACCGGTGAATCCCAAGGACAGGAACACCAGGTCCGCGGGAATGATCCGCTCGGTGCCCGCCTTGGGGAGTCGCTTGCCGTCCACGAATTCGGTCTCGGCAACCTTCACGCCGGTGAGCTTGCCGTTTTCGCCGACGAACTCGACGGTGGAGGCCAGATACGTCCGCTCGCCGCCTTCTTCATGCGCACTCGCCACCTCGAAAAGCGTGGGGAACGTGGGCCAGGGCTGGTTCGGGGTGCGTTCCACGGACGGCTGCTTGCCGATCGCCAGCGTGGTCACGGACGCGGCGCCGTGACGGTGCGCGGTGCCGAGGCAGTCCGCGCCGGTGTCACCGCCGCCCAGGATCACCACATGCTTGCCCTTGGCGTGGATCTGGTTCTCCACCTGCTCCCCCGCCACCACACGGTTGGCGGGAACGAGGTAATCCATGGCGAAGTGGACGCCCTCGAGTTCGCGTCCCGGAATCGGCAGGTCGCGCGGCACGGTGGCACCGGTGGCAACCACCACGGCGTCGTAACGCCGGCGGAGCTGCTCCCAGGTCACGTCGCTGCCCACGGCCACTCCGGTGCGGAAACGGGTGCCTTCGGCCTTCATCTGCTCAAGGCGGCGGTCAACCTGCTCCTTCTCCATCTTGAAGTCGGGGATGCCGTAGCGCAGGAGGCCGCCGATCTTGTCGTCGCGTTCGTACACGGCAACGGTGTGACCCACGCGCGTCAGCTGCTGGGCAACTGCCAGGCCGGCTGGGCCGGAGCCCACCACTGCCACGGTCTTGCCCGTCAGGCGGGTCGGCGGCAGCGGGTTGACCCAGCCGTTGTCGAAGGCTTGATCGATGATGGAAACTTCAACCTGCTTGATGGTCACCGCGGGCTGGTTGATCCCCAGCACGCAGGACGCCTCGCAGGGTGCCGGGCACAGGCGGCCGGTGAATTCCGGGAAGTTGTTGGTGGCATGCAGCCGCTCAATAGCTTCCTCGCCCTTGTCCCGCCACACGAGGTCGTTCCACTCGGGAATCAGGTTGCCCAGCGGGCAGCCCTGGTGGCAGAACGGTACGCCGCAGTCCATGCAGCGGCCGGCCTGGCTCTTCAGGACACCCTTTTCCTGGGCCTCGTAGACTTCCTTCCAGTCCATGATGCGGACGGGAACGGGACGGCGCGGCTGGGTTTCACGCTGACGTACTTTCAGAAATCCGCGTGGATCAGCCACCGGTCACCTCCAGGATTCGAGACCATACTTCTTCGCCATCGGGGTCCAGGCCCTCTTCGATCGCGTCAAGACGGGTCTGCAATACGGCCGCGTAGTCGCGCGGCAGGACTTTGGTAATGCGGGCTGCGGTGTCGTCGAAGTTTTCGAGCAGACGCTGCGCGTGCAGCGATTCCGTCTCTTCGACATGCTTGACCAGGAGACCGTGCACGATGTCGCGGTCCTCGGCATCCAGTTCGCGCAGCTGCAGTTCGCCGGACTCCAGCGCCTGCTTGTTGACGCGGGTGGTCCGCAGGTCCAGCACGTAGGCCGTTCCGCCGGACATGCCCGCACCGAAGTTGCGGCCCGTGCGGCCGATGATGAGCGTCTGGCCGCCGGTCATGTACTCGCAGCCGTGGTCGCCGATGCCTTCGACAACTGCCGTGGCGCCGGAGTTGCGGACCAGGAATCGTTCGCCCACCTGGCCGCGCAGGAACATCTCGCCGCTGGTGGCACCGTAACCGATCACGTTGCCGGCGATCACGTTGCTCTCGGCCTGGAACACGTTGGTGCGGTCCGGCCGGACGATGATGCGGCCGCCGGAGAGGCCCTTGCCCACGTAGTCGTTCGAGTCGCCGAACATGCGCAGGGTGATGCCGGCAGGCAGGAAGGCGCCCAGCGACTGGCCCGCAGTGCCGGTCAGCGTGATGTCGATCGTGTCCGTGGCCAGCACGTCCGTGCTGAACGTCTTGGTGACGACGTGGCCCAGCATGGTGCCCACGGAGCGGTCCGTGTTGATGACGTCCACGGCGATCTTCACCGGGGTGCGGTCGGTCAGCGCCTCGGCGGCCATGGTGATGAGCCGCTGGTCGAAGTGCTTGTCCAGCTCGTGGTTCTGGCCGGTCAGGTTCCGCAACGGGGCGTCGTCGTCGAACTCGAGTCCGTGCAGGATCGGGTCCAGGTCCAGCCCTTCGGCCTTCCAGTGATTGATCGCCTCACGGGTGTCCAGCATTTCGGCGTGTCCGATGGCCTCTTCGATGCTCCGGAAGCCAAGCTCCGAGAGGATCTCACGGACCTCTTCAGCCAGGAACTCGAAGAAGTTGACCACGAACTCCGGCTTGCCGCTGAAACGGGCGCGCAGCTCGGGGTTCTGCGTGGCCACGCCCACCGGGCAAGTGTCCAGGTGGCAGACGCGCATCATGATGCAGCCTTCAACCACCAGCGGGGCCGTGGCGAAGCCAAACTCCTCGCCGCCGAGCAGCGCGGCGATCACGACGTCGCGGCCGGTCTTCAGCTGCCCATCCACCTGCACCACCACGCGGTCGCGCAGGCCGTTGAGCATCAGGGTCTGCTGGGTCTCTGCGAGCCCCAGCTCCCACGGGACACCGGCATGCTTGAGCGAGTTCAGCGGCGAGGCGCCGGTACCGCCGTCGTGACCGGAAACCAGTACGACGTCGGCCTTGGCCTTGGTGACACCGGCGGCAACTGTGCCGATTCCCACCTCGGAGACGAGCTTGACGTGCACCCGGGCCGAAGGATTGGCACGCTTCGCGTCATAAATCAGCTGGGCGAGGTCCTCGATCGAGTAGATGTCGTGGTGCGGGGGCGGGGAAATAAGTCCGACGCCGGGGGTCGAGTGGCGCGTCCGGGCAACCCAGGGGTACACCTTCTGCGCCATCAGCTGGCCGCCTTCGCCGGGCTTGGCACCCTGCGCCATCTTGATCTGGATGTCGTCGGCGTTGCTCAGGTACAGGCTCGTGACACCAAAACGGCCGGAGGCAATCTGTTTGACCGCCGAACGGCGCTCGGGATCCAGCAGGCGGTCCACGTCCTCGCCGCCCTCACCGGTGTTGGACTTGCCGCCCAGCCGGTTCATGGCGATCGCCAGGGTCTCGTGGGCCTCCTTGGAGATGGACCCGTAGCTCATGGCGCCGGTGGAGAAACGCTTGACGATGCTGGAGACGGGCTCCACTTCCTCGAGCGGCACCACGGGACGGGCACCGGTCTTGAACTTCAGCAGGCCGCGGAGGGTCATGAGGTTTTCGGACTGGTCGTCCACGCCGCGGGTGTACTGCTTGAAGATGTCGTAGCGGCGTTCACGCGTGGCGTGCTGCAGCCGGAAGACCGTCTCAGGGTTGAACAGGTGCGGCTCGCCGTCGCGGCGCCACTGGTACTCGCCGCCGCCGAGCAGCGGGCGGTGCGGCTGCTCGATGCCGCCCTCCGGGTAGGCCATCTGGTGCCGCGCGGACACTTCAGCGGCGATGACGTCGAGTCCGACGCCGCCGAGCTGGGAGTGGGTGCCGGCGAAGAATTCGTCCACCAGTTCCTGGCCGAGGCCAAGGGCTTCGAACGTCTGAGCACCGGTGTAGGAGGCAACCGTGGAGATGCCCATCTTGGACATGATCTTCAGGACGCCCTTGCCGAGGCCTTTGATCAGGTTGTAGACGCCGTCCTGCGGGGTCACGCCAACAACGTCGCCGCTGCTGATGAGCTGTTCCACGGATTCCATGGCCAGGTACGGGTTCACGGCGGAGGCGCCGTAGCCGATCAGGACTGCCACATGGTGGGTCTCGCGGACGTCGCCGGCTTCGACCACCAGGGCGGTCTTGGTGCGGTTGGCGCTGCGCAGCAGGTGGTGGTGCACGGCGCTGACCAGCAGCAGCGACGGGATGGGTGCCCACTGGGCGTTTGAGTCGCGGTCCGAGAGCACCACGTACTGCACGCCGCGGTTGATGGCACCGGACACCTGCTCGCAGATTTCCGTGAGGCGGGCACGCAGGGCGTTTTCGCCGCCTTCGGGGCGGTACAGGCCGCGGACCTTCATGGCGATCCTGTCGCCGTCGGGCGTTTCGATGTTGGCGATCTTGGCGAGCTGGTCGTTGTTGATTACCGGGAACGGCAGCGAGACCTGCGGCTGCCGGACCTGCTTGGTGTCCAGCAGGTTGCCGTTCGGGCCGATGGCGCACATCAGGGACGTGACCAGCTCTTCGCGGATGGCGTCCAGCGGCGGGTTGGTGACCTGCGCGAAGGACTGCACGAAGTAGTCAAAGAGGAGCCGCGGGCGCTTGGACAGCACGGCCACGGGAGTGTCCGACCCCATGGCGCCGAGGGGCTCGGCACCGGTGCGGGCCATCGGGCCCAGCAGGATCTTCAGTTCTTCAGTGGTGTAGCCGAAGGTCCGCTGGCGGATGTTCACGGACGCGGCGGTGTGCACCACGTGTTCGCGTTCCGGCAGGTCGTTGAGGTCGATCAGGTTGTCCTTGACCCACTCCGCCCACGGGTTGGCGGCAGCGACTTCGGCCTTGACCTCCTCGTCGTCGATGATCCGGCCGGCTTCGGTGTCCACCAGGAACATCTTGCCCGGGGAAACCCGGCCCTTTTTGACCACCTTGGAAGGTTCGACGTCGATGACGCCCACCTCGGAGGCGAACACCACCAGTCCGTCTTCGGTGATCCAGTAACGGCCGGGGCGCAGGCCGTTGCGGTCAAGCGTTGCGCCCACCAGGCTGCCGTCGGTGAAGGAAACGGCAGCAGGGCCGTCCCACGGTTCCATCAGCAGGGAGTGGTATTCGTAGAACGCCTTGCGGGCAGGATCCATCGTGGCGTGGTTTTCCCAGGCCTCCGGGATCATCATCATGATCGAGTGCGTGATGGGACGCCCGGACAGCCAGAGCAGCTCTGCCACTTCATCGAACGACGCCGAGTCGGAGGCACCCGGGGTGCAGATGGGGTACAGCTCCTCGGGGGAATCACCCAGGAGCGGGTTGGCCAGCTGGGACTGGCGCGCGCGCATCCAGTTCCGGTTGCCCTTGACGGTGTTGATTTCACCGTTGTGGGCGATGGTGCGGAACGGCTGGGCAAGCGGCCAGGACGGGAACGTGTTGGTGGAGAAGCGCGAGTGGACGATCGCGAGTTTGGTCTTGAAGCGCTTGTCCGAGAGGTCCGGGTAGAACGGCTCAAGCTGGGCGGTGGTCAGCATGCCCTTGTAGACGATGGTCCGGGAGGACAGCGACGGGAAGTACACGCCGAACTTGTTCTGCGCGCGCTTGCGGATGCGCCAGGCCCGGGAATCGAGTTCGTTCCGCTCCAGCACTTCCCCGGTGCTGGAGGCAAAGAACGGCTGCGAGAAATAGGGCATGCATGCACGCGCCATGGCACCGACCAGGTCGGCCACGATCGGGACCTCGCGCCAGCCGAGGACCGTGAGGCCTTCATCGGCTGCGAGTCCTTCGATGCCGGCTTTGGCGGCATCGGCTTCGCGCTGCTCGGCCGGCAGGAATGCCGTACCCGCTACGTACTGTCCGGGCGCCGGAAGCTCAAACTCGGTGACGGCGCGGAAAAACTCGTCCGGGATCTGCATCAACAGTCCGGCGCCGTCGCCCGTTCCTTCGTCGGCACCTACGGCACCGCGGTGCTCAAGGTTGCGCAGGGCGGTCAGGGCGGCGTCGACGATGTCATAGCCGGGCTCCCCGCGGAGCGTGGCAATGATGGCCAGGCCGCAGGCGTCCTTCTCCTGCTCCGGGTTGTAGAGCCCACCGGCCTCCGGCAGCGCCGCGAACCGCTTGAACGGCGACATGGCGGCTGCAGGCTGGTTCGGTTCGGACCAACTGGGGCTGTGAAGAGTTTGGGTCATGGGAGACGTCCTTCCTCCTGATCGAGCGTATGGAAGGGACAACGTTGGCCCCACTCGCGGTGCCTGTGTGATGGGCACAACAAAGTGTTACTTACTGGAAATTGTAGGTCAGCCCGGCCTGCTGAACTAACAGTTACGCAGGCCCTGACCCGGGCTTGACCCGTCGGCAGCTCTGTGCTGACGGGAACGGGGCCCTGGTGCCACGACGCTGTGGGAACGGGCGCTGCGGGCGGTAGCCCTGCTGCCCGGTTTGCCGGCCCTGACTACTTGGTGCGGTCAGTGTCCGGCGCGGATCCGGAGTCCTGGTGAGCGGAGTTGCCGGCTGCCGGCGGGCCCTGGGCGGGCCTGGTGCCGACGGCTGGATCCGTCACCGCTTCAGTTGGGGCGGAAGTGTGCCCCGGACCGCTTTGGTTATCAGGGAGATTATCACGGGACCCACTATCTGAGACACTCTTGTCCGAATGCCGGATGCTTTTGCCGTCCGCCGGAACAGCTGCCAGTTCGCCGTCTTCGCGGTCCCCGGCCGGGGCACCGTCGCTGTCAGCCGCAGCACCGCCCTCGCTATCGGTGTCGCCGTCCTTTGCGGCCGGAACGTGTCCGGCAAGGTACGGGGTGTCCGGTTCATCGCGTTTGCGGAGCCCCAGTGCAATGAACACGATCAGCGCGGCAAGGAATACGAAGATGCTGGTCCAGACGTTGAGCCGGGTGGTGATACCGAACAGGCTGATCTGTTCGGCATCGTCGATCCGCATGGCTTCGATCCAGACCCGGCCCAGGGTGTAGTACATGGCGTAGAGCCAGAACAAACGCCCGCGGCGGAAGTTGAACTTCCGGTCGAGGGCCAGCAGGATCAGCACGCCCGCGATGTTCCAGAGGGACTCGTAGAGGAATGTCGGGTGGAAGAGCGTGTCGGCCGGCATGCCAGCCGGGAAGTTAGCATTGTCGGCGTCGATCTGCAGGCCCCAGGGAAGGGTGGTGGGACCGCCGAAGAGCTCCTGGTTGAAGTAGTTGCCCCAGCGCCCCAATGCCTGGGCCAGCAGCAGCCCGGGAGCGGCGGCATCCAGGAACGCGGTCAGCTTGACGCCTGCACGGCGGCAGCCGATCCATGCGCCCACGGCGCCGAGCAGTACGGCCCCCCAGATCCCCAGTCCGCCGCGCTGGATCTGCGGAATCAGGGACAGGTCGCCGGTGCCGTCGAAGCCGGGGCCGAAGTAGGCGTCCGGGGATGAGAACACGTGGTAGAGGCGGCCGCCGATGATGCCGAACGGAATCGCCCAGATGGCGATGTCCCACAGACTGCCCTCCGGCGTGCCCCTCTTGGTCCAGCGGACCGACGTCAGCCACAGGCCAACAACGATTCCGGCAAGGATGCACAGCGCGTAGGCGTGGATGCGCAGGGACCCCCACGGCAGCGGGATATCGAACCCGGACCAGTCCGGGCTCGGAATGCTGGCGGGGAGCATGGCCGCCGCGTGGAGGACTGTCTGCATTGTTTAGGCTTCTTCCCTGGTCAGGCCGGTGCTGAGGTCTTTTGTCAGGGCGGCGACAGCGTCCACGCCGCCGTCGCGGATGGCGGCGACCAGTGCCGTGCCAACGATCACGCCGTCTGCGTAGGCTGCGATCTCGCGGACCTGGCCGGCATTGGAGACTCCGAGGCCCACGCATACACGTTCGGCACCTGCCGCATGCGCGGCGGCCACGACGCCTTCCGCTGCGCTGCTGACGGAGGTCCGGGCACCGGTGACGCCCATGATGGACACTGCGTAGACGAAGCCGCGGCTGGCATCCACCGTGCGCTTCATGCGCTCCGGGGAGGAGGACGGTGCCACAAGGAAGACCCGGTCCAGTCCGTACTTGTCCGAGGCAGCCATCCATTCAGAGGCTTCGTCGGGAATCAGGTCGGGGGTGATGAGCCCGGCTCCCCCGGCTTCGGCCAGCTGGCGGGAGAACTCATCCACGCCCATCCGGACTACAGGGTTCCAGTAAGTCATGACCAGGACGGCGGCGTCGGTCTTGCTGGTGATGCCGCGGACCACGTCGAACACCTGGCGGACGTGGAAACCCTTGGCGAGGGCCTCGGTGGTGGCAGCCTGGATGACCTGTCCGTCCATGACGGGGTCCGAGTAGGGGATCCCGATCTCAATCAGGTCGGCACCGTTCTCGGCCAGCGCGATGCCGGCTGCGATGGTGTCCTCCACGCTCGGGTAGCCGGCGGGCAGGTAGCCGATGAGGGCGGCCCGTCCTTCAGCGCGTGCCTTGTCGATGGCGGCTGCCGATTTGCTGGTGCTGGTGATGTCCTGAACGCCGGTCACAGCTGTTCCCCTTCTTTGCCGATCTCGGCCTCAACGGAATCCTTGTCCAGCAGGTCGAACCATTCGGCGGCCGTGGCCACGTCCTTGTCCCCGCGGCCGGAGAGGTTAACGATCACGATCTTGCTGTCCGCGGGCTTGCCTTCGGCGGCAGCCTCGGCTGCGAGGCGCTGACCCACCTTGATGGCACCCGCCAGGGCGTGGGCCGATTCGATGGCCGGGATGATGCCTTCGGTCCGGCACAGGACCCGGAAGGCGTCCATGGCTTCGGCGTCCGTGATGGGTTCGTAGCTGACGCGGCCGATGTCCGAAAGGTAGGCATGCTCCGGGCCGACGCCGGGATAGTCCAGGCCCGCCGAGATGGAGTGCGACTCGATGGTCTGTCCGTCGTCGTCCTGCATCAGGTACGAGCGCGCACCGTGGAGCACGCCAGGCTTGCCCAGGCTGATGGTGGCGGCGTGCCTTCCGGTTTCCACGCCGTCGCCGCCGGCCTCGAAACCGTAAATCCGAACCGAGGGATCGTCCAGGAAACCGTGGAAGATGCCGATCGCGTTGGAGCCGCCGCCGATGCAGGCGCAGACGGCGTCCGGCAGCCGGCCGGCCTGTTCCAGGATCTGGGCGCGGGCTTCTTCGCCGATGACCTCGTGGAAGTACCGCACCATCGCCGGGAACGGGTGGGCTCCGGCGGCCGTGCCGAGCAGGTAGTGGGTGTGGTCCACGTTCGCCACCCAGTCGCGGAGCGCCTCGTTGATGGCGTCCTTGAGTGTCTGCGATCCGCTGGTTACCGGGATGACCGTGGCACCCAGGAGCTCCATGCGGGCCACGTTCAGGGCCTGGCGCCGGCAGTCCTCGGCGCCCATGTACACCACGCACTCGAGGCCCAGCAGGGCGGCGGCCGTTGCGCTGGCCACGCCGTGCTGGCCCGCTCCGGTTTCGGCGATCACGCGGGTCTTGCCCATGCGCTTGGCCAGCAGTGCCTGGCCCAGGACGTTGTTGATCTTGTGCGAACCGGTGTGGTTCAGGTCCTCGCGCTTGAGGAAGATGCGGACTCCCCCGGCGTGCTCCGCGAAGCGCTTGGCCTCGGTAAGCAGGGACGGACGGCCGGAGTAGTTCTTGTTCAGGTCCTTGATCTGGGCGACGAATTCCGGGTCGGCCTTGGCCTTTTCGAAAGTATCTTCCAGCTCATCCAGGGCCGCGATAAGGGATTCGGGCATCCAGCGCCCGCCGTAGGAGCCGAAGTACGGACCCGGCGCGTGGCGCAGGGACCGGTCTCCTTGCAGAAATGCGTCCGCGGTGCCCTCATCAGAGCCGGTTGTTGGCGCGTCGACCATCGGTCTCACCATCCTGTTCCACTGTTCATAAGAAAAATCGGGTGGCACCCGGCGTCAGCAGACTGATGCCGGGCGCCCCGGTCGTCAGACCCGTGCTGCGATGGCTTCCGCCCCGGCAGCGGTAAATTCGGCAATCCGCTCACGCGGGGTTGCGTCGCTCACGAGCGCTTCACCCACGAGGACGGCGTTGGCCCCGCTCGCGGCGTAATGCCGGACGTCGTCCACGCCGCGGACACCGGACTCGGCAACGATGACCGCCTCCGGAGGGATGCCGCCGGAAAGGGAGGCAAAAACGGAACGGTCGACGTCGAGCGTCTTGAGGTTGCGGACGTTGACGCCGATGATCCGGGCGTCCGCCGCTACGGCGCGTTCGATTTCTTCTGCCGTGTGCGTCTCCACCAGAGCGTTCATGCCCAGTTCACGGGTGAGCTGGCTGAAGTCGCGAAGTTCGGCATCGGTCAGCGAAGCGACGATCAGCAGGACCAGGTCCGCACCGTGCGCCCGCGCTTCCCAGATCTGGTATTCGTCGACGGTGAAGTCCTTGCGCAGCAGCGGAACGTCCACGGCTTTCCGGACGGCGTCGAAATCGGCGAGGGACCCGCTGAACCGGCGCTGCTCGGTGAGAACGCTAATAACGGACGCACCGCCGTCGGCATATTGGGCGGCCAGGTCGGCCGGGTCGGCGATGCTCGCCAGATCGCCCTTAGAGGGGCTGCGCCGCTTGATTTCCGCTATGACCTTCAGCTGCTTCCGCGGCGAGGCATCCCCGCCGAGGGCTGCCCAGGCGTCACGCGCGGGCGCCGCCGCTGCGGCGCGGTCCTTCAGTTCGGCGAGGGACACCAGGCGCCGGCGGGCCTCCATGTCCTCCCGTGCACCGGCATTGATGTCATCGAGAACAGTCACTGCTAGTGGCCGGAGTTCTTCAGCTTGCTGCCGTCCACGCCGTAGCCGGCCTTCCGCATGATCCAGCCGAGCAGCAGGCCGATCACCATGACTGCCGCGCCGGCAATGAAGATCGGGGTGCTGGCGATGACAAAGGCGATGGACGCAATGAGAGCACCCACCAGCATAACGATCACGCACGTCCAGGCGGCCGGGCTGTTGCCGTGGCCGAGGTCTGCGCTGTGGTCGACGCCGGTGTTGACGTTCTGGGCAGCAGCGGATTTGGATGCGGAAACAGTGGCTTTGCTCATGGAAATCTCCTCAGGATGAATACTGCTTACATTCTGCCATTTTTTGGCGGCACCTTGGACATCGGCCGGGGACATCGGCGGTCCCGGCTTACGTGGGATCGTCGCCCCGCGACAGCCTGTCCCAGCTGTCGATCTCGTCCGCGGGGCCATCGGATGCACCGGCCGCGCCGGCCGCTGCGGCGTCATATTTGGTCCGCGCTTTCCAGTGCCGGCCCGCCGGAATGATCAGCAGGGCACCCAGCCCCAGCAGGACGCCGGCGACGACGGCGAGTGCCGGGAAGGCTGAGACGCTCACCTGGACGCTGCTGCCGGTGATGCCGGTGGCGGCGGCGATGGACCCTTGGGCCGCTGCGAGGGGGTCCGCCATCACTGTCACGGCTGCGGCCACGATCCCTACCGATGCCATGACGATGATCGCCGTGATGATCCAGCGGGCAATCCGGCCTGCGATCGAGGCGGCGAGGCCGCCGGCCAGCGCCACGAGTGCCAGCGCGGTCACGGTGGTGGCCGCTTTGCTCCCCTGTACCTGCAGGCCGTCCTGGCTGTTGACGGCCTGGCCCAGCTGGGCCGGGTCCAGGTGGACGGTCAGCCATGTCTGGGTTGTGGTGCCGAAGGCGGCCAGGGCCATCGCGGCTATGACGAGGACCAGCGTGGACTTCCGCGCCCACACCGGGGCACCGGCCCGTTTCCTGGCCGGTTGGCTTGCCTTATCTTCCATGACGCCCATCAACGGCCGGCTGTGTCTGTGCCGGCAGCATCGCCCGGCTCCGGAACGGAGTCGGCTGTGATGTTGTGCAGTGACCCTGCCGTGTGGACGGCGCGCAGCGGCGCGGCGGCCTTGTTGACGGTTTCCAGTGCCTCCGTCGGGTTCACCGAGTCGGCAACGATGCCGCCGCCGGCCTGGACGTAGGCACGGCCTTCACGGAGCAGCGCGGAACGGATGGCGATGGCCATATCCATGTCGCCGGCAAAGTCCAGGTAGCCCACCACGCCGCCGTAGATACCGCGGCGATGCGGTTCCAGCTCGTCGAGGAGCCTCAGGGCGCGGGGCTTCGGGGCACCGGAGAGCGTCCCGGCGGGGAAGGTTGCCTTGAGGACGTCGTAGGCCTTGGCTGCCGGGGCGAGTTTGCCCACCACCGTGGACACCAGGTGCATGATGTGGCTGAAGCGCTCCACTTCCATGAACTGCGTGACATCCACTGTGCCGGCTACGCACACCTTGGAGAGATCATTGCGGGACAGGTCCACCAGCATGAGGTGCTCGGCGCGTTCCTTCTGGTCAGCCAGGAGCTCCTCGGCGAAAGCCTTGTCCGCCTCTACGGTCTTGCCGCGGGGACGGGATCCGGCGATGGGGTGGGTGATGACTTCGTCGCCGGTGACCGTCACGAGGGCCTCCGGGGATGAGCCCACGATGGAGTACTGCCGGCCGGCGGCATCTTCAAGGCTGAAGATGTACATGTACGGGCTGGGATTGGTGTTCCTCAGCACCCGGTACACATCCAGCGGATCGGCGCCGCACTCCATTTCGAAGCGGCGGGAAATGACCACCTGGAAAACTTCACCGTCGACGATCGCTTCCTTGCCGCGGTCCAGGGCAGCAAGGTAGTCGGGTTCGTTCCAGCGTTCCTGGACGCTTGAAGCAAAGTCCAGTGCGGCCGGCTCCAGAACGGAAATCGGCTGTTCCACAGGGGTGCTGACCTTGGCCAGGAGTGCCTTGACCCGGGCCACGGCATCGTGCCATGCCTCGTCCACACGCTCTGAGCTGTTGTCGAAGTTGATGGCGTTCGCGATCAGCAGGACGGTGCCGTCCATGTTGTCGTGCACTGCCATGTCCGTCACCAGGTTCAACGCCAGCTCCGGCAGCTCCAGGTCGTCTTCAGGCGGGCTGGTGAGTTTTTCCCAGTGCCGTACGGTTTCCCAGCCGAGGAAACCAACCAGGCCCGAGGTGAACGGCGGCAGGCCCTCGAAGCGGTCCGTGCGCAGGGCTTCCACGGTGTCCCGGATGGCGTCAACCGGGTTCCCGTCGACCGGCACTCCGGCCGGCGGCTCGCCCAGCCAGTGCGCCTGCCCGTCCTTCGTGGTCAGGGTGGCGCGTGACTTCGCGCCAATGAAGGAATAGCGGGACCACGAGCCGCCCACGGCCGCGGATTCCATCAGGAAGGTGCCGGGCTGGCCGTTCGCCAGCTTGCGGTAGAGCCCGATGGGCGTCTCGGCGTCGGCCAGGACCTTCAGCCGGACGGGGATGACACGGCTGTGGCTGGCGAGCTCCCGGAATTCCTCGAGGCCCGGGCTGATGATTCCAAGGTCCTGCATGGCTATGGTTTTCCGCCTGTTCTTGAGTGGTGCCTGAATCGTGTGGTGGGTGCGCCGCACCCTGCCTGAACGGTGCTAGCTGGCGATGCCGGCGTCACCGGCTACCACGGTAAGCCCGCGGCCGTCGAAGCAGGTGCGCGTGCCCGTGTGGCAGGCCGCTCCGACCTGGTCAACGCGGACCAGCAGGGCGTCGCCGTCGCAGTCCAGGGCAACGGATTTGACCCATTGCACGTGGCCGGAGGTGTCACCCTTGCGCCAGTACTCCTGGCGGGACCGGGAGTAGAAAGTCACCCTCCCGGTGGTCATGGTGCGCCGCAGTGCCTCGTCGTCCATCCAGCCGAGCATGAGCACCTCATTGGTGTCGAACTGCTGGACGATGGCGGCTACAAGCCCGGCGGCGTCACGCTTGAGGGCGTCCGCCACTTCGGCAGGCAGGACAGGTACTGGGGCGGGGGCGGGCTGCTCAGACATCAGACCAAGTCTAGTGCCTCACCGCAGTGTGACGATCAGGGTCAAAAACGGCGGCGCTTCCAGTGCGCAACTCGCCGCCTCTCGTGCTAGTTTCACAAGTGATGCATTTCGTCGATCCGTCCCGAGAAGTCCTGGCCGAAACCCTGTTGGCGGCCGGTCCTGACTCCCCCACGCTCTGCAGGGGCTGGCGCACGCGCGACCTCGCCGCGCACCTCTACCTGCGCGAACGCAAGGCAGGGGTCGGGCTTGGCCTGATTATCAAGAGCCTGGCTAAAGCCTCCGACGAGGCCACCGCGAAGCTCGCCGCAAAACTCAAGACCACCGAGGACTACACCCGGCTGGTCAACACCTTCCGCGCCGGTCCCCCGGCGTTGTCGCCGCTGCGGATCAAGGCCCTGGCCGAGAGCTCCAACCTCATCGAGTACTTTGTGCACACCGAGGATGTCCGCCGCGCCGTAGACCGTTGGGCACCGCGTGCCCTGGACGAGGCATACTCCGACGCCCTGTGGGATGAACTCATCAAACGCGCAGCCATTCTGTACCGCGGCGTGGACCTGGGCATCGTGCTGGTGCGGCCTTCCGGTCCGCGCCACGTCGCCAAACGCGCTCCCGTATCGGTGGCCATAGTGGGCGAACCGGGCGAACTCCTGATGCACGCCCATGGGCGCACCCGCCACGCGCTGGTGACCTTCGAAGGCCAGCCGGACGCCGTGGCGCTCCTCCAGTCAGCCGAAGTCGGACTGTAACAGCAGCCCGTTGATTGAGCTTCGGCCATGCCCGCCGGGTTCTCAACGACCGGAGAGTTCCAGGCTCAACCACCTGAGAGTTCCGCTAGCGGACTTCGAAGCCCGCTTCGCGGATGGCCGTCTTGACCTGCGAGATCATGTCCAGCGGCCCGAAATGGAAGATCGACGCCGCCAGCACCGCATCTGCTCCGGCCTCGACGGCGGGCGGAAAGTGTTCGGGTTTGCCCGCTCCGCCGGACGCGATGATGGGCACCTTGACGGCGGCACGGACCAGCCGGATCAGCTCGATGTCGAAGCCGTCCTTGGTACCGTCGGCATCAATGGAGTTGAGCAGGATCTCCCCGACGCCACGGTCCGCGGCTTCGCGTGCCCACTGGATGGCGTCGATTCCGGTCCCCTGCCGGCCGCCGTGCGTGGTCACTTCAAAGCCCGACGCCGTGGGCTCGGATCCGGGGCGGGTGCGCCGGGCGTCCACGGACAGGACCAGGACCTGGGACCCGAAATGCCGGGTGATTTCGTCGATGACATCCGGCCGTGCCACGGCCGCCGTGTTGATGGACGCCTTGTCCGCGCCGTAACGCAGGAGCTTGTCCACTTCGGCCACGCCGCGGACGCCGCCCCCGACGGTGAGCGGAATGAAGACTTCCTCGGCAGTCCGGCGGACCACGTCGAAGGTGGTTTCGCGGTTGCCCGACGATGCGGTGACGTCCAGGAAGGTGAGCTCGTCGGCCCCGCCGTTGTCATAGCGGTGGGCCAGTTCCACTGGATCGCCGGCGTCCCGTAGACCTTCAAAGTTGATGCCCTTGACTACGCGGCCGGCGTCAACGTCCAGGCACGGAATAACGCGCACTGCTACAGCCATGATGTCTCCTGAGGATTTCGCTGGTGGAAGATGCGGTGGAGACCGCAGAAACGGGCAGGGCCTAAACGGTCAAGCTCAGATCCGGCAGGCGTGGATGCTGCTGACCAGGATGGCACGGGCGCCCAGGTCGTAGAGCTCGTCCATGATCCGGTTGGTTTCCTTCTTCGGCACCATGGATCGCACGGCCACCCAGTCGGAGTCGCGCAGCGGGGAAACCGTGGGCGATTCCAGGCCGGGTGTCAGCGCCGCGGCCTGCTCCACGAGTTCCTTGCGGATGTCGTAGTCCATCAGGACGTACTGCCGGGCCACGAGCACACCCTGCAGCCGGCGGATCAGGACTTCGATCTCCTTGGCCGTGCCGTTCGCTGCGCCTTCCTGGCCGGTGCGGCGGATCAGCACCGCCTCGGACTTGAGGATCGGTTCGCCGAAGATTTCCATCCCGGCCGCCTTGAGGGTGTTCCCGGTTTCGACGACGTCGGCAATCGCGTCCGCGACGCCGAGCCGCACCGAGGATTCCACAGCACCGTCCAAGCGGACCACTTTGGCGTTGATGCCTCGCTCGGCGAGGTAGCCGCGCAAGAGGCCGTCGTAGCTTGTGGCCAGGCGCTTGCCTTCGAGCTCTTCCACTTTGGTGAAGTCACCCACGGGACCGGCGAAGCGGAAAGTCGAAGCCGCGAAGCCCAGCGGCAGCAGTTCCTCAGCCTCCACCTCGGCGTCGAGGAGCAGGTCACGCCCGGTGATGCCGACGTCGAGCGTTCCCCTGCCGACGTAAACGGCGATGTCGCGCGGGCGGAGGAAGAAGAATTCAATGTCGTTGTCCGGGTCCACCATGACCAGTTCGCGGGTATCGCGGCGCTGGCGGTAGCCGGCTTCGGACAGCATGGCCGAAGCCGCTTCGGACAGGGATCCCTTGTTGGGGACGGCAACTCGCAGCATGGGGGTCTTTCTGGGTTAGGAAGTCTTGGTTACGGGCAATCGGCCACGCTCAGCATGGCTACAGATGCTTGTAGACGTCTTCCAGGGTCAGGCCTTTGGCGAGCATCAGAACCTGCAGGTGGTACAGGAGCTGGGAGATTTCCTCGGCGGCGGCCTCATCGGATTCGTATTCGGCAGCCATCCACACTTCGGCGGCTTCCTCAACGACCTTCTTGCCGATGCCGTGGACTCCGGACTCCAATTCTGCGACGGTGCGGGAGCCTGCCGGACGGGTGGCTGCCTTCTCACTCAGTTCTGCAAACAGCGTCTCGAAATTCTTCACGCCCTCCAGCCTACTTGCTCCGGGCCTGACGCCGCCTGTCGGGCCGTTCCATGACGGCGTCGATGTGAGGCAACGCACAGCAAACACGGCACCGGAGCAAGCAAGGCGAAGCCTAGCTGTACTGCTTCAGGATGACCGCAGTGGCCAGCGCGGCGGTGACGGCTTCGTGCCCCTTGTCCTCCTTGGACCCGGGCAGGCCGGCGCGGTCCAGGCCCTGCTGCTCGGTGTCGCAGGTGAGCACCCCGAAACCCACCGGAACGCCGGTGTTGACGCTGACGTCGGTCAGCCCCATCGTTGCCGCCTCGCAGACGTACTCGAAGTGCGGCGTTCCGCCGCGGATCACAACACCAAGCGCGACAACGGCGTCGAAGTGCTTGGCCAGCCGGGCGGCGGCCACGGGCAGCTCAAAGCTGCCCGGAACCCGCAGGACGGTCGGATCGCTGATTCCGGCGTCCTTCGCGGCACGCAGCGCGCCGTCCAGCAGCCCGTCCATAATCTGGGTGTGCCAGCTGGCGGCCACAATGGCCAGTTTCAGCTGGGACGTCTCCGCCGGGTTGAGGGTTGTGAGGTCAATCTCCGGTGCGCCGTGTCCACTCATCTAAAGTCTCCTGCTTCGTTCTTTTTCGTCAGTCTTATTCGTGCTGGTTCAGTCTTGTTCGTGCTGGTAAGGCCCCTGGCCGGCGGCCGGCAATGCCGTCACCGGTTCACCGCCCCGGGTGTCCAGGACGAGCCGGTGGTCCATCCGGTCTTTTTTGGTCTGCAGGTACCGGATGTTCTGTTCGCGTGAAGGGACCTCAGTGGGAACCATCTCGACGACGGTGACGCCGGCATCCGCCAGCCGGTTCTGCTTGTCCGGGTTGTTGCTCAGCAGGCGCACTTCGTGCAGTCCCAGCTCGGCCAGGATCTGCGCGGCGGCGTTGTAGCAGCGTGCATCGACGGGAAGGCCCAGCTGTTCGTTGGCTTCGACCGTATCGAAGCCGGCTTCCTGCAGGGCGTAAGCCTTGATCTTGTTGGCCAGGCCGATTCCGCGGCCTTCCTGTCCGCGAAGGTACAGCAGCGTGCCGCCTTCCTCGTTGATCTTCTCGAGGGCGTAGGCCAGCTGCTCTCCGCAATCGCAGCGGTATGAACCAAAAACGTCCCCGGTGAGGCATTCCGAATGCAGCCGGACCAGCGGTGCCTTGCCATCCACAGGCGGAATCGGTGAACTCACGGCGAGGTGCTCGGCACCCGTCACCAGGTCGGTCCAGGCCTGGGCCACGAAGTCCCCGAATTCACTGGGCAGCTGGACAACTGGTCCGCCGCTGACCGGGTGCGGCCGGCGCCCGGCCTTAACGTCTTTTCGTGCCTCTGAAGCCGTCATCGCATCTCCTCATTCCCCGCCGGGACCGGCGCCTGTCCATCCCGCAGCCCTGCATCCAGGTACGCCACCAGATCCTCGATCGAGATCAGCGGGCATCCATGTTCTGCAGCGAAACCGCGAAGTCCGTCCAGACGCATCATTTCTCCGTTGTCGTGCACCACCTCGGCGATCACGCCCACCGGCTCCAGTCCGGCAAGCCGGCACAGGTCCACGGCCGCTTCGGTGTGGCCCGGGCGTTCACGCACTCCACCGTTAACGGCCCGGAGCGGGAAAACATGCCCGGGACGGGTGATCGATCCGGGGCGGCTCGCGGGATCCGCCAGCACGCGGGCGGTGAGTGCCCGGTCTGTTGCCGAAATTCCCGTGCTGACGCCAACGGCCGCATCGCAGGAAACCGTGTAGGCGGTGCCTTTGGAGTCTTCGTTGACTTCGACCATGGGCGGCAACAACAGGGCATCTGCCCGGGCTCCGTCGAGCGGCACGCAGATCACCCCGGAGCTGTAGCGGACTGTCCAGCCCATCAGTTCGGGCGTGGCGTGCTGGGCGGCGAAAATGATGTCGCCTTCGTTTTCACGGTCCTCGTTGTCCACCACCAGGACGGGGAGGCCGGCAGCCATGGCCCGGACGGCGTCTTCGATCGGGTCCAGTACCCTGCCCGTCGTCACTGCCACAGGGATGCCGGGTTCATCGTTGAGTTCATGGCGGCTCAGTTCATTGGTGTGCAGCTTGGGTGTGTTCTTGAGCTGGCTCACTTGGAGTCCCCCGTTCCGGTTGTGACATTCGCGGTGCCAGCGCCGGTGGCGCGGCCCCCGGCGAAGGCGAGCAGGCGTTCGGTGTACTTGGCCAGCACGTCAACTTCGAGGTTGACCCTGCTGCCAAGGCTCTTCGCACCCAGGCCGGTTTCGGCCAGGGTGGTGGGAATGAGGCCCACTTCGAACCACGGCGCCGGTTCCGACGCGTCGCTGACTGCGGTCACGGTGAGGGAGACGCCGTCGACGGCGATCGATCCCTTTTCAGCGATGTACCGGGCAAGCCGCACGGGCACTCCGAACCGCAGGCGGTCCCAGTTGCCGAGTGCCTCCCGCTCGAGGAGTTCCCCGACTCCGTCCACGTGCCCCTGGACAACATGTCCGTCCAGGCGTCCGCCGGCCGGTACACAGCGCTCCAGGTTCACGGTGTCGCCCGCGTCGAGCTCGCCGATGGTGCTGCGGACCAGGGTCTCGCCCATGACGTCGACGCTGAAGTCCGTGCCGTCAATCGCGGTGGCGGTCAGGCATACTCCGTTGACGGCCACCGAGCCGCCCAGAGCCAGTCCTTCGGTGCTGCCGGGCGCATGGAGCCGCACCGTGGCGCTGACGTCGCCGTTGCGTTCGACGGACAGGACCCTGCCCTGTTCGGCAATAATTCCGGTAAACATCAGTTGCCTCCTGTGGCGGTGCCCGCGCCGGTGCGGTGCGGTAAGGATTCGGGTGAGCTGGTCAGGGATAAAGAGGGTTCGGGGGCAGCCGGTGCTGCCGGCAAGGGCGCCTCGGCCGATTCGGCGGGCCCGGCACTTCTTGCGGCCGGTTCGGCGCTCCCCGGAAACAGGTGGAGCCTGAGGTCCCGGCCCAGGCTCTGCACGGCTCCCCCGGAGGCCTGGTCCCAGTCCCAGGCCTGGGCGTCGGCGAGGGTCGTGATGCCGAGGTCGCCGAGTGCGGGAGTGCCGGACCCGAGCAGGGTGGGCGCCAGGTAGACGATCAGTTCGTCCACGAGGCCGGCGGCGAGGAACGCGCTCAGGATGCTGGACCCGCCTTCCACCATGACGTGGCGGACACCGGCGGTGAAGAGCTTCTCCAGTGCCTCGTGCGGATCCCGGGTGGGCAGGTGCAGGACACGGCCGTCGTCGCCGTGGATGGCGGCGTCGTCGGGAATTCCCCGGAGTCCCATGACCGCGCGCAGCGGCTGGCTCCCTGCCGGTTTGCCGGACGCGTCCCGGGCAGTGAGCCGGGGGTTGTCCACGAGGAGCGTTTGCGTACCCACCAGGATGGCGTCGACCCGGCTGCGGAGTCCGTGGTTGTCCGCGAGGGACTCCGGACTGGAGATCCACTGGCTGGTGCCGTCCGACGCCGCGATGCGGCTGTCCAGGGTCTGGGCGATATGGAGGGTAACGAAGGGTCGCTGGCCGAGAACAGCCTCAAACCAGCGGCGGTTCAGCTCGAACGCAGACCGGGCGGCCAGGCCGGAACGAACGCTGACGCCTGCGGCCCGCAGCGTTGCGGCTCCGCCGGCGGCAGGGTCATGGGGGTCGTCCACGGCGTACACCACCGAAGCAATGCCGGCGTCGATAATTGCCTGGGCACAGGGGCCGGTCCGTCCGCAGTGGTTGCACGGCTCGAGGGTGACCACCATGGTTGACCCGGTCAGGTCGATGCCCTGCATGCCGGCCTGGGCAATGGCGTCAGCCTCCGCATGCGCCGTCCCGGCGCCGCGGTGGTAACCGGTCACCAGTTGCCGGCCATCAGGACCGACGACGACGGCGCCCACCAGCGGGTTTGCCCCGCGCGGCCCCAGGAGCGCAGCGTCGAGGGCCGCATCCATGGCATGGATCTCGGCGGCACTGAACCGTTCGGCAGTCTGCGGCGCTGTTGTCTTCGGCGTCAAAGCGTTCGTCGTTCCTTCCCTCGAGAACCGCGTGGGCTCCGGGGGTATACGACAGCGCAATACCGCACAGCCCGAAGGGCAGTGCAGTAACAGCTGTACGTGCTTCTCTCATCCAGACTTTAACTGTCGGTACCGGAATTTCACCGGTTCAACCGTCCGCCGGAACAGTTCCTGGAGAGGATCTGTGCCGGCTCGCGGGTCGCGGACTGTCACCGCCGGTTCGGACTTACACCGACCCCGGAGCACGTAGTGTGTGTTGTTATTCTGTCACAACTGAGTGACTGGTCCGTGTATTCCCGTCAGACTCCGTCATGATTCCGAAACAGTGTGTGCCACGCCCGGAACCGGGCGTGAGCCGGCTCCCCGGAGGCGGTCAATCGCTGCCGCCGGGTCAT
Organism: Arthrobacter sp. PvP023; assembly: GCF_017832975.1. Lineage (NCBI taxonomy): Bacteria > Bacillati > Actinomycetota > Actinomycetes > Micrococcales > Micrococcaceae > Arthrobacter > Arthrobacter sp. PvP023. Next base: position 3,143,370 of record NZ_JAFIBI010000001.1, read on the forward strand.
CAGCACCGTACACGGCCGAGCCTGCCACGAAGACGTTGGCTCCTGCCTCGGCCGCCCGGACAATGGTCTCCTCGGTGATCCCGCCGTCCACCTGCAGCGCCACTCCGGTGCCCGAACCGTCGATCGCCGCCCGGGCACGCCTGATCTTCGGGAGGGTCAGGTCCAGGAACGACTGGCCGCCGAAGCCGGGCTCCACGGTCATGATCAACAGGAGGTCCAGTTCCGACAGCATGTCCAGGTAGGGCTCCACCGGAGTGCCGGGACGCAGCGCCATTCCGGCCTTGGCGCCGCGTGCGCGGAGCTCCCGTGCCAGTTTGATGGGCGCGATCGACGCTTCAACGTGGAACGTCACGGAGGCGAGCCCGGCGTCGGCGAAGGCGGGCGCCCAGCGGTCGGCGTCGGCGATCATCAGGTGTGCATCCAGCGGCACGGGGCTGACGGCCTGGATGCGCTGGACCACGGGAAGGCCGATGGTCAGGTTCGGCACAAAGTGGTTGTCCATCACGTCAACGTGGACGGCGTCGGCGTTGCTGATTCTGCGCAGCTCCGCCTCCAGGTTGACGAAGTCGGCGGAGAGAATGCTGGGGTTGATGCAGCACTGAGCCATGTCGGCTCCTTTCACTCAAGCGGAGGGATCGGGTTTCGCGGAGGAATCAGGGCTTTTTGTGGATGAGGGCCAGGAACATGGCGTCAGTCCGGTGCACGTGCGGCCACAGCTGGGCCGTCAGTTCGTGGCCGGCCTCAAGATGGCCGGGCAGGCTGACTTTGTCCAGGGCGGCGCCGGCATCGAGCAGTTCCAGGTCGTCGCGTTTGCGCAGCGCGTCGGTCACGACGGCGGTGGTTTCGGCGGGGTGCGGCGAGCACGTCACGTAGGCCACCACGCCGCCGGGCCGGACTGCGTCCAGGGCTGACTTAAGCAGTTCGCGCTGGAGCGGGCCCAGGTCCGCGAGGTCCTTGGGCGTGCGCCGCCACCTCGACTCCGGCCTGCGCCGCAGGGCACCAAGTCCGCTGCAGGGGACGTCGACGAGCACACGGTCGAAAGTCCCCGCCATTTCAGTTCCGACGTCGCGGCCGTCCCCGGTCCGGACATGCCACACCTCGTGAGGGACGGCAGCCAGCGCCTGCCGGACCAGCTTGGCACGGTGCGGGGCGGGTTCGTTGGCCAGCAGGGTTGCGCCCTGCTGCCGGGCGAGGGCACCCAGGAGGGCCGCCTTTCCACCGGGTCCGGCGCAGAGGTCCAGCCATTTCTCGCCGCCCTTGCCGGCGGACTGCCCGTCAGCACTCCCCGGACCCGCGGGCTGCAGATCCGCGGAATGCAGATCCACGGCCGCCATGGCCCGGGCCACCAGCTGCGAGCCCACGTCCTGCACCCTCGTGCTGCCGTCCCGTACGGAGGCCAGCCGGCCGAGGTCCCCGCCGCTGGAGAGCGCCGAACCCTCGACGAGTTCCCCGGCTGTGGCCCCGCCTTCCAGTGCTTCGTCCAAACTCCCCAGGCCAGGCAGCGCAACCAGGTTGACCACCGGCGCAGCGTTGTCTGCTTCCAAGAGGTCGTTGATTTCGGTGACCGGGCGTCCGTGTGCCACCAGCGACTGCCGCAGGGCGCGGACAATCCACTCCGGGTGGGCGTAGCGGATGGAGGCCACCCGGGTTTCGTCCTGCTCGTCGCTGAGCAGGAGCTCCAGCCACTCGTCCAGCGTGTGGGCGGAGACCTTGCGCAGGACGGCGTTGATCAAGGCGGATGGCCCGGCGCCAATGACCGCACGGGCCAGTCCAACGGTCTGGTCCAGGGCGGCGTGGGCGGGCACGCGCATGGCCAGCAGCTGGTGTGCGCCGATCCGCAGGGCATCCAGGATGGCGGGATCCAGCTGGTCCAGCGGCCGGTCGACGCAGCGGGCCAGGACGGCGTCATAGGTTCCCTGCCCCCGCAGCGCCCCGTAGCTCAGTTCGGTGGCGAAGCCGGCGTCCCGCTTGTCCAGGCCGTGGTGGCGGATCCGGGCCGGCAGGACCAGGTTTGCGTAGGCGTCTTCCGATGCGACGGCACGCAGCACTTCAAAAGCCACCAGTCGGGCGGGGTCGGCACGCCGCGTACGCTGCGAAGGGGCGTTCTCGCTGAAGTTCCGCTTCGGCCCGCGGTTGCGTTCCCGGCCCTGGGCGTCGCGCTGGCCTCCTTGGCGGCGACCGCCGGAAGACCCGCCGGACTGCCCGCCGCCGCTTGCTCTCCCCTGTCGGGGCCCCCCGCCGCGGCCGCTGCCGCCCGTTCCGGACTCACTCATTCGAATACCACGCCTTCCAGTGCCGCTTGTCCGCGCGCCCAGTCGGCGGCGGCCATCATCTTCTTGCCCGAGGGCTGTATCCGCGTCAGTTCAACGGGATGGGACCCCGTACCCACCAGAACTCTCTTTCCGTCGAGCAGCACCTGGCCCGGCTGCAGTGCCGGAGCGTCGGTCCGGAGCGCAACAGGTTCGAGCTTGACACGCTGTCCGTCCAACGTGGTCCAGGCGCCGGGTTCAGGCGTGACGCCACGCGCCCTGCGCGCGATGGCTAGGGCGGGCTCGCGCCAGTCGATCCGGCCGTCATCGATGCCCAGTTTGGGCGCCAGGGACACGTCCCCCGCCTGCGGTACGGCTACCGCCCGTCCCGTTTCGATAGCCGAAAGCGTTTGGGCGAGCAGCACCGCACCGCTGTGCGAGAGCCGTTCCAGGAGTTGACCGGATGTGTCATCAGGCCGTACCGGCTCGGTGAGGGTGCCGAAAACCGGGCCCGTATCCAACCCTTCTTCGAGGAGGAACGTCACGGCGCCCGTGATGTCGTCGCCTGCCATAACTGCACGCTGCACCGGTGCGGCGCCTCGCCAGGCGGGCAGCAGGGAAAAGTGCAGGTTGATCCAGCCGTGCCGCGGAACGTCCAGCGCCGCGCGCGGGATGAGGCCTCCGTAGGCCACGATGGCTGCCGCGTCCGGCGCTGCGGCGGCTATCCTGGCGGTCACTTCCGCGTCAACCTTCGCGGCGTGGATCACCTCGATGCCGAGTTCGGCGGCGCGCGCGGCAACGGGCGACGGCGTGAGCACGCGCTTGCGTCCGATCGGCGCGTCCGGCCGGGTCAGGACGGCAACGACGTCAAAGCCTGCCTGAACCAGAGCGTCCAGGGACGGTACCGCGACAGCCGGCGTACCGGCGAAGAGTACCCTCACTCGGCGGCGCCGAAACTGCCGCCGCCAAAACTGCCGCCCCCGAAACTGGAACCAACAGTCTTCGCCCGCTTCGACGTCGTCCGTTCGGTAATCGCGTCGTAATTGGCGTTACGGATGGAACGCAGGGCAGCCTTGCGGTCTTCGCCCTCAAGCCTGTCCGTGAAGAGAATGCCGTCGAGGTGGTCTGTTTCGTGCTGGAAGCAGCGGGCCAGCATGCCCTCGCCGTCCACGGTGACGGGATTTCCATGCAGGTCGACTCCGGTGACCCGGGTGGCCCGGCGCCGGCGGACGGGGAAGCCGAGGCCCGGGATGGACAGGCAGCCTTCCACTTCATCAGGCTGGAAGTCGTCGCTGTTTTCCAGCACCGGGTTGATGATGTGGCCTTCCACTCCGCCGATGCGGTAAGTGAAAACCCTCTTGCTGACGCCGACCTGGGGCGCGGCCAGGCCGGCGCCGTCCACATCCTCCATGGTCTCGGTCATGTCGGCAACGAGTTTTGCGAGTTCCGGCCCGAATTCCGTCACGGGATCGGCAACCGTGCGCAGCACAGGGTCGCCGATGATGCGGATATTCAAAATGGCCATGTGAAATCTGTCCTTCGGTAAAACGGCGGTACGGGATCCAGTCCAGTTTAGTTGGCCGGCTACCTGCCGGGCACAGCCTGAAGTGCGGGCGGTGCAACGGGCATGGACGGCGGCGCCACCGGAAGAAGGGCGGTCCCGGCGGTGGAGGTATCTGCCGACATCTCCCACACCCGCCGGAGGGCGCAGAACTTCCACCAGTGGTGCTTGAGCACCTCCGGGTTGGCACGCATCGGCCGGACCTCCGTCTGCCCGATCGCAACCGCCAGCAGGATCGGGGACTCGCCGTGCTGCCAGGGCTCCCACTCCCCCGCGACTGGATCAACGAGGCTTTCCTCGGCCTTCATTCCGGCCACTAACTGCATGACCACTTTGTCATCCAGCGGCTTGACGGTGCCGTCCCGGGTGGTGCCCTTGGTCTTGTAGTCGATGATGCAGGTCCTGCCGTTGATCCTGGCCACAAGGTCAAGGGTGCCTGCATAGCCTACGGTCTTGTTCCAGACGGTGACTTCCGGGGCAACGGGCTCCACGCCAAAGAGTTCCCACCACTCGTCGAAGCGCGCTGCGAAGGCTTCCTCGCCGTTTGCTGCCAGCGCCTCACGCATCTCCTTCATCTGATGCGGGCGGCCGAGCGCCCGGAGCGCAACCTGTTCGCAGTAGTTGTGCACGCGGTCTCCGCGCTTCGCAGCGTCGTCCCGGTAGGTTTCGGCGGCCTTAGCGGCGCGGCTGACTGCCTGCCGGACTTTGGCCGGGCTTCCCAGGATCCCGGGAAGCAGCGGATCGCTGGCGAGACTGTTCGCCCCCATATACCCGAACCAGCCGTCGAGGCCGTGCGGTTGCTGGCCGATGACGGTGGTGATGGACGGAACCGAAAACGAGTCGGAGGTTGAGCGTGCGTACATCCGGCCATATTCCGTGGCGTGGGCAAGGAGTGGATCAGTCATGCAAACACTCTTTCATGAAGGGCCGACAGGATTGCGGGGCGCAGGAACCGTGACCGGAAAGCGAAATGGCCCGTTCCGCTGAGTCAGCGGAACGGGCCATTCATGGGTGGGCGATACTGGGTTCGAACCAGTGACCTCTTCGGTGTGAACGAAGCGCGCTACCACTGCGCCAATCGCCCCAATGCCATTGAATGCTAGCCCACCCGGCACCATTTGGAAAATCGAGGCCCGGGCGGCCGCTCCGGCACCGAATTGCGTCGCTGGAGCATCAGCCCGCCGGCAGTCGTCTGGCGCTTCCTTGAGCGACCCGCGCCGCATGACCGGGCCCGAATTACACCTCTGTAATTAGCAAAATCCCCTAGATTTCAACGAAGAAGGGCTATCCGCAGCGGATGCCGAGCTCCCGATTTGTAAGTTCCCTGAACCTCCTATAGAGTTCTTACTCGTTGGAACGCGAGGAAATGCCGAATGCGGCACGGAAATGCTGACAATATGCGGACGTAGCTCAGCTGGTAGAGCACCACCTTGCCAAGGTGGATGTCGCGAGTTCGAATCTCGTCGTCCGCTCGCAGGACACTGTCATGGCAAAGGTTTTTCGGAACCTGGCTTACACGGTGGGTTGGCCGAGAGGCGAGGCAGCGGCCTGCAAAGCCGTATACACGGGTTCGAATCCCGTACCCACCTCGGTGAAAACCTTGGTATCCGGTGTATTCCGGAGAACATTTGGGCGATTGGCGCAGCGGTAGCGCGCTTCCCTGACACGGAAGAGGTCACTGGTTCGATCCCAGTATCGCCCACCAAAGCAAGGAAACTTGCTTGTCGAAGTACCACCGGGTTGTTCGGTGTGTACTGAATGCGGACGTAGCTCAGCTGGTAGAGCACCACCTTGCCAAGGTGGATGTCGCGAGTTCGAATCTCGTCGTCCGCTCTCTTTTCTACAATTCCACTCCGGATCCTTCCGGTTGCGGGCGATTGGCGCAGCGGTAGCGCGCTTCCCTGACACGGAAGAGGTCACTGGTTCGATCCCAGTATCGCCCACCATCAAGCAGCTCTCCGGAGCTGCTTTTTTGTTGCCAGGATCCAACCGACGTCGGCGAAGTAGGGGCCCTGGACCCTAGACAACTCGCGGCGCGCGCCCTTGGCACCTCTGGGGACTCCGGCTAGGATCGAAGGCGGAGGAGCGATCTGGCTCCGCGACAGAAGGGAGGTGCCCGTGGGTATTCTTGACGATCTAAAGGGCAAGGCTCAGCGACTGGTTGGTGGCAATGAACAGGCCATCAAGGACGGCATCGGCAAAGCCGGTGATTTCATCGACTCAAAGACCGGCGGAAAGTACGCCGACAAGATCGATTCCGTCCAGAAAGGCGCAGCCGGCCTCGTGGATAAGGTCGACCCGAAGCCGCACGCGGCTCCCGTGGACGAACCTCCCGTCGCCGGAGAGCCCCCTGTAGCCGGTGAACCCCGGCCGTAGGGCTAATAACCCAGGAACGTCAGCGAGGTGCCGGTCCCGCCGTGAGGCGGCGCCGGCACCTTTGGCGTTTAAGGGCTAGGACGGTTCGTGGTTCTGGCCTTCGCGTGCCAGCGCCGTGAGGCGGGACACCGCGCGGTAGTACTTCTTGGTGTAACCTCCGGTCATCATCTCTTCGGTGAAGAGCTGATCGAACGGGACACCGCTGGCCAGGATGGGTACGTCCTTGTCATACAACCGGTCCGCCAGCACCACGAAGCGGAGGGCCACCGCCTGCTCGGTAATGGTTTCCACATCACGCCACACAACGCCCTCGATGCCGGCCAGGAGTTGCCGGTACCGGCTGGGGTGGACGCCTGCGAGGTGGTTGATAAGGGTCTTGAAATCATCCCGGGCCACGGTCTTGCCGTGGAATTCAGCCTGCATGTGGTGCGTCAGGTCTTCGTTCTTCAACGGAGCCGGCGCCGCCGGGAGTCCGCGGTGGCGGAAGTCCTCGCCGTCGATCCTGACGACGTCGAACTGGTCTGCCAGCACCTGGATCTCACGCTGGAAGTCGACGGCAGCGAACCTCCCGTCCCCGAGGGAACCGGGGAGGGTGTTCGACGTGGCGGCGAGCTTGACCCCGGCGTCAGCCAGTTCCCGCATGAGCCGTGACATCAGGACCGTGTCGCCCGGATCGTCGAGTTCGAATTCGTCGATGCATACGAGCTTGTAGTTGCTCAGCGCTTCAACAGTCTTACGGAAAGAGAGAGCGCCAACCAGGTTGGTGTATTCAACGAAGGTGCCAAAAGCCTTCGGCCCCGGGGACGCATGCCACAGCGACGCCAGCAGGTGCGTCTTGCCCACGCCGAACCCGCCGTCCAGGTAGATGCCGGCGCGGGACGTGTCCTTCTTCGCAAACAGTTTTTTGAAAAGTCCGGAGCTTCCATTGGCGCCAACGCCGGTTGCGAAGGATTCGAGGGCCGTCACCGCAGCGGCCTGGCTCGGCTGCGAAAGATCGGGCCGGTAGCTGGCAAAGGAAACCTCTCCGAACCGCGGGGAGGGATAGAAACCCTTGAGGAGTTCATCCACGGAAACCGACGGTGTCCGCGCGGAGAGCTGTTCGATCTGTACCAAGGTGGTCCGTTCTGCTGGTCTCGTGTCCCCAGAAAGGATACCGGCAATGCAGCACCGGCCTCATAACGCGGCGAGCCCACGTGACCAAGGCCATATTTCCCTCTGTGAACGCAGGGGCCCATTAGCGGCGGGGCGTGGTTAGTGTTGGAACTGGCCCGCCCGCAGCGACACCTCCCGGCAGCGGGCCCCATGACCATTTCAGTGAAAGGCCATCCACATGTCCTACCCAGTTGAAGAGAACAAAAAGTTCGCAGCGTATGCGCATCCGGAGCGCCTCGTGTCCACCGAGTGGCTGGCGGCAGCACTTGACGGCGGTGCCCTGGCCGACGGCAAACTCGTGGTGGTGGAGTCTGATGAAGACGTCCTGCTCTACGAAACCGGCCACATCCCGGGGGCCGTCAAGATCGACTGGCACACCGACCTGAACGACGAGGTCACCCGCGACTACGTTGACGGCAAGGCGTTTGCGGCACTGGCCGCGGCCAAGGGCATTTCCCGGGACAGCACCGTGGTGATCTACGGCGACAAGTCCAACTGGTGGGCTGCCTACGCACTGTGGGTCTTCACGCTCTTCGGCCACGAGGACGTCAGGCTCCTCGACGGCGGCCGCGACAAGTGGATCGCCGAGGGCCGTGCACTCACCACGGATGTTACTGTCCCCGCACCAGCGGAATACCCTGAGGTCGAGCGCAACGACGCCCCCATCCGTGCCTTCAAGGAGGACGTGCTGGCCCACTTCGGCAAGCCCCTGATCGACGTCCGCTCCACCGAGGAATACACCGGCCAGCGCACCCACATGCCTGCCTACCCGGAGGAAGGCGCCCTGCGCGGCGGCCACATCCCCACTGCGGCCTCCATCCCCTGGGCCCGTGCGGCTGCCGAGGACGGCACCTACCGCAACCGCAGCGAACTCGAGGCACTCTACCTTGGCGAGGCAGGACTCACGGAGGGCGACGACGTGGTGGCGTACTGCCGCATCGGCGAGCGCTCCAGCCACACGTGGTTCGCCCTGAAATACCTGCTGGGCTTCGACACTGTCCGCAACTACGACGGCTCCTGGACCGAGTGGGGCAACGCTGTCCGCGTGCCCATCGCCAGGGGAACCGAGCGCGGAACGGTACCGGCGTAAACTGGGCTTGATGAATACCCACGCGCTTCCCGCCCCCCTTGCGGAAATAGTTGACGACTTCCAGGCCCTGACCGAACCCGAGCGGCTGCAATTGCTGCTGGAGTTCTCCCAGGGACTTCCCGAATTGCCGGACCGGTTGAAGGACCATCCTGAACTGCTGGAACAGGTTGTAGAGTGCCAGTCGCCGCTGTTCCTGACCATTGAGACGGAAAAGAACGACGCCGGTTCGCCGGACAGCGTACGGCTGTATTTCAAGGCACCGCCGGAGGCACCCACCACCCGCGGCTTTGCAGGTGTCCTGCACGAGGGGCTCGACGGTCTCACGGCACCGGAGATCCTCGCAGTTCCGGACGACATGCCGGAGCTTCTGGGGCTCACCCGTGCCATCACTCCCCTGCGCATGCGGGGAATGACGGCAATGCTGGGACGCATCAAACGCAAAGTCGCTGCGTCCGCTCCGAAGGCCTAGGCCCGGGCCCGGATTGGCACGCAAACAGGCTTCCCAGGGAACGCCGGCCACGGCAGCACTCGCTGCGGCCGGCGTTCCTTTCGTGTTGCATCCGTACAGCCACGACCCCTCGGCCGCCAGCTACGGCATGGAAGCCGCCGAAGTTTTGGGAGTGGATCCCGCCAGGGTTTTTAAGACGCTGATGGTGGACGTGGACGGCCGGCTCGCGGTGGGGATAGTTCCCGTGCACGGAAACCTTGACCTGAAGGCCATTGCCGCTGCCCTGGGCGGCAAGAAGGCCGCCATGGCGGATCCCGCAACCGCGCAGCGCAGGACCGGGTACGTCCTGGGCGGAATATCACCGCTGGGACAGCGCCAGCCCTCCCCAACAGTCCTGGATGACAGCGCCCTGGGCCAGGAGAGCATCCTGGTGTCCGGCGGCCGGCGCGGCCTGGACATCGAACTGCACCCGGACCATCTGGTGAAGCTGACCGGCGCCATAACCGCCCGAATCGGAACCGGGCCGAAAGCTACTCCGGACCGTTAGCATCGGGACCGGCAGGCTCGGGGACCCGCGAACGTGAGCCGGGGTTGGCGCGCGGTGCCAGCTGCCGCCGGAGCCAGGCGGTGACCAAGCCTTCCCAGCGCTCCGGATCGACATTCCATTCCTTGGTGTGCCGTGCTGTCTGGAAGGTCTCGAAGGTGACCATCTCGGGGTTCTTCTCCGCGATGCTGGCAGAGGGTCCGTAGGGTACATACTCGTCGTCGACGCTGTGCAGGATCAGCGTGGGCGTCCTGAGTTCCACGGCGCGGGAGACCCAGTCCATCGACTTCAGGTCCACCGGTGCCGCCAGCCCGGTCAGGCGCCTGCCCAGGGGGTGGCCCATCATCAGCTGTCCGTAGCGTCCCACGGCAGAGGGGATCCGGTTCAGCTGCGCATGGTGCGCCAGCACGTTCACCCAGTCCACCACCGGCGCGTCGAGCACCATCGCCCGGATCAAGTTATGGTGCCGTGAAAGATCCGCTGTCTGGAGGCAGATCGCGCCGCCCATGGACCAGCCGAACAGCACCACTTCCCTCGCGCCGTTGGCAATCGCAAAACTGATAGCTGCCTCGACGTCGCGCCATTCGGTGGAACCGAGGCCGTAACGCCCGTCGGGGGCCGAGGGCGCCACCCCGTCATTGCGGTAGGAGATCACCAGGCTGGTCAGCCCGAGCTCCTGCGCCGGTCGCAGGGCGCGCAGGCACTCCTGCCGGGTGGCACCGCGGCCGTGGACCATGATGGCCCAGGTGTCCGACGGCGCCGGCGCACGCACCAGCCAGGCCGGCGCGGTCCCGCCTTCGACGGCGACTTCCACGTCCTCGGCGGACAGCCCGATGGACGCGGCGTCCGGATGGGCGGCGCCGCTCCAGTAGCCACGGCGGGCCGTGGTGAGATCGCCGGCATAGACGGCTTCGACTTCACGCAGCACGGTGCGTTCCGCAGGCGAGTAGGAAACGATCCTGCCGATTCGCGCGTGTCCGCGTCCACCGTCGAAGAACAAGCCGTACACGCCTTCCACGGTGGCGTCGTCGGTGGCGGCGAGGATGACCTGGAGGCCGCCCTCGGCACGAATGACGGCCAGCACCTCCTGGTTCTCGTCCCGGACCCGCACCGGCGTTATGACGCGGCGGGCGAAATAGAGGGCAAGGGCAGAGGATCCGGCCCCCAGCAGACCCGCGGCCGCACCTCCCGCGATGACTCCGCCCACGGCCCACTTCGCGCTGGAAGACATGCCGTCGTCGGTGGCGGTTCGGACCCTCTCCAAGGCAGGGGGCGGATTCGCTGGGGTGGCCGGGCGCAGCCCCGGGATGGATGCCATGGATCCATTCTTACTGCTGTCGGCCCCCGGGACATATTCGGGCACGCCACCGGCGGCGGATCAGCGTGCGGGAACCCCTGGCCGGGACTAGGCTGGGGGCATGAGCGATCCAATCGTCATTCTGACAGAAGAGCCGCTGGGTGCGGACGACCGCGTGAACATCGAACGCCTGGTGGACGGGGGTGACGCGCCCCTCGTCGTACTGGTCCCTGCCAACACTGAACGGCACCTCCTGGTGGACTTCCTCGAGAACCTGTCCCTCCTGGATGTCGCCAAAGCCTTCCGTGAACTCACTTCGCACGCCCCGGATCCTGCATCCGAGCGGGCTGCCGCCGCCGAAACCCTTGCGGTATCGCTCAACGCGCTGGCCGGAATCGGCGGCGGCGTCACCGGCGAGGTGGTGGACGGCGGCGCTGTGCAGGGACTGGTGTCCAAGGTCAAGGAAGTCGGCGCCGGCCAGGCCGTCGTCATCACGCGCCCTCATGCCATTGCCGACACCCTCCACACCGACTGGGCCAACAAGGCCCAGGACCAGCTGGGGCTGCCGGTGCTGCACCTGTACGCCGGCTCGGGATTTATCGGGGACTCCTGAGCGTTGTTGAAGCCATGAGCATCTTTAGCAACAAGCCGAAAGTAACGCCCGTCCAGGTCCAGCCAGAGGGAGACGCTACGGCAAATGCCACACCGCGGGTTGAAAAGACCGACGAGGAATGGCGGCAGGAGCTGACGCCGGAGGAATACCGGGTGCTCCGCCAGGCGGGCACCGAGCGACCCTATACCGGCGAGTACTGGGACACCCACACAGCCGGTGTCTACAATTGCCGCGCCTGCGGTACGGAACTGTTCACCAGCAATGAAAAGTTCGATTCGCACTGCGGCTGGCCGTCGTTCTGGGCGCCGCTGGCTGACGGCACTGTCCGCTATATCCATGACCGCACCATGGGCATGGACCGCGTGGAGGTTCGTTGCGCGAGCTGCGATTCCCACCTGGGCCACGTCTTCGAGGGCGAAGGCTACGGGACGCCCACGGACCAGCGCTTCTGCATCAACTCCGTCTCGCTGACGCTGGTTAAGGCGGACGACGCCAAGTAGAAGATCGGCAGCCCTGCGACCGCTAGGGCTGGGGCAGGGCTGCTGATCCACTTGCACAAGTCTTTCTTACGCTCAGGCTGATTTTGCATTAGGAGATCTGTTTGCTTGCTACGCTCGCCGTAGAAGCTCCAAGCAACCAGAAAGGCGATCGCCGCGATGACCACGACCGCTCTCACCGCCCCTGCCCGGCTCACCGAAAACCACCCGGAATGGCTGCGTCTCAAGGCCGCTGCCACGGCACTCCAGGCCCTCCAGGTCCAGGACGGCTCCGTCCCGGATCCCGCCAACCATGAAGCGGCTGCCGCACACGTCCGCACACTCTGTGCTGCTGTGGAAGCATTGGCCCCGGCGTTTCCGCACGACGCCCGGTACCTCGAACTGCTGGTCAGCGACTTCGCCCGGTGGGCCGCCGGCGGCTTCGGCGTGCCGGATTTCCTGGACTCCCTGCTGGCCTTCCAGCCGCAGCAGCACCGCGTCAACGGGTTGCAGCACCTGGTGGTATTCCCGATGTACACCCAGAACGGCAGCAGCAGCCGCCTCGTGGAGGCTGTCCTGATCGAGGTCATCTGGCCGGAGTTCATTGCCGGCCTCGAGGACGGCGAGTACTCCAACAAACTCTTCGTCCCGATCCGGTTCCTTGACTTCACGCCCGGCTACAACACCAATTCCGCAGTGCTGTTCCCGGAAACGGTCGCTGTCCGGGAAACCCCGACGTTCACGTGGGGGGCCATCTTCGCGGACCGGGAAGCAGCCCGTTTCCGCCGCGTCCTCGGAGCCGCGGCCGATATCACCCGGCTGGAACTCCCCGCCGAGGCGGCGGAGTTCCTGGAGAACCAGGAACTCACCCAGGAAACGTTCGTAATGTGGGACCTGATCCATGACCGCACCCACATGCGCGGCGACCTGCCGTTCGATCCGTTCATGATCAAACAGCGCATGCCGTACTTCCTGTACTCACTGGAGGAACTCCGCTGTGACCTGACGGCCTTCCGCGAATCCGTGAAGATCGAAAAGGACGAAGAGGCTGACCCCGAAGCGCGCCGGCACGCCAAGCTTGTTCAGTATGCCGTCATCTTCGACCGGATCTTCCGCTTCGCCATCACCGGCAGCCGCGTCCGTAACTACGACGGCCTCGGCGGCCAGTTGCTCTTCGCTTGGATGCACCAGCACCGCGTCCTGCACTGGACCGACAGCAAGCTCAGCATTGACTGGGCCGAGGCCGCCGACGTCGTGGTGGAGCTCGGCGCCAGGATCGAGGAGCTCTACTGGCGCTCCATTGACCGCCCGAAGATGGCCCACTGGCTGGCCGCCTACGAACTGATCTCCGGGACCGTCACACCGAACCCGGCGTCCGTCTGGGCGAAGGGCCCGGGCGCGCTGCCGCTGGCCGGACCGCCGCGTGCCCTCACCGACCAGGTGCTCGACGACGAATTCCCGCTGTCCATGTTCTATGAAGCCCTCGAGAAGAAGATGCGTCCCGTCATCGAGTCCACCGCCGGAATCACCGGATCGTCAGACACCGGCAGCGCCACCGCCGGCGACACGCGGGCACTGAACGCCGGATGAGTGGCGGACACCCCCTGAACGTGGTGGTCACGGGCGGCAGCGGTCCGGCCGGGATCGCCGCCGCCCGTGCGCTGCGCGAAGCCGGCCATACGGTCTTTACGGTGGGTTCGGACGGTCCCCGGATCGAGGCTGCCGCCGCAGAAGCGGGCGACGGCGTTACTCCCCTGGTCTGTGACCTCGCCAGCCTGGCCGACGTCCGGGCGCTGCACGCCGCCATTTCCGGCACTGCCGGAAGGGTGGACGGCGTCATCCACCTGGTGGGCGGCTGGCGCGGCGCCAAGGGCATCACGGACCAAAGCGACGAGGACTGGGATTTCCTGGAGCGGACAGCCGTCACCACCGTGCGGAACGTCACGCGGGTGTTCTACGACGACCTCGAGGCTTCGGAAACCGGCCGTTTCGCCATGGTGACCTCCGCTGCCGCTGAAACCCCGACGGCGGCAGGCGCAAGCTACGTTGCCGCAAAGGCGGCCGCCGAAGCATGGACCCTTGCGGTTGCCGAGGGCTTCAGCAAGGGCACGCACAGCGCCGCGGTCATCTTTGTGGTGAAGGGTCTTGTGGACGATGCGATGCGCGAACGGTCCCCGTCCCGCAACTTCCCCGGCTTCACCGACGTTACCGACCTGGCCGCTGCCGCCGTCGGACTTTTCACTGCTTCCGCAGCGGAACTGAACGGCCGGCGGCTGGTCCTTAGCCGATAACGGCGCACATCCCTAGACTGAAAGCGTGACCAAAGCGATGACAACCACAGTTGAAACTGCCCCTGCCGCCACCGCGGGCCGGCTCCATGACCCTGCCGTCCGGGGGTTCGCGTCCGACAACTATTCGGGCGTCCACCCGGAAGTCCTGGCGGCCCTGGCAGCTGCCAACGAGGGCCACCAGGTCTCCTACGGCGAAGACGATTACACGGCACGGCTGCAGGTTCTTATGGAGGAGCACTTCGGCGCCGGGATCGAGTGCTTCCCCGTCTTCAACGGAACAGGGGCCAACGTCCTCTCACTCCAGTCCCTGCTGCCCCGCTGGGGCGCGGTGATCTGCGCTTCGACGGCGCACATCAACATGGATGAGAACGGCGCCCCGGAGCGGATCGGCGGCATCAAACTGCTCCAGGTCCCCACCACTGACGGCAAGCTCACCCCTGAGCTGATCGACAGGGAGGCCTGGGGCTGGGGCGACGAGCACCGGGCCCAGCCCCTGGCCGTGTCCATCACCCAGACCACCGAACTGGGCACCTGCTACACGCCCGAGGAGGTGCGCGCCATAGCCGACCACGTCCACGCGAAGGGCATGAAGCTCCACATGGACGGTGCCCGGCTGGCAAACGCCGCAGCCCACCTCGACGTGCCGCTGCGGACGTTCACCCGCGACGCCGGAGTGGACATCCTCTCCTTCGGCGGCACCAAGAACGGGCTGCTGTTCGGCGAAGTGGTGGTGGCGCTGAACCCCGGCGCCGCCCAGGGGCTGGTCTACCTCCGCAAAATGAACATGCAGCTGGCCTCCAAAATGAGGTTCATGTCCGCCCAGTTCATCGCACTGCTCGAGGGCGACCTGTGGCTGCGCTCGGCCAGGCACGCAAACGCGATGGCTGCCCGGCTGCGTGCCGCAGTCGACGGGATCGACGGCGTGGAACCCACCCAGAAGACGGAATCCAACGGAGTGTTCGCCATCCTGCCCGAGGGCGTTGCGGACCGGCTGCGGGAATCCTTCCGTTTCTACGATTGGAACGAAGCCGCCCGGGAAGTGCGCTGGATGTGCTCGTTCGACACGAGCGAAGAGGACGTCGATTCGTTCGTCGCCGCCATCAAGCGGGAGCTGGCGGCCAGTTGACAGGGGCGCACGGGGCGGCGAGCCTGCCGGGATCGGCGCCACATTTTGCGTAACCTGCGAATGTGAACGAACTCGCCCAGGTTCCCGCGGAGTTCCTTACCGCTTTGGGATCCCTTCGAAAAGCACGGTGCCGCAGTGAGCTGCACCTGGACGAGATCCCGGCGCCCTCGCGGCTGGCGCCCTACGCAGTGGCCCTCGGAGCAGAGGTCATCGGCCCGGTCCCGGGACCGGGCCCTGCCGCTGTGCACGGGCCGGTTTCCGCTGCCCTGGTCCGCGCTGCGGGAACCAACGACGACGATGCCGAGGAACTCGCCACCGGCCGGTTCATCCTGCTCTACGATCCGGACGGCTCGGCTGTTTGGGACGGGGAGTTCCGAATCGTCACCTACATCCGCGCCCAGCTTGAGGCGGAGATGGGGAACGACGAAATGCTTGGCTCGGTGGCCTGGACCTGGCTGGTCGAGGCGCTGGAAAACCACAAGGCCCCCTACCGGGCGGCGGGCGGAACAGCCACCAGGATCCTGTCCGAAAGCTTCGGCACCCTCGCCGACCGGCCGGGTTCCATCGACATCGAACTACGGGCGTCCTGGACGCCCGAGGGGCCGGATATCCGCTCGCACCTGGAGGCGTGGTCGGACATGGTCTGCACGTTCGCCGGACTCCCGCCGCTGCCGGAGGGTATCTCCGCCCTGCCCCGCAGGCGGCGCAACTGACCATGGCTGGCTACGGCGGGGCGCCCTCCAGCGCGATGTCGGTAAACTGAAGGCATCATGACCCCTCAAAATCCGGAACACACCACAGCCGGCGTCCCGGCTGCTGACATTACTCCCCACATCACGGTGGAAGGCTTTGACAGCCTGGTCCCCGAGGTCATTGACCTGGACTCCCCCCGCGACGGAGTACCGCTAGTCATTGAAACTCCCGCAGGGCTGGAACGCTGCGCCGCCGCGATCGCCGCCGGGACGGGTCCGGCCGGGGTGGACGCGGAACGCGCGTCGGGCTTCCGCTACGGGCAACGGGCCTTCCTGGTGCAGATCCGGCGCGAAGGCTCGGGAACGTGGCTCATCGATCCTGAACCCTTTGGTGACCTGCAGATCATCAACGACGCCCTGGAAGGCGTCGAGTGGATCCTGCACGCAGCGAGCCAGGACCTTCCGTGCCTATCGGAACTGGGCATGTGGCCACACAAACTCTTCGATACAGAGCTCGCAGCGCGGCTGGCGGGACTGCCGAGGGTGGGCCTGGCAGCAGTCATCGAGCAACTGCTCGGGTTCGGCCTCGCCAAGGAACATTCCGCCGCCGACTGGTCCACCCGCCCGCTCCCTGAGCCCTGGCTGCGGTACGCGGCCCTGGACGTCGAGGTCCTCACGGAGCTGCGCGAAGAACTCATCGAGCTGCTCCAGGCCGACGGAAAACTGGAATACGCCGAGCAGGAGTTCGCCGCCATCCTCGCGGCCGGGCTTACCCCTCCCCGCGTGGATCCCTGGCGCAAGACCTCCGGACTACACCAGATCAGGGACCGCCGCCAACTGGCTGCGGTCCGCGAACTGTGGCTGGAACGGGATTCCCTGGCCCGCAAGCGCGACGTGGCCCCGGGCCGGCTCATCCCCGATTCAGCCCTTGTGGCCGCGGCGAAAGCCATGCCCTCCACCGTGCCCCAGCTGCTCGGCACCAAGGGATTCCACGGCCGGGCCGCACAGCGCGAGGCTCCGCGCTGGCTGCGGTGCATCGCGACGGCGAGGACGATGGAGGAGCTGCCTCCGCTGCATCTGCCGACCAACGCGCCGCCGCCGCCGCGGGTATGGGCGGACAGGGATCCGGCTGCGGCCGAACGCCTGGCTACTGCCAGGCCCCTCCTTCAGGACAAGGCCGACGAACTGAACCTGCCCGTCGAAAACCTGCTCACGCCAGACTTCCTCCGCCGGGTGGCATGGCGTCCCCCTGCCGAGCTCAGCGAAGAAGGGATCGCCGAGGAGCTCGGTGAGCTCGGTGCCCGGCCCTGGCAGATCGAACTGACGGCTCCGCTGATTACTTCCGCGTTCCTCAATCCGCAGCCGCTGCCGCCAAAGGAAGCCAAGGAACCCAGGGCCGCGCCCGGCACCGGGAGCTAGGCTTCCGGACCTGCCCCGCCTGCTGTCGGCCGCGCCCGGCCAAACAGTCCGCCGGGGTCCTTGCCAGTTAAGTTACTCACGAGTAACATTGGGATCAATGCCGCCCGGACCGCCGCTGCCACAGGCGTGCGTCCGGCACCCATGTCTCGATGAGGAGTATCACGTGAGCCAACCCCACAGCGGAAAAGACAGCAGCGGAGCACACAGCAGCAGAAGCCCCCGCACCGTCCGCGACGTCGTCTTTGTGGACGGTGTCCGGACCCCGTTCGGGCGCGCAGGCGAGAAAGGCATCTACGCCGGAACCCGCGCAGATGACCTCGTGGTCAAGTGCATCCGCGAACTGATGCGCCGCAACCCCTCACTCCCCGCGGACCGCATCGATGAGGTGGCCGTCGCCGCCACCACCCAGACCGGCGACCAGGGGCTCACCATCGGCCGCACCGCGGCACTGCTGGCCGGACTCCCCCGCACCGTACCGGGATTCGCCGTGGACCGCATGTGCGCCGGAGCAATGACCGCAGTGACCACCACCGCCAGCGGCATTGCCTTCGGCGCCTACGACGTCGTCATCGCCGGCGGAGTGGAGCACATGGGCAACCACCCGATGGGCGAGGGCGCCAATCCCAATCCGCGCTTCATGTCCGAGCGCCTGGTGGATCCGGCCGCACTGAACATGGGAAACACCGCGGAAAACCTGCACGACCGTTTCCCGGCTATCACCAAGGACCGTACGGACGCCTACGCGGTGGCGTCCCAGGACAAGCTGGCAGCGGCCTACGGAAAGGGTCAGATCCAGCCGGACCTGGTGCCGGTGGCCACCATGAAGCCGGGGCAGGGCTGGACGGTCAACACTGTTGACGAGCCGCCCCGGCCCGGAACTTCGCTCGAGGACCTCGCCGCGCTGCGCACGCCCTTCCGCCCCCACGGCCGGGTAACTGCCGGCAACGCCGCCGGTTTGAACGACGGCGCAACGGCGGCCCTGCTGGCCTCGGCGGATGCCGCCGCTGAGCTTGGGCTGCCTGTCAAGATGCGCCTGGTCAGCTACGCCTTTGCCGGCGTGGAACCCGAAGTCATGGGCATCGGTCCGGTACCTGCCACGGAGAAGGCGCTGAAGAACGCCGGCCTCGGCATCGCGGACATCGGGCTTTTCGAAATCAACGAGGCGTTCGCCGTCCAGGTGTTGAGCTTCCTGGACCACTTCGGTATTTCCGACGACGATCCCCGCGTTAACCGCTATGGCGGCGCGATCGCCGTCGGGCACCCCCTGGCCTCGTCCGGAGTGCGCCTGATGAACCAGCTGGCGCGCCAGTTCGAGGAGGACCCCGCAGTCCACTACGGCATGACCACTATGTGCATCGGCCTGGGCATGGGTGCCACCGTCATCTGGGAAAACCCGCATCACTCGGAATACACAGGCTACAGCGGCGTCCTGTCACCAACCGACGATTCCGCCACAGAAACCGCCACCACCGAGACTGAAGGAGCCGCAGCATGAGCGCCGCAGATTTCCGCAAGCTTGCCGATCTCTTCTCCGACGAGACAGTCACGCATTCGTATGTGCAGGACATCCAGCTTCCGGCATCCGGCGGCAAGCCAAGCCCGGGAACCTTCGCCCTGATCACCCTGGACAACGGGCTGGACCACTCCAAACCCACCACGCTGGGCCCGAACACGCTGGTGGAGCTGGGAACGGTCCTCGAGGGGCTCAAGGACCGTGCCGCCCGCGGCGAGATCGTGGGCGTCGGTGTCACCGGCAAGCCTTACTACCTGGTGGCCGGCGCGGACCTGTCGGCGGTCAAGTCCCTCAACAACCGGGACCACGGCCTCTGGATGGCCCAGCTGGGCCATGATGTCTATGCCACACTGGCCAACCTGGGCGTTCCCAGCTTCGCCTTCATCAACGGTGTGGCGCTGGGCGGCGGGCTGGAGATCGCACTGCAGTCCACCTACCGCACGGTGTCCACCGGCGCCGGCGCGCTGGCACTTCCCGAATCTTTCCTCGGGCTGGTGCCCGGCTGGGGAGGCGTCTACATCCTGCCGCGGCTGATCGGACCGGAAAACGCCGTCAAGGTGATGATCGAGAATCCGCTCAGCAACAACCGGACGCTCACCGGCCCCCAGGCCTTCGGTCTGGGAATTGCCGACGCCATGTTCGAACCTGCGGACTTCGTGGAACAGTCCCTGGCCTGGGCCGCGGGCGTCATCTCCGGTGAGGCAGCCCCGGAACGGCCCCACGCCGTCGAGCCCTCCGACCCGGCGGTTGCCGAGCGCTGGACGGCGGCCGTTGCCGCCGGGCGCGCCTTTGTGGAGTCCAGGACGTCCAATGCCTCACCCGCGCCGGCCAAGGTCCTGGACATCATGGAGGCCAACAGGACCATGAGCCAGTCGGACTCGGCAGCGCTCGAGTGCGAGACCCTGGCCGGCCTCATGCAGACCGACGAGTTCCGCTCCACGGTCTACGCGTTCCTGGACCTCGTGCAGAAGCGCTCCAAGCGCCCGGCCGGCGCACCTGACCGCAAACTGGCCCGGCCGGTGACCAAGGTGGGCGTGGTGGGCGCAGGCTTGATGGCCAGCCAGCTGGCCCTGCTCTTCGCCCGGCAGCTCAAGGTCCCCGTCGTGATGACGGACATCGACCAGGCCCGCGTGGACAAAGGCGTGGGCTACGTCCACGCTGAAGTGGACAAGATGCTGGCGAAGAAGCGGATCAGTGCCGACGCCGCCAACCGCACCAAGGCGCTGGTCACCGGATCGGTTTCCAAGGATGCTTTTGCCGACGCGGACTTCGTCATCGAGGCGGTGTTCGAGGAACTGAACGTCAAGAAGCAGGTGTTCGCCGAGGTGGAGGCGATTGTCTCCCCCGAGTGCATCCTGGCGACCAACACGTCCTCGCTGTCCGTGACGGCGATGGCTGCGGACCTGGAGCACCCGGAACGCCTGGTGGGATTCCACTTCTTCAACCCGGTGGCCGTGATGCCGCTCCTGGAGATCGTCCGCGCCCCCAAGACCGACGACGCCGTGCTGGCCACCGCGTTTGAGCTCGCCAAGGGGCTCAAGAAGACAGCGGTGCTGGTCAAGGACGCAGCGGCGTTCGTGGTCAACCGCATCCTGCTGCGCCTGATGGGCGAAGTGACCGCCGCGTTCGATGAAGGGACTCCGGCCGAGGTGGCGGACAATGCGCTGCGCCCCATGGGGCTGCCCATGACTCCGTTCACGCTTGGCGCTATGGTGGGCCTGCCCGTGGCGCAGCACGTCCAGGAGTCCCTGCACACCGCGTTTGGCGACCGCTTTACGGTTTCCCAGAACCTGCAGAAGCTCATCGACAACGGCGTCAAATCCCTCTGGGCGCCGGACAAGGGTCCGGACGGCAAGCCGTTCATTCCGGCGGAAACGCTGGCGTTGCTGTCTTTCGGCACGTCCCCCTCAACGGGTGAGGAGGTCCTCCGCCGGACGCAGGACGCGCTGGCCGAGGAAATCGGACTCATGCTGGATGAAGGCGTGGTGGCCGCACCGGAAGACATCGACCTCTGCATGATCCTCGGGGCAGGGTGGCCGATGTTCCTCGGCGGCATCACCCCCTACCTGGACCGGGTGGGAGCCTCAGAACGCGTCAACGGCAAGCGGTTCCTGGCGCCGGGGGTCGCGTCCGCAGCGGCGGCCGCCTAGCGTCAGGCCCCGCTGTCAGACGGCGCCGCCGCCCTCACCACTCTCCGGTGGGGGCGGCGGCGCTGCTGTGTCCCGCGGCGGTCAGATTTCCCGCAGGGTGCCGTTCCTGAGTTCCAGGACGCGGTGGGCCGTGGCACGGGCATAGTCGAGCTCGTGCGTGACCATCACGACGGCGGCGCCCCGCTTCGCCGCGGCGCACACGGCTTCATCGAGGCGTTCGAGGCCGTGGCGGTCCAGCCCCACGGTCGGTTCGTCCAGTGCGATAAGCCCCGGCTCGCGGGCAAGCACCGTAGCGAGGGCCAGGAGCCGCTGCCGGGATGCAGGCAGCTCATAGGGGTGGATATGAAGCTGATCACCGAGCCCGACGGCCGCCAGGGCAGCCCGGGCCTTCGTCTCCGCCGCCGCCCCGAACTTGCGGTCCAGGCCAAAAAGCACTTCGCGCAGGGCGGTCTGTTCGAAGAGCTGGTCCCGCGGATGTTGGAACAGCAGGCCCACCAGGTCCGCGACCCTTCCCGTGGGAATGCCGGCGATGTCCTTGCCCTGGATCCGGACGGAGCCCAGGTCCGGACGCAGCAGGCCGTTGAAATGCCGGAGCAGGGTGGATTTGCCGGCACCGTTCGGGCCCGTCACCGCCACGATCTCACCTGCCGTTACAGCGAGGCTCAGCCCGGCCAGCACGCCCGGGAGCGTTTCCCTGGTTCCCCGGCGTGCCCGGCGTCCGGCCGGATAGCCGAACGTGACACCCTCCAGTTCCAGGAGCGCAGCAGGGGCATTTGCCCCACCGGGACGTCGGCTCGCCGCGGACGGGAGCGGGAACGGAGCAGCGGCAGGGAGGCGCGGGCCGGAACCGATGCCGCCCGGGGCGGCAATCACGACGCCGGATCGCAGCAACGCGGGGCCGCCCGCCAGCTCGCCGGGCGTGCCGCGGGCGGTGACAGTGCCGCCGTCGAGAACGAGCCAGTGCCCTGCCGAGAGGGCAAGCTCATCTGCGGTCTGGCTCAGGACGACGACGGCGGTGCCGGAGTCGAGGAGGCCGCGGACCAGCGCACGGACCGACGCGGCGCCGGCGTTGTCCAGTGACCCGAACGGTTCATCGAGGACCAGCACACCGGGGCGCGTAATGGCGGAACAGGCTACAGCCAGCCGCCGCAGTTCGCCGCCGGAGAGGGTGGCGGGATCGCGTTCCAGCAGGGCCGTCAGGCCGGCTGCGTCGGCGGCACGTGCCACTTCCGCGCGCATCAACTGCCTGTCCATCCCCCGGTTTTCAAGGCCAAACGCCAGTTCCTCGGCGACCGTGGATCCCACGGTGGACAGCAGGGCCGCGGCATCCTGTGGAACGAAGCCCACCTGCTCCGACCAAAGCGCGGCATTGATCCGGGGATCGTCAGCGCTGCCGTGGAAATAGAGGGGCCCGCTGTCCACCGCCGCCGCCCCGCGGGCCGTGGCGGGCAGGTGCAGGCTGCCCTTGAACCGGCCGGAGTTCCCGCCGGACAGCCAGCCGGCCAAAAGCCTGCCAAGCGTCGACTTCCCGCTGCCGGAGCCGCCCAACACGGCAGTGAGCGTACCGGGCGCCGCCGCCATCGCCACGTCGTGGAGAACGGCCCCGTCCTCACCGTGGTAGGTGAATGCCTCAATCCTGGCTTCCAGCAGGGCAGCTGCCGTCATCCCGGGACTCCCACGGGCCAATGGCCGGAGATCCGCAGCGCCACCAGGATCAAGGCCAGCAGCAGGACCACGGCCCGGAATCCGCGCTGGGCGGCGGTATCCGGCACCTCGCGATAGCTGGTGCGCGCCCGGGTGCCGCTGAACCCGCGCGAATCAAGCGCCTGCGCCCGTTCCCCGGCATCCTGGACGAGCGACAGGACCAGCGGCAGCATCTGCAGCCGTGCCGCCGCCAACCGGGACAGCGGCCCGCCCCCGAGCACGAGTCCCCGGGATTCCTGGGCCTGCCGGATCCGCCCCAGCCTGCCGGTGATGGCCGGCGCCAGCGTCAGTGTGGACGCCAGGACGAAGCCGAGCTGCGGAGGCACCCGGCGCGCTGACATCACCGCCACCAGGTCCGGTACGCGCACCGTGAACGAAAAGAGCAGGAACACCATAACGTAGGCGGCCGTCCGCGTACCCATATCCAGCGCGAAACCGAGACCCTCAGCAGTAACCCGTGCCGCGCCCCACTCAGCCAGCACCGTCTTCCCTTCCGGGAAGAACAGCCCGTGCATGATCAGCAGCGACAGCCAAAAAGGCACCAGGATCACGGCGGCGGCGGGTGCCATCCGGCGTGCCACCCCGGCCTGCACAGCCGGCACGGCGCAGCCCAGAGCCACGGCGAGGGAAACCGCCCAATGGGACACCGCCGTCGTGATGGCCGCGGCCGCTACGGCGGCCGCCAAGGCGGTCAGGGGGTTGAGTGCGGATGGGGTGGTGGCTGGCGCGGCGGGGGTATTCAACGGGGCGGGCACGGGATCAGGCGTCCGGGGTTCCCTGCTTCTTGCCGGCCAGCACGTTGAAGCGCCGCACAAAAGCGAACTGCAGCGCGGTCCGGCGCGGCAGCGCGTACACCAGCACCGCGACGACTGCGAAGACAATGGCCTTGTCCATGGGATCCGAAATCAGCGCCTGCTTGGTGATGGCGGCAAGGAGCGTATCGCCCATGGCCCGGAAAGCGCTCACAATGGCCCCGGTCCCGACGCCGGAGGTGCCGCCGAAGACAAAGGCCGCAATAGGTGCGGAGACAACGCCGGCCAGGATGCCCGTCACGAAGCCTGCCAACGGGGCAAGGTAAAAGCGGCGGAACAGCCCGTGGCGCGCGGCCACGCCCGCCAGGAAACCGATGAGCGCCGCGCCGGCGGCAAAGGGCAGCACAGTGGGATTGATCAAGGACCAGACCACGCTGCTGAGGGCGCCTGTTGCCGCCCCCGCCGCCGGACCCGCCAGGACGGCGATGAGGACGGTGCCGATGGCGTCGAAGTAGAACGGCAGTCCAGTGGATCCCATGATCTGGCCGAGGGCGATGTTGAGGACGAGTGCTACGGGAATCAACACCAGCGTGGACGTGGGAAGGGTGGGCAGCACTCCGACGATCAGGAGGATGGCTCCCAGCAGGAAACCGCCCAGGGCCACCAGGGCGGAGCCGCTCGCCAGCCCGTTGGTGATGTCCGCGGGCTGCGTCAGGACCAGGAAGATGAAGGTGGCTGCGATGGATACCGCGCCGAGCGCTTCGAGCAGGCGGCGGCCGCGGACCGCCGCCTGTCCAGGGGCGGGAAGGGTCTGGGATTGCTGTGACATGGCTGTTCCTTAGGCTGTGGGTTGCGTTCCGCGGGTACACCCGTACCGGGATCGGCAAACGTGCGCCTATGTCACCTCGACGCAGCTACCATCTTAGGCCAGCCGCCTGGCCAGTGCGCCCACTGAACTGATGAGCTCATCAAAGCACTGCTTCGGATTGTTGGACGTCACAATCCGGGCGTTCGGCGGCAGCCCCCACAGTCCGCGGTAATCGGCCACGGTGGTGCCCACCAGCAGCGGGGACCCGGTTTCGACGTCGACCGTCGCCAGCCGGGCGGTGTACTCCGTCCGCCCCACGGCCACACAGGCAGCGAAAGCATCGTGCACATGGGCCACGAAGCCCTGGTCGTAGAGCCGATGGAATTCCATGTAAAAGCGGATGGCGTCGGACAGGCACGCCACCAAGGGGCTGCCGGAGCTGCTGCGGAGCCCCTCCGGCTGGTCCGGAAGCACGAGTTCCGGACCGGTGCCGGCGGCTTCGGCCAGGCGCTGCAGGTGCTCGGGCCGCATCTCGATCAGCTCGGTGGTCTCAAGTGCGCACACCACCGGCAGCCTGTCCTCCGGGAGGCCGCGGTAGGCGGCAAACACCTCCTTCGCGGCATGCGGATCGACCGAGACGTTCCACTCCGCCGTCGGGGTGGTGTTGCCCTGGTAGTAGAAGCAGCCGCCCATGATCACCAGCCCCTTGAGCAGCTGCGGCAGTTCCGGTTCCCGGCGGAGGGCGAGGGCGAAGTTGGTCAGCGGACCGGTGATGAGGCCTGTGATCTCGCCGGGGTGCTTCCGCACCTCGTCCACCCAGACGTCGACGGCGTGCCGGGCAGAGATCTGCTGTGCGGGCGGCGGCAGTTCCGCGTAGCCGATCCCCTGCGGCCCGTGGGTTTCCTCCGTGGTGACGAGCGGGATCTCCAGCGGCACTTCGGCCCCGATGGCCACCTCTACTCCTGATCTGCCGCACAACTCCAGCAGGGCAAGGTTGTTCAGTGCCACCTGGCGGGCGCCCACGTTTCCGGCGGTGCAGGTGATGGCCTGCAGCCGGACGTCCGGGCGGGACAGCAGGTAGACCAAGGCCAGGGCATCGTCGATCCCGGTGTCCACGTCCATCAGGACCGAATGCATCAGAAGAGTGCCACCTTGGGCGTGCGGGGGAATATCTCATCCAGCTCGGCACGTTCCTCCGGGTTGGGCACCCATGCCACCGCCGCTGCGTTTTCACGGATCTGCTGCGGCCGGGTGGCACCGGCGATCACGCTGCTGACGGACGGCTGGGCCGCCAGCCAGGAGAACGCCACCTGGATCTCGCTGAGGTTGCGTTCGGCGGCAAACTTGCTGAACTTATCCAGCTGCTCCCAGTCGGCGTCGTTGACCAGGTTGGTGCGCGTGTGGCTGAGGCGGGAGCCTTCCGGTGCCTTGCCCGGCGCGTATTTGCCGGTCAGCAGCCCGTTGGCCAACGGGAAGTACGGCAGCACCCCCAGGCCATAGGCTTCGGCGGCAGGCGTGACTTCCAGTTCAGCGCGGCGGTCCAGCAGGTTGTAGTGGTTCTGGGTGGAGATGAACCGGGCGCCTCCACGGGCGCGGGCCACAAATTCGGCCTCGGCGATCTGCCAGCCCGCCCGGTTGGAGTGGCCGATGTAACGGACCTTCCCGCTGGTCACCAGATCGTCGAGGGCGGCAAGGGTCTCGTCGATGGGGGTCAGCGGATCCGGGGTATGGAACTGGTAGAGGTCGATCCAGTCGGTGCCGAGCCGCCGCAGGGACGCTTCGGCAGCCTGGACGATATAGCGGCGTGACCCGCGGGCACCAAAGTCCTTGCCGTTGGCTCCGTGCATGTCCATGCCGAATTTGGTGGCGACAATTGCGTCCCCGCGCCGGCCGGCCAGGGCTTTGCCCAGCATGGTTTCACTGAGCCCGGGCTCCCTGCCGTAGGTATCCGCGACGTCAAAAAGCGTAATGCCCGCGTCCAGGGCGGCACGAACGACGGCGTCGGTCCCCTCCTGCGACTCCGTCGCGGTATTGGCCCGGCCCAGGTTGTTGCAGCCGAGTCCCACAACGGAGACGGTCAAACCGGAATTTCCAAGGCGTCGGTATTCAGTCATGAAATCAGCCTATAACGGCCGCCTCGAAGGTCCGGACGCCCTCCTGCCTCAGGCGTCAGGGGCAGCGCCCGATCCGGAAGACCTGTCAGGCAACCGGGAACGCGAGTCCGTGCTCGTCCATGGCATCCTCAAGCTGGGCCATGGTCTTGACGCCCATTCCGTGCAGTTTCAACAGCTCCCGTTGACCGAACTGGACCACCTGCTCCAGGGTTTCCAGTCCGGCATGGGCCATGGCCCGGCGGGCAGGCGCGCCAATTCCGCGGGGAATCGGGGTGTGGCCTGGTTGAACGGATTTTGGCGCCATAACAGATGCCTCCCAGTGAGTCGGTTGCCCCCTCTTAGAGAGTAAAGCCCGAAGCCGGTTTCGGCGAGTGCTTGAGCCTAAACGCTGACGGATCGCCGAACGGTGCCGCCGCGATGCTGAGTTTCGTGAAGTCCAGGTCCTCGCCGCGGATGCAGACCTTGATCGCGTTGACAGCTTTGTTGACGTCCGGGCACAGGCAGAAGATATTGAGTTTGGCGTCGCTGAATTCGCTTCGTTCCACGGTGCCGAGGCCGCGCCAGGCGAGGTGGCTGATGAGGGCGTCCTTGGCCTTTTCTTCCAGGTAGCGGTCACGGTCGGTGCCGTCCTTGGTCTTCAAGGCATACTGGGCTACCACCCAGAACTGGTCTTCGTCGGCAAGCTCGGCATAGCCGTCCTCGGCACACTGCACCGCGAAAGCGTCCATGAGGCCCTCCGCGGCCGCAGCATCGGCAACATCCGTTTCGTCCGTCTTGCTCTGGTGCCCCACCACGCCGTGATTCATCACGAACTGGTTGTAGTCCTCATCGAACCAGGCCTCCCGGAACAGCAGGACCCCTTCGTCGTCGCGTTTGTAGACCCTTATAATTCCGCTCATGCCCGCCCTCTCCTGAACCACTCGGCGTCTGTGCCGTCGAACGGTGCCTGCTGTGCCTTGACGGCCTGGTAAAGATGTTCTGTCTCCGCGAGCATGCGGTCCACGAGGTCCCGGGGGTACTTCATGCTCACCTGGTGTTCCGCGAATTCGTCCTCGTCGTCTATGTAGACGCCGAGGGTCACGGACCGGATCACGTCCAGGTCCATGTCAACGACGTGGAATTCCATGGTGCCGGGCCGGATGACGTTCCAGCCGTGGCCCACGGCGAGGTCCACGTACACCCGGAAGTCCCCCGGGTAGGTGTTGTCGTAGAACGTGGCCACGTAGTCGCCCGTGCGGGGAACGAGGAGGACGGCATCGGACCTGGCATGGAAGGCTGCCCCGGGCCGTGAAATGAAGGATCCCTTGGGCTGGAAGATCCACCAGCCGTGAACGTCCTCGCCGAGGTAGTTCCCGGGTACCACCCAGTGGGCGCCGCCGTCCCATTTACGGTTCCGCGCCACCACCAGGTCTCCCGGTTTGAGGCTCTCCGGGGGTGTGGCCTCGTGCAAAATCACAGTTTCGGCAGGCTGCCCGTAGTCGGATGTTCCTGGCCGGGCAGGGGACGGGCGAAAGGCACCTTGGTCCCCAAAACCTGCGCAACGACGTCGTGCGTGATCTGGCGGGCGGTCAGTCCGACACGTTCCAGAACCTGCGCACGGGTGCCGTGGTCCAGGAACTCCACCGGCAGCCCCACTTCGTTGAGGGCAGTGTCCACGCCGGCCGCGCGCATTTCCTGGCGGATGCGCGAACCCACTCCGCCGGCCCGCACGCCGTCTTCGATGCAGATGACCAGCCGGTGGCGGGCGGCCAGCGCAATGATGGATTTGCGTACTGGCAGCAGCCAGCGGGGATCCACCACGGTGGAGCTGATGCCTTGGGCTCCCAAGCGGTTGGAGACGTCCAGGGCGAGTTCGGACATGGCTCCGACGCTCACGATCAGCACGTCGTTTTCGTTGGAGCCGGCAGGACGGCGGGCCAGCACATCCACGCCGTCGCTGAGGCGCTCCAGGGCTTCCACTTCGGCGCCCACGTTGCCCTTGGAATACCGGACCACGGTGGGCGCGTCCTCGATGGCCACGGCCTCGCGGAGTTCCTCACGGAGCCGGGTGGCGTCCCGGGGGGCGGCCAGGTGGAGGCCGGGCACAATCTGCACCATGGCCATGTCCCACATGCCGTGGTGGCTGGCGCCGTCGGGGCCGGTGACGCCGGCACGGTCCAGGACAATGGTGACCCCGGCCTTGTGCAGCGCCACGTCCATGAGCAGCTGGTCGAAGGCGCGGTTCAGGAACGTCGCGTAAACGGCAACCACGGGGTGGAGACCTCCGAAGGCCATACCCGCGGCGGAGGTGAGCGCGTGCTGTTCGGCAATGCCGACGTCGAAGACGCGTTCCGGGTGCCGTGCGGCAAACTTGTGCAGGCCCACGGGAATGAGCATGGCACCGGTGATGCCCACGATGTCCTTGCGCTCATCGGCGATGGCTGCGATTTCATCGGCGAAAACGGACGTCCACGACTGGGCGCCGCCCGCCTCGGTGGGCACCCCGGTTTCGGGATCGATGATGCCCACAGCGTGGAACTGGTCGGCCTCATGGGCGCGCGCCGGCGCGTAGCCGTGGCCCTTTTCCGTCATGGCGTGCACGATGACCGGACCGGCATAGTTCTTCGCGGTGGACAGTGCGTGCTCCATGGCCTGGAGGTTGTGTCCGTCGACAGGTCCGATGTACTTCATGCCGAGGTCCTCGAACATGCCCTGCGGCGCCCACCAGTCCTTGATGCCCTTCTTCATGGCATGCAGGCTGCGGTACGTAAACTGGCCCGCCGGTCCGCCGTTTTGGAGCTTCCTCTTCCACCAGTCCAGGGTGCCCTCGTAGGCCGGGGCCGCACGGAACGAATCGATGGTGGGGCGCAGCGACGCGAGGTAGTCGGCGAAGCCGCCCACAGTGGGGGCATAGGACCGGCCGTTGTCGTTCACGACAATGACCACGCGGCGGCGTTTGTCCGCCGCGATGTTGTTGATCGCTTCCCAGGCCATGCCGCCTGTCAGCGCGCCGTCGCCCACCACGGCAATGACGTAACGGTCGCCGTCGCCGGTCAACTGCCGGGCCCGGGAGATTCCGTCGGCCCAGGACAGTGATGAGGAGGCGTGGGAGCTTTCCACGATGTCGTGCTCGGACTCTGCACGGTCCGGATAACCGGACATGCCGCCTTCCTGGCGGAGGGTGCTGAAGTCCTGGCGTCCGGTGAGGAGCTTGTGGACATACGACTGGTGCCCGGTGTCAAAGACAATGCTGTCGCGGGGAGAATCAAAAATACGGTGCACGGCCATGGTCAGTTCCACAACGCCGAGGTTCGGTCCGAGGTGGCCACCCGTCTGTGACACGTTGCCGATCAGGAAACTCCTGACCTCCGCAGCCAGCTGGGACAGCTGTTCTTCGGTCAACTTGCTCAGGTCCTGCGGATTCCGGATGGTGTCCAAAATTCCCAACGGGGCCTCCTTCGGGTGGTAGACATGCCTTTTAACTCTAACGCCTCGAAAGCGGGGCGCACGCAGGGACGGGCCGCCGCAACGCAAAAGCCCCGGCCTGTCAGTGACAAGCCGGGGCTTTTGGTGGTGCCGGATGTGACCTTGGCCGCTAGTTGCCGGAGATCTGGCGCAGCACGTACTGCAGGATGCCGCCGTTGCGGTAGTAGTCGGCTTCACCCGGGGTATCGATGCGGAGGACCGCATCGAAGGACTTGGTGGAGCCGTCTTCAGCCGTGGCCGTGACCTTGAGGGTCTTCGGGGTAGTGCCTTCGTTGAGGGCGGTGACGCCCTCAACTGCGAAGGTTTCCGTGCCGGTCAGGCCCAGGGTTGCGGCAGATTCGCCGGCCGGGTACTGCAGCGGCAGGACGCCCATGCCGATCAGGTTGGAGCGGTGGATGCGCTCGTAGCTTTCAGCCACCACAGCCTTGACGCCCAGGAGCGCGGTTCCCTTAGCTGCCCAGTCACGGGACGAGCCGGAGCCGTATTCCTTGCCTGCCAGGACCACCAGCGGGGTGCCTGCTGCCTGGTAGTTCTGGGCGGCGTCGTAAACGTACGCCTGGGGACCGTCCGCCTGGGTGAAGTCGCGGGTGAAGCCGCCCTCGACGCCGTCCAGCAGCTGGTTCTTGATGCGGATGTTCGCGAAGGTGCCGCGGATCATGACTTCGTGGTTGCCACGGCGCGAACCGTAGGAGTTGAAGTCCTTGCGCTCCACGCCGTTTGCCAGCAGGTACTGGCCTGCCGGGGTGTCCGACTTGAAGGAACCGGCCGGGGAGATGTGGTCGGTGGTGACGGAATCGCCGAGCTTGAGCAGCACGCGGGCACCAGTGATGTCCGTGACGGGCTCCGGCTTGGCCTTCATGCCTTCGAAGTACGGGGGCTTCCGGACATACGTGGACTTCTCATCCCAGGCGAAGGTGTCGCCGGCCGGGGTGGAGAGTGCCTTCCAGCGGTCGTCGCCGTCGAAGACGCCCTCGTAGCCGCGGGCGAACATCTCCTTGTCGATCGAGGAGTCGATAACCTGCTGGACTTCAACCGGGTTCGGCCAGATGTCCTTCAGGAAGACGTCGTTGCCTGCTTCGTCCTGTCCGAGCGCGTCCGTGTCGAAGTCGAAGTCCATGGTTCCGGCCAGGGCGTAGGCGATGACCAGCGGCGGGGAGGCCAGGTAGTTCATCTTCACGTCCGGGTTGATCCGGCCTTCGAAGTTGCGGTTGCCGGACAGCACGGCGGTGACGGAAAGGTCGTTGGCCTGGATGGCCTCGGAGATTTCGGCGTCAAGCGGTCCGGAGTTGCCGATGCAGGTGGCGCAGCCGTAGCCCACGATGTAGAAGCCGAGCTTCTCCAGGTACGGGGTGAGGCCGGACTTCTCGTAGTAGTCGGTGACCACCTTGGAGCCGGGGGCAACGGAGGTCTTGACCCACGGCTTAGCAGCCAGGCCCTTGTCCACGGCGTTGCGGGCCAGCAGTGCTGCGGCGAGCATCACGGACGGGTTGGACGTGTTGGTGCAGGACGTGATCGAGGCGATGGAAACCGCGCCGTGGTCCAGCTCGAACTCGCGGCCGTCCGCGGTGACAACGTGCACCGGGGTGGACGGACGTCCGTGGGCGCCGTTGGCGGCGGACTCAACCCTGGCTGTTTCCGTGGTGTGGGAATCAGCGTGGGTGAACGAGGGCGGATCGGAGGCCGGGAAGGACTCTTCCAGGGACTCGTCCACGCTGCCGTCTTCGATGCTCACGTAGTTGTGGATGTCCTTGCGGAACTGCTCCTTGGCATCCGTGAGCTCGATGCGGTCCTGCGGGCGCTTCGGGCCGGAGATCGACGGAACAACCGTCGACAGGTCCAGCTCGAGGTACTCGGAGAACTTGATCTCCTTGGAAGGATCGTGCCACAGGCCCTGTTCCTTCGCGTAGGACTCCACGAGGGCCACGTTCTCTTCCGAGCGGCCGGTGAGGCGCAGGTAGTCAAGGGTGACGTCGTCGATCGGGAACATGGCGGCCGTGGAGCCGAACTCCGGGCTCATGTTGCCGATGGTGGCGCGGTTGGCCAGCGGCACTGCGGCCACACCTTCGCCGTAGAATTCCACGAACTTGCCCACAACGCCGTGCTTGCGCAGCTGCTCGGTGATGGTGAGGACGACGTCGGTGGCGGTGGCGCCGGCCGGGATGGATCCGGTCAGCTTGAAGCCCACGACGCGCGGGATCAGCATGGACACGGGCTGGCCCAGCATTGCCGCCTCGGCTTCAATGCCGCCGACGCCCCAGCCCAGCACGCCCAGGCCGTTGACCATGGTGGTGTGCGAGTCGGTGCCGACGCAGGTGTCCGGGTATGCCCGGACCACGCCGTCAACTTCGCGGGTCATCACGGTGCGGGCCAGGTACTCGATGTTGACCTGGTGCACGATGCCGGTTCCCGGCGGGACGACCTTGAAGTCGTCAAACGCGGTCTGGCCCCAGCGGAGGAACTGGTAACGCTCCCCGTTCCGCTGGTATTCGATCTCCATGTTGCGCTCCAGTGCGCCGGAGTTGCCGAATGCGTCGATCTGCACTGAGTGGTCGATCACCATCTCGGCGGGTGCCAGCGGGTTAACCCGCTTGGGGTCGCCGCCAAGTTCCTTGACGGCCTCACGCATGGTGGCGAGGTCCACTACGCAGGGCACGCCAGTGAAGTCCTGCATGATCACGCGCGCCGGCGTGAACTGGATTTCAGTGTCGGGCTCGGCGTTGGGATCCCAGCCGGCCAGTGCTCGGACGTGATCGGCCGTAATGTTGGCGCCGTCCTCGGTCCTCAACAGGTTTTCAAGCAATACCTTGAGGCTGAACGGAAGGTTTTCTGCACCTTCAACGGAGTTCAACCGGAAAATTTCGTATTCGGTACCGGCTACATTAAGTTTGCCTTTTGAACCGAAGCTGTCCACAATGCTCATCGCAGGACTCCTCTCGCAACAGTTTCATCTTTGTCGCGCGGTAGACCGCTTGCTAGTTAGGTCATCCTAATTAGTACAAGGTCATACAAAAGAGCATGGGGTCAGCCGAGAATTCGGCGCGCGACGTGGGACTACTACGCCCATCCTAGTCACATCAGGCCGGGGGCGTCAGCAACGCCACTGTCTCCATGTGGTGGGTGTGCGGGTACAGGTCGAACGCCCGCAGCTCTGCGAGCTGCCAGCCTTCCTGCCGAAAGTACCCCAGGTCCCGGGCGAAAGACGCCGGATCGCAGGACACGTAGGCGATGGCCCGGGGACCTGCCGCCATCAGCTGGCTGACCACTGCCTTACCCGCGCCGGCGCGGGGCGGGTCCAGCACCAGGGCATCGAAGTTACGTGGCTTCTGGCGCAGGACCCGTTCCACGCGTCCCTGCACAATCTCCACCTGCGGCGCTCCGTGCAGGTTCTTCCGCGCGTCCCGGCTGGTGCCGGGGGCACCCTCAACGGACAGCACGGAGCCGGTCACGCCCACGGCGTCCGCCAGGGCGGCGGTGAACAGCCCTGCCCCGGCGTACAGGTCCGCAACCACGGCACCCGGCTCCAGGTATCCGCCGTCGTGCAGGAATCCCTTCACCGCGCCGACGAGTGTCTCCGGAGCATCCCGGTGGATCTGCCAGAAGCCTTCCCCCGTGACCCGGAACTCGTGCCCGGCGGCCGACTCCTGCACCCAGGTGCGGCCGCGCAGCTGCAGCGCGTCGCCCTTGGCCGGATCGAAGCTTGCCACCGAGACCTCGTCGGGAAGCTGCGCAAGGATCCCGCTGAGGCGCTTGGTGCGGGTCCCTTCGGCCGGTGCCAGCAGGACCAGCGGGCGCGAGCCGTTGGCTGGCGCGGCCACTTCAACGCGTTCAACGCCCGTGAGGTCGATGTCCCACAGCCGGAGGTCGTTGATGCCGGCCACGGCCAATGGCATCTCGCGGATGGCAATGACCTGGTCGGAACGGTGTGCGTGCATGCCCAGCTTCCCGGCGGGTGTCACGGCAAAGCTCGCCCGCGTGCGCCAGCCCAGTCCCGGCGCGCCGGGGCCGTGGTCGCCTGCGGCGGCCGCGCCGACGGCTTCCACCTCGGTGACGCGTTCGACGCCGGCGAGCCGCTTCAGCTGTTCGGCCAGGACGTCAGCCTTGAGGCTGCGCTGACGTCCAAGGGACACGTGGCCCAGCTCGGCGCCGCCCACCGGAGGGTGTCCGTGCGACCATGCCCGAAGCGAATCCGCCACATGCCAGAAGTGGGGCACGCGGTCCGGCGATGCTTCGAGCACTTCCACAACATCGGCTCGCCAGAACTTGGATTCCTCGCCGGCATCCGTCAGGCGGATCCGGACCTTTTCGCCGGGAATGGCATGGCGCACAAACACCACGCGGCCCTCGTGGCGGGCAACGCAGTGCCCGCCGTGGGCGATGGGCCCGATATCCACCACGAGTTCGGCATGCGTGCGGGTCTGGGTCTCGGGGTTCATTGGATATCCTGCAATTTCTTGGCTTCTTCGGACGATTTCAGTTGCCACGGCACACTGGCCACCATGACTCCCGGCTCGAAATGGAGGCGGGTTTTGATACGCAAGGCGGTCTGGTTATGGACCAGCTGCTCCCACCATTTGCCCACTACGTACTCAGGGATGTAGACCACGATCAGGTCCCGGGGTGAATCCCGCCGCATGTTCTTCACGTATTCCATGATGGGGGTCACCGTTTCCCGGTACGGGCTGGCGAGCACCGTCAGCGGCACCGGAATTTCCAGTTTCTCCCAGTCGGCGAGGGTGTGCGCGGTTTCTTCGGAGTTGATGTCCACCGTGATGGCATCAAGCCGGGAGGGCCGCGACGCCCGGGCATAGGCGAGTGCCCGCAGAACCGGCTTGCGGACGTGGGAAACCAGCAGCACGGCGTGGACCCTGGACGGCAGGGCGCGGGGCGAGGAATCCTCATCCACGGCCAGTTCCTTGGCCACGTTGTCGTAGTGTGCGCGGATGCTCCACATGATCAGGAAGAGCACGAACATCGCCAGCAGGGCGATCCAGGCCCCCTGTTCGAACTTGGTGATCAGCACGATCACCAGGACCAGCGCCGTCATGCCGAAGCCGATCGTGTTGATGATGCGGGACTTGAGCATGCGCAGCTTGACGGCGGGGTCCCTGGCGAGCTTCAGCTCCCGGCCCCAGTGCCGGATCATGCCGAGCTGGCTCATCGTGAACGAGATGAAGACGCCCACAATGTACAGCTGGATGAGCTTGGTGACGTCGGCGTTGAACGACAGGATGAGCACGAGGGCGCCCGCGGCGAGGGCCAGGACGCCGTTGCTGAACGCCAGCCGGTCCCCGCGGGTGCGCAGCTGGCGCGGCAGGTAACCGTCCTGGGCCAGGATCGAGCCCAGGACCGGAAAGCCGTTGAACGCCGTGTTGGAGGCAAAGACCAGGATCACACCGGTTGCTGCAACGACGATGTAGAACAGCACCGAGCCGGGTCCGAAGATGGTCTGGGCTATCTGGCTGATGGCCGGGCTTTGGATGTAGTTTTCCGGGAGCGGCTGCCCGTTGAGCAGGAATTCCGTGGCGGGGTCCAGAACAATGTGCACCTTGGTGGCATTCGCCAGGTAGATGATGCCGGCCAGCATGGAGGCGGCGATGACGCCGAGCAGAAGCAGGGTGGTCGCAGCGTTCTTGCTCTTCGGTTTCTGGAAATTGGGGACGCCGTTGCTGATGGCTTCCACCCCGGTCAGGGCGGCTGCGCCCGAGGAGAACGCCCGCAGCAACAGGAACGCTCCGGCCAGTCCCACCAACCCTTCGTCGAATCCGGCGGCCGGAACGATCGTGAAGTCCGCCGACGGCGCCTTGCCCAACTGGCCGGTGAGGGCCTGGAAAACGCCGACTGCAGTCATCCCGAGAATGGAGGCCATGAAGATGTACGTGGGGACAGCAAAGACGCTTCCCGCTTCCTTGATGCCGCGCAGGTTCACCAACGCCAAAATAATGACGCCCACGGTGGCAATCAATGCCTGCTGGCCGTGCAGCGCAGGGACCGCGGTGGTGAGGTAGGTTGCAGCGGACGACATCGAGACGGCAACCGTGAGCACATAGTCCACCAACAATGCGGACGCGACTGTCAGTCCCGCGTACTTGCCCAGGTTTTCGTTGGCGATCTCGTAGTCGCCGCCGCCGGAGGGGTAAGCGTGGACGTTCTGCCGGTAGGACGCGACGACGGTCAACAGCACTACCATGACGGCCAGCCCCACCCAGGGCGAGAATGCCACGGCGCTCACACCCGCCAGGGCCAGGGTCAGGAGGATTTCGTCGGGCGCGTAGGCCACCGAAGACAGGGCGTCAGAGGCGAAGACCGGAAGCGCGATCCGCTTGGGCAGCAAGGTATGGGCCAGCCGGTCATTGCGGAATGGCCGCCCCACGAGAACCCGTTTCACGGCATTCAATATTGTCAGCACTCCACAAAGCTAGTCTGATTCGGACGCGATGTCATGACAGCATCCGGCTGTTGGCTCCGCGGTTGCCCGCGGGGCCGCGCACAGGATCTGCCGGACACCGGAACGGGCAGCCCGGACGGCCGGTAGAGTCTTACGCAGCAACAGGAAAAAGACTGAGGAGGCACGGGTGGCGCACTTCGTGATCATGGGTTGTGGCCGCGTGGGAGCAACGCTGGCGCACACCCTCGAGGATGCGGGCCATTCGGTGGCCATCATCGACCAGGACGACCGTGCCTTTCGCAGGCTCCGCACCGGTTTTTCCGGCCGGAAGGTCACCGGAGTCGGGTTCGACCGGGAAACCCTGAAACAGGCCGGCGTCAGCGAGGCCTATGCCTTCGCGGCAGTGTCCAGCGGAGACAACTCCAACATCCTGGCCACCCGGGTTGCCCGCGAAACGTTCCATGTCCCCCACGTCGTGGCCCGGATCTACGACCCCGGCCGTGCCGAGATCTACCAGCGCCTGGGCATACCGACGGTGGCGGCAGTGCGCTGGAGTGCCGACCAGGTGCTGCGCCGGATCCTCCCCGAACAGCACCTCGCCGGAGACTTCCGTGAGCCTTCCGGGCGACTGGTCCTCGCCGAAATCGACCTCGATCCGTCCTGGATCGGGCATTCAGTGGCCGAAATCGAGAAGGTCGCCGGCATCCGGATCGCCTACCTGACCAGGTTCGGTGAGGGGATGCTGCCCGGCCCGGGCACGTCCTACCAGGAGGGCGACACTGTCCATGCCATGCTGCGGGTGGACCGCAGCGCCGAGGTAGGCCACATTCTTGCCAAAGAACCACCCAAGGAGCAGTAAGTGAAAGTCGTCATCGTCGGGGCAGGGAGCGTCGGTTCCTCGATCGCCCGTGAGCTTCTTTCCCACAAACACGAAATCCTGCTGATCGACCTGAAGCCGGAGGTGATCGGCCGCAGCGGGCTGCGCGGCGCGCATTGGCTGGTGGGCGACGCCTGCGAACTGAGCACGCTCCAGGACGCCAAGCTCGACGACGCCGACGTCGTGGTGTCGGCCACGGGAGACGACAAGGTCAACCTGGTGGTGTCCCTGCTGGCGAAGACCGAGTTCGGCGTCGGACGCACGGTGGGACGCGTCAACAACCCCAAGAACGACTGGATGTTCAACGACTCCTGGGGCGTCGACGTCGCGGTCAACACACCGCAACTCATGACCGCCCTCGTTGAAGAAGCGGTGGAAATCGGCGACCTCGTCCGGCTGCTGACCCTGCAGACCGGGGTTTCGTCCCTCGTCGAGTTCACCGTGCCCCACGACTCCCACGTCATCGGAGTCACGGTAGGAGACATCGACTGGCCCGAGGACTCCACGCTGGTGGCGATCCTCCGCGACCAGGCGCCCATCACGCCCAGCCGGGATGATGTGCTGGACGGCGGCGACGAACTGTTCTTCGTCACAACCATCGCTGCCGAAGACGGCCTTAGGGCACTACTGTCCCCCGAACGGCAGCTGGACCGGGAAGCGGACCTGGCGGAGGGGCAGGAGGACGGCCACCCCGCCCGCCAGCAGGAGCAGCAGGCTCCCGAGGACGACGGTTTCGACGGCTAGATCCGATGCCTAAGGCAGCGGCGGAGGACCGGGCTGCGAAGGTGCGCCCGGTTCCGCCGGGGACGGAGAGCTCACCGGAACTGGCGGCCTGGTGATGAGCCATGCCACCCAGATCCCCAGGATGTACAGCGGGGCACCCATGATGAGCCGGGTTGTGGCGAGGGCGGCCAGGCCCTGCTCGCCAAGGAGGTACAGCGGCACCTGGACCAGCAGCCGCAGGGCCAGGACGCCCACGATCACCCAGGTGCCCAGGCGGTAGGCCCTGACACGGGCCGGGTCCTTGCGCCATTCCAGGCCCTCGTTCCGGATGAAACCGAACAGCAGGCCTGCGATGGGCCACCGGAGCGCAATGGACACCACCATGCCGGCGATGTAGGCCGCATTCGTGAAGAACCCCGGCACGTAAAAGTCCTGAGCCTTACCGGTGGTGTTCGCCAGCCAGGCGCTAATTCCGACGCCGACGATCCCGGCCAGCGCCTGAGTCAGCGGCCGTCGTTGGACGAGGCGGGCAACAGTGAAGGCGGCGGCTGCAGCCAGGGCGGCTATCAGGGACAGGGTGAGCTCGCGGGTGATGGTGAACGCCACGAGGAAGACGAGTCCCGGGACGATGCTCTCCGCGATGCCCTGGACGCCGCCTGCGCTCTTGACTACATCGATGCTGCCGTCCTTAGACCGGTGCAGGCCGGCCTTCACGGCGTAGCCTTCTGCGAGGTCGGCCACAGACGGCGGTTCCGGGGTGGGCCGCGGCTTGCCCGGACCCGCAGCGGGGTCCGGGTTCTCGGACGTCGTCATTCGTTCTCCTGGCGGGACAGTATTTCGTAGCGGGGATTGAACATCGTGGGAAGGCCGTCGCGCACTGTGAGCATGCCCTCGAGGCGGAGTTCGCAGCCCGGGTCGACGCCGGGTACCCGCCGCCGGCCGAGCCACACGACCCGCAGCCGGTCGCGCCGGCCCGGTCCCCCGGGCTTCCGGGCCGACGGCGGTTCCGCGGCAACCGGGGCAAGTCCGCCCTTGTTGTGCGGGAGGTCGTGGTCCGTGACGATCGCGGTGAACGTGGCAACCTGGGTGGCCGGAACGTACGTGACGGACTCTATAAAGCCGCGGCACAGCACCCGTCCACGGTCCGGCAATCCACTAATGGAAAGTTCGGGCCGTGGATACTCGCCGGCCGGATCAGCCAATCTGGGTGATCTCCGGTCCGCGCTCGGGCTGCTCGAATTCCGGTGCGCCCTGCTGCGGTGCAGGAGCGGAATCCTTCGGCAGGCGAAGCTGCAGCAGGTCGCGCGGCGGCATCGGGCTCTCGCCCCGGACCACGACGATCTGCCGGAACAGGGATTCAAGGTTCGCGGCGGCATCGCGGTCCAACGCAGCCTCGCCGCCCAATACGCCACGGAGGAACCAGCGGGGACCGTCGACGCCGATGAAGCGGGCTACGCGGTAGCCGCCCGCGCCGTCGGCAGTTCCTGCCGGAAGCTTAGCCACCAGTTCTGTCCCGAAAACACCGGGGATCTCTTCGACCTGACCGCCTTGGCTTCCCACCGATTGCCCGATCTGTTCACGGATCTCGTCCCAGAGTCCCTCGGTGCGCGGGGCAGCGAAGGCCTGGAGCTGGAGGCTCGAACCGTCTAGGTCCATGGTGACGGCCACGACCCGCTGCGTGGCTTCCTCAATCTCGAGCCGCAACTGGAGGCCTTCACGCGGTGCAATCAGCAGGGCTCCGAGGTCCACGTAGCCGTCCGTGCTGTCGATTTCCGAGACGTCAAAAGGTCCCGTGGCTTTCCGGCCGGTGCTCTCCTCAGCGGAGTCTGCAGTTTCCAGGCTTTCCCCGGGCTCTGCTGCCTGGTCCTTCTTGGCCTTCTTGCCACGCCCAAAAACCATCGGGTTGTCTCCTTAATTGTGATCTTGTCCCGCCGTGCCACCAGGGCCGCGCGGTAAGTCATGAGGCGCCGGCACAGCCGGCCGGCCCCCGGCGGCTAGGCCTGGGGTGTCGCGACGCCGCCGGCCAAACCGAATCCGCCGGTGGATCCGAAGCCGCCGTCACCGCGGACCGAGTCGCTCAATTCCGCAACGGCCACAAACTGTGCGTACTCCACGCGCTGAATGACCATCTGTGCAATTCTATCGCCGCGACGAAGCTCAATGGCCTTCTCCCGGTCCGTGTTCAGCAGGGTCACGGCGATCTCTCCGCGGTATCCGGCATCAACCGTTCCGGGGGCGTTGACCACTGTCAGTCCGTGCTTGGTGGCGAGCCCGGAACGCGGGTGGATGAGGGCAACGAAACCGTTCGGCAGGGCTATCGAGACTCCGGTGGGCACCAGCCGGCGTTCACCCGGTTCGAGGACAACATCCTCGCGGGCCCTTAGGTCAGCTCCGGCGTCGCCGGGATGGGCGTAGGACGGGGCTTCGAGGCCGTCGTCAAGCATTTTCAGCTGCACGGACAGCGTGGGCGATCCGTAGGCGGCGGCGCTGCCTTCCGGGGAGTCCGACGGCAAAGTACTCACGGCTGCAGTTTGTTCAGTCACAGTCATTCACTCTAACGCCAGCGGTGCGTCTGGGCCTAGCCGCCGCCGGCACCGTCGGGCACCTGTCCAAGGTGAAATAGCCCGGGAAAAGTGGAAAGCTGGGCTTATGCCGGAATCTAGTGCAGCTGTGCCTGCCCCCAACAGCACACCCCGCGGAACAACCGTTGTATACAGCGAGAAGCTCCGCCCCAGTCCGTGGATCTGGCTGGTGGCGGCCGGGCTGTCCGGCGCCGGCATCCTTGTTTTTGCTCCGATCAGCATGGCGGCCGGCATCACGGCTGCGCTGGTACTGTTCGCCATCATCACGGTGCTGCTGGTCCTGTCCACGCCCTCCATCACGGTGACGGCGGACACCCTGCAGGTGGGACGGGCCACCATCGAGCGCCGCTATGTAGGCAGCGTGACCCCGTTCAGCGGGAAGGAGGCGACGGCTGAACGCGGCCCGCGCCTGAACGGACTGGCCTACCTTTGCATCCGCGGCTGGGTTGACCCCGTGGTGCGGATCGAGATCACCGACCCTTCGGATCCGACTCCCTACTGGCTCACGTCCACACGGCGCCCGGCGCAACTCACGGCCTCATTAACGAAGGCCTGAGGGCAGCCCCGGGTAGTCAGCCCTCGCAGTCCTTACAGAACAGCAGGCCGTCCTTTTCGCGGGCGATCTGAGAGCGGTGACGGACCAGGAAGCATGACGAGCAGGTGAATTCATCCGCCTGCGCCGGCAGGACGCGGACCAGGAGTTCCTCGCCGGACAGGTCTGCACCCGGCAGTTCATAGCCTTCGGCCAGGTCGGATTCGTCCTCATCCACTACGGCCGTCGGCTTGTCCGCGCGCCTGGTCTTCAATTCCTCGATGGAATCTTCGTTCAGTTCCTCTTCTGATTTCCGCGGCGCATCATAATCTGTCGCCATTATTTTCTGTTCACACTCCGCTTAGGTCGGTGGGTCCGCCGGTTCCGGGTCAGCGCGCTTCGGGAGCGTTGGCGCCCGCTGGCTGGTCTCCGGTCCGGTTCACCGATGTAAACGCCGGGTGGCCTGATTTTGTGCCCGGCCCAGGCGCCCATTTTTCCCCGGGCGGTCGCGAAGGCGAGGGAAACCCCGGAAAGTCGCGGAATATCGCGGCGCGCCCTCTCCCCTCCCCGGAAAAGCTCCTGCCGGGTGGCAGAGTTTCGAATGTCAGTAATGCCAGGGTGGAGGATTTGTATGCAGGATCTA
Source organism: Arthrobacter sp. PvP023 (assembly GCF_017832975.1). Taxonomy (NCBI): domain Bacteria; kingdom Bacillati; phylum Actinomycetota; class Actinomycetes; order Micrococcales; family Micrococcaceae; genus Arthrobacter; species Arthrobacter sp. PvP023. The sequence continues at coordinate 3,184,952 of NZ_JAFIBI010000001.1, forward strand.
CGGCTTGTAGGCGTCCACGACGACGGAGAGCATCTCCTGTTGAGCGGCACCGGCGGCGAGATGTTCCAGCTGCCGATCGACGAAGCTCTCCGGCTCGCGGCCAGCCGCTCTCCGGCGAGGGTTGCCGCTGCGGTCGCGCCCGTCGCCATGTCCCCGCGGGACATCCAGGCGCGCATCAGAAGCGGCGCAACGGCCGCCGAGGTATCAGAACTCTCAGGCATTCCCCTGGCCAAGGTCCAGCGCTATGAAGGCCCCGTGTTGGCTGAACGCGACTATGTGGCACAGCAGGCCCGAAAAATCGAAGTGGCCTCTCCGGCACCGGGCCATGACGTGTACCGCTCCGCCTTTGGAGACAACCCCGCCACCCTCGGTGACATGGTGGCTCACCGGCTCAACGCCCACGGCATCGAGTCCTCAACCGTCGAATGGGACTCCTGGCGGCGCCCGGACGGTACGTGGACGGTGATTGCCCGCTTCGAGACCAATCCCGGCCGGCACACCAGCATCGGCGAGGAACCGCCAGCCATGTGGACGTTCAGCCCTGCCCGCAAGTCGCTGCAGAACGCCAACCGCTGGGCGCAGCAGCTCAGCGAGCTGGAACCGCTCGACGGCCCGGTACCTGCCCGCCGCCTGTCAGCAGTTTCCGACCGGCCGTTCGACTTTGAGACGGACGCAGAGGCAGCTGCCGCCCGGTCGGCTTCCGGCCAGCCCGGAAAGGATTCGGACGGCCTGCTCGATATGCTGCGGTCACGCCGCGGTCAACGGCTGGGCGTAGACGAAGACGGCGACGACGCCTTGGCTATGCTGCTCACCAACGGTGTCCCGGCAGCCCATCCGCGTCCGTCCGAAGTTGTCGGTGAACCTGAGGCAGACGAGAGCACGGCCGGGGCGGACAACGGCGAAGAGGCCGCTGCCCCTGCCGCCAAGGGAGATTCTTTCACCCGTAAGCGTGAGGTCCGGGCCTCCATGCTGTCCCGCCTGAGCCTGGCTCCGCGGCACACCGGGGACGACGATGAACGGCTGAAACTCCACGACGGCGTCAGCACGGAAACCCGTGAAATCACCATCGTGGCCTCGCCCCTGCGCCCGGTAACGGGTGAGGACGAACAGTCCGCCGAAGCGTCGGGCAGCACGCCGGCAGCACCTGGCCGCCCGCAAGGCGATGAAGCCACCGGCGCAGAATCCGCTCCCGTGCGGGAAACGGCCCCCGCCCGCCAGTCCGGCTGGAACCGCGAATCCGCGCCGAACGTGGGCTTGGATGAACTGCTGGGAGGCGGCAGCCCCCGCCGCCCCCGGGAGGATGCTCCGGCTGCGGCCAGGAGTGACGCGGCCCGGACTGATGCTGCCAGGAACGACATGGCCCGGAACGACCGGGAAGCGGAGCAGCCGGAACGGCAGCCTTCAAAGCCCAAGCGCTCCAGCGTGCCCAGCTGGGACGAAATAGTTTTCGGCGCACGCGGCGACTAAGGAAATAGTTTTCGGCGCACGCGGCGACTAAGCCGGTCCCGCCCCGCCTAGGCCCGCATCGGGACCTATGGCACCTTCCCGCCAGCCAAGTTTCCACGAGACTGGAGAGCGGAAGGTAGGAGGCCTCATTATGACCGTTCTCGTCGCTTACGCGACCGCGATGGGTTCCACCCGGGAGATAGCCCAGCGCGTGGCGTCCCGTATGGCGGTGCGGCTGGGTGAGGTTGAGTGCCGGTCCGTGGAGGAAGTCGGGTCCGTCGCCGGCTACAAGGCTGTCGTGGTCGGAAGCGCCATCCACAACCAGGCGTGGCTCCCCCCTGCTGCATTGTTCCTTGCCCGCCATGCGCCCGAGCTGGCCAAACGACCCGTCTGGGCCTTCAGCGTGGGGATGTCGGATGCCCTGCCGAAGCCTTTCCGCAAACGGGGTGCGGCGCTACAACAGGCGCGTCTGGCCGGAGTTTTGTCACAAGACGTTCCGCTTCGGGGCCACAGACTCTTCTCCGGCGTCTACGAGGCCGCCCAGATGCCGGTACTGCTCCGGCTGGTGTTCCGGCTCACCGGCGGCCGTTTCGGGGATTTGCGGGACTGGGCGGCTGTGGACGCCTGGACCGACGAGATCACAACCCACCTCACAAAACCTGCTCCGTCCGCGTCGTCAGGGAACGTCGCGGGATAGATAAGCCGGGTTGCTGCGCACCCTGGTCAGCTGTGCCGGGTTTCCCCTGAACCGTGCCACAGGCAGGCGTCCACCTCGAACGGCAGCAGCTGGTCCTGCTGGGCCATGACATTGGCTCCGTGCGCCGTGACCCGCCGCATGAAATGCCGCCGGCACAACGTCTCATAGCCCACCACGGGGGCATGATCCGCTGAGGCGGAGGCCGGGTCTCCGGCCATGTCGACGTCGCCCACCACCACTTGCGCCCCTTCAGTCACCATCACGCCGTCAACGGTGCGCGCGTTATGCGTGGCGCGGCGTCCGCACCAGCACAGGGCTTCCACCTGCAGGACCTGGACGCGGTCCGCGAGCTCAATAAGCCTCTGCGATCCCGGGAAGAGCCGGGTGCGGAAGTCCGCGCTGATTCCGAACGCAAACACGTCGACGTCGATCTCGTCCACAATCCGGGCCAGCTGTTCCACCTGCAGCGGGGAATAGAACTGGGCTTCGTCACAGATGAGGTAGTCCACCCGGAGGCCGCGGGTGCGGCGTTCTATGACCTCGTCCCAGAAATCCGTGGTGTCCAGGACCTCCACGCAGTCCGTCTCCAGTCCGAGCCGGCTGGAGATCCTTGCCCCGCCTGCCCGGTCGTTGCGGCTGAACCGGACACCGCCGCGCCCGCGGGCCCGGTGGTTGTGGTCCATCTGCAGGGCCAGGGTGGATTTTCCGCAGTCCATGGTGCCGGAGAAGAAGACAAGTTCAGCCACGCGCTCCCTTTCTGCCTTGAGCCTGGAAACAAAGAAGCGGAACCTCTCGCTCCGCTTTGGTCAGCGACCCGTGCTGCCCTACAACGTCCAACGCGGCAGCACGCACGCGGCGGGTGTCGTAGAACGCCAGGGCATCACGGGCGGCGATCATGACGTCGCCGATGCGCGCGCTGACCTCCGGCCTGACATCGCCGAACAGCCCGGCGGACACGGCCTCATCCCGGGTGAACGCCCAGATCCTGTCGCCGAACCGATCCCGCCACGATTCGATCAGCCTGGCCCGGTCCTGTTCACCGGCGTCCGGTTCAAGGTACAGGTGGACCATGCGCGGCTCCCCCGCTGTGTGCCGGACTCCGGCGATGAGGGCCGGTTCTGCCGAATAGTCGAGCCGCTGCGATTCAGGGACGTCGAGCATGCCGTGATCCGCCGTCAGCAGGACCGTGGTTCCCGGCGGAAGGGTTGCGTTCAGGCGCTTAACGGTGGCGTCGAGTTCTTCAAGCTGGTGTTCCCACTGGGCCGACTGGCAGCCGTAACGGTGTCCGGCTTTGTCCAGGTCGTTGACGTAGAAGTACATGAGTGAGCTGTCGGCGGCAAGCATGGCCTCCGCCGCTGCGGCCGTCCGTGCGTGCGGAGTACTGGCGGCGATAAACCGGCCTCCCCGCAGCGCTGCCTGCGTCATGGGCGAGGCGCCGAACTGCGGAAGGCTGATGGTGGTCACGTCGGTGTGGGCGGCCGCGCGCTCGAACACCGTGGGAAACGGCTGCCATACGCGGGGGTCCACGCCGGCATCCCAGTTGCCCAGCATGTTGACCACTTTGTCCTGCCCGGGATCGAGGACGTCGTAGCCCACCATTCCGTGCTGGCCGGCGGGGAGCCCCGTCCCGAAGCTGGCGAGCGAGGACGCCGTGGTGGAGGGAAAAGCGGAGTCCAGCGCCACCGGAACGGGGCCCTGGCCCTGCTGCATCACGGACCGGAGGAACGGGGTGTGCGCCGATTTCTGCTTGAGCAGGCTGCGGCCCAGGCCATCAGCCAGGACCACGCACACCCGCTTGGCTGCCGGCAGCTTCAACCGGTTCTCGAAGCCCTCGATCCCGAGGCTGGCTGCTGCGCTGGTGAGGACTTCCGCAATGGAGCGCTGGCCGAAGGCAGGCGCCGGAGGCAGGAGCGACGGAGCGGAGGTGCCTTCAACGATGGCTACGGCTGATGGTTCGGAGTTGTTTCCGGACGTCATCTCAGCGCTGGTGCCCGCGGCTGAGGCGGTTACCGAAGACGCCGGTGCGGGGGCGCGGCGCGGGAACGGGGCTGTGCGGCACGGGCGCCGGCGAACCGGTGTTGACGGCCCGCAGCGCCCGGGCGAACAGCTTGGCGTCCTGGACAGCCTGCAGGCCGTCAGCTTCGGCGCTGATGCGCAACACAATGTCTTCCTGGGCGATGGTGCCGCTGTAGCCGTGGTCCGCCTCGCACTGCGGATCACCGCAGCTGGCCGGGCCCATGTCCAGCCGCTGGCCCCCGGACCAGGCGATGGAAAGGGTGAGTTCCCGGACGGGGTCGGAAGGCTTGTAGTTCTGCGGCTGGGCGTACATGTAGCTCAGCACCACGGAGCGGATCTGCGCCACGGGCACCGACTCGGTGGAGATTTGCGCGACGATCTGTTCCCCGGCCTCGTCCAGCTGCTGGTCGTCAACGTGGGCGATGACCAGCATGTCGTCCGTCAGCACCAGCACCGTGATGTGGCGGCGTACTTCTGCCCGGTCGAAGTGGGTCTCAAGGTGCACAAGGTGCGCCATGCAATCGCGGCCGTCCAGTGCGTCGTCAACAACATCGGCCACCAGCCGGGGGTAGAAGCCTGCCTGCTGGAGGGCACCTTCAAGGCTCTGGCCCTGGGCACCGTGGTCATGCGCGTTATGGCTGTGGGGGGCCGGGTGACCGGTTCGGGGTGCTTGCGGCTTAGACGTGGGAGGCTGGGGACTCATTACCCCATTTTCACAGATCGGCTGGGCACTTGCTAACTGTGCTAGCTCCGCATCGCACGCCGGGCGCTGTCGGTCCGCTGGGCTGCGTTCGCGATCCGGACGTCGGCCGCCAGGATCGATGCGCCCCGCGGGCCGGCCAGGACAGGATTGAACTCAATCAGCGCTATTTCGGGATGGTTGTCCTTGAGCCGGGTCAACCGCGCCGCGATGTCCTCCAGTGCCGCCACATCCACGGCCGGCAGGCCCTGGTAGCCGAACAGTTTCCTGGCCGCGCGCGGCGCGCGGATGAAGTCGTGGACATCGGCGCCGGACAGCGGCGGCACCCGGTGGGCCCAGTCCTCCAGGAGGTTCACGGCATCACCGGCCAGCCCGAAGGAAACCACCGGACCCAGCAGCGGATCCTCAATCGCCCGGAACGTGCACGCCTGCCCCACCGGCGCCATCGTTTGGACCTCCATGGAGGGCGACCCGTACGGCGCCAGGGCGCGATGCATTTCAACGATGTTCCGCCGCAACGAATCGGCGTCCTGAATGTCCAGCCGCACGCCGCCCAGGTCCAGCCGGTGGCGCAGTGCGGGGTCCGTGGTTTTGAGCACCACGGGCCAGCCCAGCCGCTCCGCGGCCGCTACAGCCTGGTCCGGCGTCTCAAAGCCTTCAGAGGGAACAACATGGATGCCGTAATGGGCCAGCAGCGTTGACGCCTTGGCCGGGTCAAGCTGCACCAGCTGTTCGCCGGGGACGTCATGGAGCATGTCCTCCAGCTCAGTCCTGACATTCTCCGGGTCGCAGCCCTCCGGTTCAACGAACAGGCCCTGGTCGCGGTCCACCCACTCGGCGTACTTGACCACGGCTGCGAGCGCTGCGACGGCGGCGCCGGGGTTGGAGTAGCACGGCACTGATCCGCCTGCGGATTCGGCCTGCACCCGTTCGGTCTGCACCGGTTCGGCGCCCACCATGCCCTCGACGTAAACGGATGGGTCCAGGATCCCGGTGAAGGCGGCGACCACCGGTTTCCCGGCCGCCGCCGAGCATTCCGCCAAAACTCCGGCAATCTTTTCCACGGTCAGGCCGCGTGCCGGCAGCAGCGCCACCACCACGGCGTGGATGGACTCGGAAGCAAGTGTCCCGGCCAGGCTCTCGCGGAGGGCCGGCAACGCAAGGGACATGCCGGCGTCGAGATCCACGTCGGTGACGATCCGTTCAACGCCAAGCCCGTTGGCGGCGGCACTGTCCGCCACCACTTTGCCGAGCGCCCGGGAGTTGCTGAAAACGGCGATGTCCGCCCCGGCGGGCAGCGGCTGGCCGGCGACGATCTGTGCCACGTCCATGAGCTGCTCGATTGTCTCCACCCGGATCACACCGGACTGGCGCATCATCGCGTCCAGTGCGCCTGCGGGCGCCTGCGTGGTCCGCACCGCATGCCCGGGCGGCAGCTGGAGGCCCATGGCGTCCGATTTCGCGACAATGACGGGTTTGGTGCGGGCAAGGCGCCGGGCGAGACGCGAAAACTTGCGCGGATTGCCGATGGATTCGAGGTAGAGCCCCACCGCGGCGGTGTCGGCGTCGTCCTCCCAGAACTGCATCATGTCGTTGCCGGAGACGTCCGCCCGGTTACCGGCCGAAAGGAAGGTGGAGAGGCCCAGCCGGCGCCGGCTGGAGGCCGCGTACAACGCCACTCCGATGGCGGCGGACTGGCTGAACAGGCCAAGGCCGCCCCGGCGCGGCAGGCTCGGCGCCATTGACGCGTTCAGGGACACGGCCGGGTTGGTGTTGACGATACCCAGGGACGCCGGACCGATCACGCGCATTCCGTTGGACCTGGCCTGGCGGACCAGCTCGCGTTGCCGCGCCAGCCCGCGTTCGCCGTCGTCGGCGTAACCGGCTGTCGCCACCACAACGCCCTTGACTCCGGCGGCCGCGCAGTCCGCCACGACTTTGGGGACTTCCTCATACGGGACGGCGATGATGGCCAGCCCGACAGGGTCCGGCACCTCCGAGAGCCTCGCGAAGGACAGCATGCCCGCAAGTTCCAGCGCCTCGGGGTTGATGGCATACACGGGCCCGGTGAAGCCGCCTTCGATGATGTGTTCGAGCAGCTGGTAGCCGATGGTGCCCCATTTGCGGCTGGCTCCGATAACGGCGACCGACGACGGCGCCAGGAGCTCCTGGATGCTTCGCGCCTCCGCGCGGTGCTCACGTGCCTCCATCACGGCCCGGGACTTTTCGGTGGGGTCGATGTTGAACTCAAGGCTCACGACGCCGTCGTCGAAATGCCTTTTGACGTCGTAGCCGGCGTCGGAGAAGACCATCAGCATTTTGCGGTTTTCCGGCAGCACTTCGGCGCTGAATTTACGGATGCCGTTTTCGCGGGCGGCGGCGGCCAGGTGCTCCAGCAGGATAGAGCCGATGCCCCGGCCCTGGTGGGCGTCGGCTATATTGAAGGCAACCTCGGCTTCTTCGGGATCGGCCAGCCGGTCGTAGCGGCCGATGCCCAGGATTTCGCCGCCAATGGTGATCACCAGCGCCACCCGGTCCTTGTAGTCCACCTCCGTGAAGCGCTTCAGCTCCTTGCTGGAGAGCCGCGCCTTGAAGGCGAAGAACCGCATGTAGATGGACTTCTGCGACTGGCCGGTATGGAAAGCCTGCACGGCGTCGGCATCTGAGGGGTGGATCGGGCGCAGATGAGCCGTCCCGCCGTCCCGCAGAACGACATCGGCTTCCCAATATTCCGGATATACGCCGTCCCCGGGCTGATCCACCATAGGCTTAGCCTAGCTAAAATTCGCCAGTAAACCGTTAAGGATCCACCAGCCTCATGGCCCGCCGCCAAAGTTCCGCCCCGGCAGGGGACGCCGTCCAGGACTACACCGAGAACATCGTTGACATCGACGTCACGTCGGAAATGGAAGGCTCGTTCCTCGAGTACGCCTATTCGGTCATCTATTCGCGGGCCCTCCCGGACGCCCGTGACGGCCTGAAGCCGGTGCAGCGGCGCATTCTCTACATGATGAGCGAGATGGGCCTGCGTCCGGACCGGGGCCATGTGAAAAGCGCCCGCGTGGTGGGCGAAGTGATGGGCAAGCTGCACCCCCACGGTGATACGGCGATCTACGACGCCATGGTCCGCATGGCGCAGGACTTTTCACTGCGGCTGCCGTTGATCGACGGCCACGGCAACTTCGGCTCGCTCGACGACGGCCCGGCGGCCCCGCGGTATACCGAGGCCCGCCTCGCGGCGGCTGCGCTCAGCCTCACCGACCACCTCGACGAAGATGTGGTCGACTTCGTCCCCAACTACGACAACCAGCTGACCCAGCCGGATGTCCTCCCGGCGGCGTTCCCCAACCTGCTGGTCAACGGCGCCACCGGGATCGCCGTCGGCATGGCCACCAACATGGCACCGCACAACCTCGAGGAGGTCATCTCCGCCGCCAGGCACCTGATCGCGAACCCGGAGGCCACGCTCGAGGACCTCATGCGGTTCGTCCCCGGCCCGGACCTGCCCACCGGCGGACGGATCGTGGGACTGGACGGCATCCGCGACGCGTACGCCACGGGCCGCGGCTCGTTCAAGACCCGCGCCAAAGTGGAGGTGGAACAGCTGTCGGCCCGCCGCACCGGGCTGGTGGTCACGGAACTCCCCTACATGGTGGGTCCGGAGAAGGTGATCGAGAAGATCAAGGACGCCGTCAACGGCAAGAAACTGACCGGTATCAGCGACATCGTGGACCTCACCGACCGCAAGCACGGCCTGCGGCTGGTCATCGAGCTGAAGAACGGCTTCAACCCGAACGCCGTGCTCCAGCAGCTCTACCGGTACTCGCCCATGGAAGATTCCTTCGGCATCAACAACGTGACGCTGGTGGACGGCCAGCCACAGACGCTGGGTCTGGTGCAGCTCCTCTCCGTCTACGTTGACCACCGCATCAACGTTGTACGGCGCCGCACGGCCTTCCGGCTGGAGAAGAAAAAGGACCGCCTGCACCTGGTGGAGGGCCTCCTGATCGCGATTGTGGACATCGACGAGGTCATCCAGATCATCCGGTCCTCCGACGAGGTTGCAGCCGCCCGGGAACGCCTCATGTCCATCTACGATCTCACCGAAATCCAGGCCAACTACATCCTGGAACTCCGGCTCCGGCAGCTGACCAAGTACTCCCGGATCGAGCTCGAAAAAGAGCAGGACCAGCTGAAGCGTGAAATCGCGGAGCTGGAAGCCATCCTGGGTTCGGACCAGCGCCTGCGCGAACTGGTGTCCGATGAGTTGGGCGAAATCGCCGAGAAGTACGGCACGCCCCGCCGGACGGTCCTGCTCGAGTCCGAAGCGGTCTCCCCCACCGTCGCCGCGCTGGCCGCTGCACCCGGCGGCAAGGGCAAGGCGGCCCCCCTCGCACTGGAAATCGCCGATGACCCCTGCTGGGCCATCCTGACCGCCAGCGGACAGATCGCCCGGACCTCCAACCAGGAGCCGCTTACCGAGTCCGGACCGCGGTCAAAGCACGACGTCTTCCGGTCCGTGGTGAAAACCTCCGCACGCGGCGAGATTGCCGCCGTCACGTCACTGGGCCGGATGCTGCGCCTCCAGGTCATGGACATGCCCGTACTCCCGCCGATGTCGGGGCTTCCCAACCTGGCCGGCGGCGTCCCGGCCAAGGACTTCATCACACTGCTGAAGGGTGAAACGCTGGTTGCGTTCGCTCCGCTGGACACGGTGCTGGCGATCGGTACGGCGCAGGGCATCGTCAAACGCGTGCAGCCCGACTATCCCCTCAACCGCGAGGACTGGGAAGTCATTGCCCTCAAGGACAAGGACACGGTGGTGGGTGTGGAACCCGCCGGGGCGGACGACGTCGACCTCGTGTTCCTGACCAGGCAGGCCCAGCTGCTGCGCTTCAGCGCGGCAAATGTCCGGCCGCAGGGCCGCACCGCGGGCGGCATGGCGGGGATCAAGCTGGCCGCCGGGGACCAGGTGCTGTTCTTCGGCACTGTCGCCCCCGGTGACGAGGCCGCCGTCGTGGTGACGGTGTCCGGGACCGAAGGCGCCCTGCCGGGCACGGCTCCGGGCGCCGGAAAGGTGACGGCGTTCGCGGAGTACCCGGCCAAGGGCCGGGCCACTGCGGGAGTGCGGGCGCACCGGTTCCTGAAGGGCGAAGACACCCTCCTCATCGGCTGGGCGGGACACGGTCCGGCCAAGGCGTCTTCGCTGGCTGGAGTGGCGCGGTCGCTTCCGCAGGAACATGGCCGCAGGGACGGCTCCGGCATCCCGCTGTCGCAGGCAGTGGACGCCATTGGGCCCAGCATGACGTGGCCCTAGACTACTGGCATGCCTATCATCCCTGACGAAAAGGACTGGACCTGGGTGCTGACCCGGGTCTGCCCGGAATGTGGTTTCGACGCCTCAACGGTCACGCCGGCCACGGTTCCCGGGAGCGTCTCCAACATGCTTCCCCGCTGGCGGGCCGCATTGCGCCGGCCGGACGTGGCTGAACGCCCGGATGACGCCACGTGGTCGGTGCTGGAGTACGCATCGCACGTCCGGGATGTTTTCAGCCTTTTCGACCACCGGCTCAACCTGATGCTCACCGAAGAGAACGCCCGGTTCGAGAACTGGGACCAGGACAAGACTGCGGTGGAGCAGGACTACGCAAACGCGGACCCCGCCGTCGTCAGTGCCGAGCTGACCGCCGAGGGAGAACAGATCGCGGAGTCATTCGCCGGCGTGCATGAGGACGAATGGGGCCGGAAAGGCTTCCGGAGCAACGGCTCGGAGTTCACGGTGATGACCCTCGCGCAGTACTTCCTGCACGACGTCGTCCATCACCTGCACGACGTCGACGCCTGAGCTCCGCAGCCGGCCGCGTCAGCCGGGCACGGGAAATTCCTTGTCCCAGGCCAGGCTCCGGTTGACCGCGGCGTAGCCCATCTTTTCGTAGAGGGCGAGCGCGCCGGTGGGGTTCTCGGAATCGACGTCCAGGGATGCGCGGTCCATCCCGGCCGCCGCAAATCGCCGCATCGCGTCAGCGAGCAGGGCCTGGGCGATGCCCCGTCCGCGGTACTCGCGGCGGACGCCCAGCAGATCCGTGTAGCCCTCGCTGTAGCCCCGGGATGCCGCGCTGTCCGGGTCATGGCTGGCCAGCTGGTAGCCCGCGACGATCCCGGACGCGCGGTCCAGCACCACTGCGCTCAGGTCCCGCCTCGCCTGCGGATCATTCACCGTGAAACCCCAGGACTCCTCGTCCCGCGGCTCGCTGCCCCAATGGTCACGGAAGGCCGCATTGTGGGCCAGCCGGACGCCTTCGCTGAACTCCGGGCGCATGGTCACGAGATCCAGCCCGTCATCGAGCCGCACCACGGGAAGTGGAACACCGTCCAGGTGCCGGTGCATCTCGTTGAAGTAGCGCACCACCCGGAATCCCGCTTTGCGGAACAATTGCTGCTGGTGCTCATGCTGCTGCTCCATGTGGATCCGCAGCCGCGGGACCGGGACACTGCCCCCGGCCCGGCTATCCTCCGCGAAGCGCTGGACGGTCCGTTCACTGAGCCATCCCAGCAAAGCCGTCCCGATCCCCCGGCGCTGCCAGCCGGGGTCGACGCAGCCGAAGCCGTAGGCTTTGTCACCCTCCTTGTTCTTCGTAATCCGGGCATAGGCGCGGGGAACCGATCCGCCCTCCAGCACCAGCAGGGTGTTGGCGGCGGGATGGTTCTTCTTCGATTGCAGGATCTGCTCGAGGTCCGCGGCCCGCTCGAACCACACCGGCTTTTCCGCTTCCGCCGTCCGGGCGATCAGGGCAGCCCACGCGTCAAGGTCTTCCTCCGCCGCGGCACGCCATTCCAAACCCGCGCCGGCCAGGGTCTTCCGCCAGGATCCGGGCACCGGCGCATCGTCGTTCAGCATGGCAACAGGCTAGCTGCCGGTCCCGGCCCGCGCCAGAACAGGCCCGGCATCCGCTCCCGCGTCAAGGTCCAGCCTGCGGTCTGCCGGGTCGATGTCGTCAGGATTGTGGGTGACCAATACCACTGTCCGCCCGGTGAGCCCCTTGCGCAGGTCAGCCAGCATTTCCCTGCCCGCCTCGGCGTCGAGGTGCGCGGTGGGTTCGTCCAGCAGGATCACATCGGCCCCGGTCATGAGCGTCCTGGCAACGGCAAGCCGCTGACGCTCCCCGCCGCTCAGGAACGCGCCGCCGGGCCCGATCCGCGTGTCGGCGCCGTCTTCCAGCCGGTGCAGCAGGGGCTCAAGCCCCACGGCGGCCAGGGCGGCAGCCATGTCCTGTCCGGCATCGCCGGCCGCGCCCTCCGGCCGGCCCAGCATGAGGTTGCCGCGGATGGTGGAATCGAAGAGGTGGGCTTCCTGCGGGCACCAGGCCGCGCGCCCGGTGACGGCTATCCGGCCAGAGTGCGGCGGCAGGAACCCCAGCATCACGGCGAGCAGGGTTGACTTTCCGGAGCCGGAGGCGCCTGTGACGGCCAACCAGCGGCCGGGTTCCGCCGTTGCGGAGACGCCGGTGAAGACCTCCGGCCCGCCTGGCCACGCTGCGGACAGTTCCTGAAGCTCGACGCCGGGCAGCGCGCCGGGGCGTTGTGAGACAGGCTCCAGTCCGCCGGTCCCGGCATTCGGCCCGGATGTCTCCGTGGCCTGGGACCCAGGTGCCCCCGAGTCCGCAGCATCGCGGGTGTCCAGCACGCCCGCTTCGCTGATCCGGTCCAGGACCTGGCGGAGCGCCGGGTACTGGCGGACCGCCGTCGTGATGGCGGCGTACGGATCCACCAGGGCCAGCTGCAGCAGGACCACGACGGCGGCGGTGGCCGGGGCCACGGACCCGTCCATCACCCCGGGGCCGGCCAGAACAGCACAGCCCAGGGCCGCGGAGCCGCAGGCCAGGACAGTGAGCGCCTGGCCCAGCCCTTCCGCCCACGCGGACCGCTGCGAGGCGGCTGTTGCCTCCTTGTCGGCGTCGCCGATGGCGGACAGCACCGGGCCAGCAACCCCGTTGGCGTGCAGTTCGGCCCGCGCATCCAACGCTGCGGCAACGTCACGCAGAACCCCGGAACGAAGCCGCTGCTCGGCCTGCGCGGACATCCTGTCGGCCAGGAGGGCCGCCGCCGGGGCGGCCGCCAGGGACACCACGGCAGCGGCGATGGCTGCCGGCAGCGCCGCCGGTAGCAGCAGGGCGGTGGCCGCCACTGCCGAGGCGCCCACGGCCACTGCGGTCACGGGCGGCAGGACCACCCGGGGAAGCAGGTCCCGGACGGTGTCGACGTCGTCGATTACCGCGCCCAGCACGTTGCCGCCCTGCAACAGCCGGCGCAGGGACAGCGCCCGGCGGCTCAGCGAATCCCACAGCCGGCCGCGGAGCCTGGTGAGCGAGGCGAAGACAGCGTCGTGCAGGAGGAGCCGCTCGGTGTAGCGCAGGACCGCCCTGCCGATGCCGAAGAACCGCACGCCCACGATGGCGGTGAGGAGGTACAGAATGGGCGGCTGCTCGCTTGCCCGGATGATGAGCCAGCCGGACAGTCCCGCCAGGGCCACGGCAAAGAGGGCTGCCAGGACTCCCAAGATGCCGGCTGAGCCGAATCTGAGGGACTCCGGCTGGAGGAGCCTGAAGATCCGGGCGGGAGTGTTGCCACCGGCCCGTGCCTGGGCAGCCTTACCGTGATCCGCGGCCGCTCCGGCGGGCGTGCCGGCGGCGGGGGTGACGATGGGGGTGCTGCGTTCGGTGGTTTGTTCCGCGGCTTCCGCCGCCCGCGCGGTCACTGCCGCCGGGGCCGTTGTCGTTGCCGCTGGGACCCTCCGGAACCCGGCAGCGGCGGCGGGGTCCATAGCCGGCCGGGCCGGGGCGGGGCCTGCGGCGACGGGCACTACATGGTCCGCAAGTTCCCGGGTGAGACGGTCGTGCGCCACCAGCAGGACGGTGGCCCGGCCGCGCAGTTTAAGGATGGCTTCGTTGACCACGTTGGCGGATTCACGGTCCAGGTGCGCGGTGGGTTCGTCCAGCAGCAGCAGCGTCGCGCCGGCCTCAATCCGGGCCAGGCCACGCGCCAGGGCAACCCTGCGCAGCTCCCCCGGGCTAAGCTCGGCGGGGTGTTTCCCGGCAAGATGGCCGGCTCCGGCTGCCTCAAGGCAGCGCCGGGCAGCGGCGGCAGTGCTGCTGCCGGCAGGGCCTGTGGCGGCACCATCCCCCACATACAGCTGCACCTCGGCCAGCACGCTTTTCTCCACCATGACCGGATGCTGCGGCACCCAGGCCACCCTCGATGGCACAAACCCCGCGATGCGTCCGCCCACCGAGGCACCGCCGCCGGTGCCTACGGTTCCGGCAAGGACGCCCAGGATGGTGCTCTTGCCCGCTCCGCTGGCGCCGTCGAGGGCGGTGATCTGGCCTGCGGGCGCGTCAAAGCTGAGCGGTCCGACGGCGGGTTCCAACCGTCCGCCGTACGCCACCACCAGATTCCTGACGGTGACCGCCGGAAGATCCGCGCCGCCGTCGGACGCCTTTTTCACGGGGAGCAGGCCGCCTTCGGCCCCCGTGCCGTCCTGCGGCTGCAGGGGCCGGGCTTCGGGTGCGTCCATGACCGCAGTGACCTCGGCCAAGGCAACCCGGCCGTCGTCACTGGCGTGGTGGGCGGTGCCCAGTTCCCGCAGCGGCAGGTAGCAGTCCGGCGCCAGGATCAGGGCGAGCAGCCCGGCCTCAAGCGCCATGTCCCCGTGCACCAGGCGGACGCCGATGAAGACAGCCACAACGGCAACTGAGATCGTGGCGATGAGTTCCAAGGCGAGGGCGGACAGGAAGGCTGTCCGGAGGGTTTCCATGGTGCGGGACCGGTACTGCTCGGAAATGTCCTCCAGTGCCTTGCGCTGGGCGGTGGCCCGGCCCAGGCCCACGAGCACGGGCAGGCCTTTGGCCAGTTCCAGCATATGGCCGGACAACCTGGCCAGGGCCGATTGCGCGACCCGCACCCGGTCTTCGGTGTAGCGGCCGATCAGCACCATGAAAACCGGTACGAGCGGCACTGTCAGCACAACCACCAGCGCACTGACCCAGTCGGCGAACAGGATCCGGGCGCCAAGCAGGAGCGGGATGGCGGCGCAGTTGACGAGGGCCGGCAGGAACTGGGTGTAGTAGCTGTCCAGCGCGTCGAGGCCCCTGGTGGCCAGGATGGCCAGGCCGCCGTCGGACGGACCTGCCGCACGCGTGCCGTTCCGCAGCGCACGTTCCAGCAAAGCGGCGCGCAGTTCTTCCTTGACCCCGAGGGCGGCACGCCGGGACGCGACGCCCTGGACCCAAACCGCCAGGGACCGAAGGACAACTCCGGCCAATCCCCAGCCCAGCTGCTCGGCCCAGGCCGGGTTCTGCGCTACCAGACCGGCAAGGACGGATGCCACGGCCTGGGCCATGAGCACCAGCGACAATGCCTTGAGGGCCGCAAGGAGGCCCAGCCAATAGAGCGCGAGACGGTTTGCGGGGCCGGCCGGGAACTGCGGTCTCATGTGGTCCTAGTCTTTGGGGGCCAGTGCCCTGGCGGCGATGGCAGGAAGGAAGCTGTGGGCTTCCGGAATGTGGGCGGCGCTGACCCGGCGGCGGAACACCCAGTAGGTCCAGGCCTGGTAGGCCAGCACCAGCGGCAAACCCACGCAGGCAACGATGCTCATCAGGCCCAGGGTGTAGTCGGACGATGAGGCGTTGGAAATGGTCAGGTCAAAGTCCGCGCTGATGGTGGAGGGAAGCACCACCGGGAAGGCGGCACCGAAGATTGAGGCGCTGCCGAGGAGCAGGAACACCCCAAGCGACAGGAACGCCTTCCCCTCGAGCCCGTTCCGGCCGAATTGCCAGGCCAGCACGGCGGCCACAACAGCAGCGGCAACCGACGCAATGGTCCAGGCCTCGCCACTGAGAAGCTGGACGCTGATGGCCCAGCCGGCAATCGGGAGCAGGAGGACGGGCAGGAGCCGGACAAACCAGTTGCGGGCGCGGTGCCTGACGTCGCCGTCGGTTTTCAGTGCCAGGAATGCCAGCGCGTGCAGCAGGGAGAAGCACACAACGGCAAGCCCGCCCAGGATGGCGTAACCGCTGAACCAGGCGAACGGTCCGCCCTCGCGGTCACCGTTCGCATTGATGGGAAGTCCGGTGGTGGTCAGCGCAAGCGCGGCACCGACGCCGAATGCAGCGACGAGGGAGCCGGCCGCAATGGCCCAGTCCCACACGGCGCGCCAGCGGTCAGTGTCCACCTTGCCGCGGTATTCGAAAGCTACGGCGCGGAAGATGAGGGCCACGAGGACCAGCAGCAGGGGGAGGTAGAGGGCGGAGAACAGGGAGGCATACCAGAGCGGGAAGGCGGCGAACGTGGCACCGCCGGCGGTGAGCAGCCAGACCTCGTTGCCGTCCCAGACCGGTCCGATCGTGTTGAGCAGGACACGGCGTTCGGTGTTGTTGCGGGCGAACAGCTTCATCAGCATGCCGACGCCGAGGTCGAATCCTTCGAGAAAGAGGTATCCCGTCCACAACACCGCGATGGCGATGAACCAGATGGTGGGCAGCAGTTCCATTGTCGAATTTCCTCTGCGCTTAGTAGGCGAATGCCAGGACGTCGTCGGAGCCGCCGGGTTTGCCGGTACCGGGGCCCGGTGTGGCGTCCTCGTTCTCGTCGACCGGGGCGTGGGCGAGTTCGGGCATGGCGGACACGACGCCGCCGCGGATGTACTTCACGAGCAGCTTCACCTCCACCACCAGCAGCACGGCGTACACGGCCGTCAGGACCACCAGGGAAGTGAGCAGTTCCCCTGCGGAAACGCCGGGTGAAACCGCGGCCGCGGTAAACATGAACACCTGGTCGATCCCACTGGGGTCGGGGTTGGGCGCCACTACGAACGGCTGGCGGCCCATTTCGGTGAAGATCCAGCCGGCAGCGTTAGCGCCGAACGGTGCCATGATGCCGAAGACTGCGAGCCGCATCAGCCCGCGGGATGCAGGCACGGTGCCCTTGCGGGTCAGCCACAGGGCCACGAGTGCCGCCAAGGCAGCCAGGCCGCCGAAACCGATCATCATCCGGAAGCCCCAGTAGGTCACCTCCATGACGGGAACGTACTCGATCTCCTGCCCGGCCCGGTCACCGTAGATGGGGTTGTCCGGAAGGTGGGTTCCGTAGTCGGCCTTGTACTGGTCCAGCAGGCTATTGACGCCCTTCACCTCGGTGGTGAAGTCGCCCTTGGCGAGGAAGGACAGGATCCCGGGGACCTCGATGACCGCGACGATGTCGTCACAGTTCTTCGAACCGACGTTCCCGACGCTCAGGACGGAGAAGCCGGTGCCGTCGTGGCACGCGGCCTCGGCCGCGGCCATCTTCATGGGCTGCTGTTCGAACATGAGCTTGCCCTGGAGGTCGCCGGTGAGGGCCGTGCCGGCGAAGGAAATCATGGCGACAACGGCGCCGATCCGCAGCGAGCGGATCCAGACCTTGTAGTCGGCCTTGTCCCGGCCGGGGATGTCCGCTTCGCCGGGAATGACCTTGCCGTCCGGGCCAACGGTGTCGATGCCGTCATGGCGTCGCCGCCAGAGGTGGTACCAGGCAATGCCCAGCAGGAAGCCGCCGGCTACCGCCAGGGCGCCGAAGAGGGTGTGCGGGACTGCTACGAGGGCGGTGTTGTTGGTGAAAACGGCCCAGGCGTCGGTCATGACGGGGCGGCCGTTGACCATTTCCACGCCGACGGGATGCTGCATCCAGCTGTTGGCCACGATGATGAAGTACGCGGAGAACACGGATCCCACGACGGCAATCCAGAGGCAGGCCAGGTGGACTCCCCGCTTGAGCTGCTTCCAGCCGAAGATCCACAGCCCCAGGAAGGTGGATTCCACGAAGAAGGCCAGCAGTGCCTCGAGCGCCAGCGGCGCCCCGAACACGTCACCGACGAAGCGGCTGTACTCGCTCCACGCCATCCCGAACTGGAACTCCTGCACGATGCCGGTGGCGACGCCCATGATGAAGTTGATCAGGAAGAGCTTCCCCCAGAACTTGGTCATGCGCAGGTACTCCGGCTTGCCCGTGCGGTACCAGACCGTCTGGATGACTGCCACCACGAGGCCCAGCCCGATGGTCAGCGGGACCATCATGAAGTGGTACACGGTGGTGATTCCGAATTGCCAGCGTGCGATTTCCAAAGCGTCCAAGGCAGTCCCTACTTTTGGCTAGGCTTTCATCAGTCCCAGTCTTCTACGCTTCGTAGAAAACTAACTTCTACAGAGTGTAGAACACTTTCGGCATGCAGTGTAAACAACAGTTCCACCGGCCGCAGCCCGTGGCAAGGGCGCGGCGCGCCGATTGTTCTACCTCATGTAGAAAGAATCTCCAAAAAGAGGTAAATTTAGAACTTAAGTATTCGAACTACGTTCCGCGAAGGCCGCTCCGGCTTCGCGGATCGAAACGTTAAGAAGGATGTACGGAATGGCAAGTCTTGGTGAACTGGAACGGGCAGTGATGGATCTGCTCTGGGCAGGCCAGGAAGCGGCCACCGCAAACACCCTGAGGGACCTGCTGGCGCAGACCACCCAGGCCCAGGGCGGCACCGCCGGCCACGA
The DNA here is from genome assembly GCF_017832975.1 of Arthrobacter sp. PvP023. Classification (NCBI taxonomy): domain Bacteria; kingdom Bacillati; phylum Actinomycetota; class Actinomycetes; order Micrococcales; family Micrococcaceae; genus Arthrobacter; species Arthrobacter sp. PvP023. Next base: position 3,203,382 of record NZ_JAFIBI010000001.1, read on the forward strand.
AGGCAAGGACCTCGCCGTGACCACGGTCCTGACCGTGCTGTCACGCCTGGAGAAAAAGGGGCTTGTGGAACGCGAACGCGGCACACGTCCCCACCGCTATCAGGCAGTATCCAGCCGGGCGGACCATACCGCCGAACTCATGCATGAGGTTCTGGGCTCGGCACCGGACCGCGAAGCTGTCCTCGCCCGCTTTATTGGGTCCGTCACCGAAAGTGAAGCCGAAACGCTGCGCAAACTGCTTGGCCACATCTAATAGCGCATGTTCTGGACCTCATATTTGCTGGCGGTCCTGGCGATAGTCCTGGCGTGGCCGGTGCCTATCCTTCTTTCGCGTGCGCAATGGCCGGCCCGGTCACCCTTTACCGCCATGCTGCTCTGGCAGGCGATCGGCCTCGCCGGCGGCCTGTCAATGATCGGCGCCATGCTGGTTTACGGGCTCGAGCCGATCGGTGACAATCTCCTGGCCGGACTGCGCGGACTGGCCGGCATGGTCCTTTTCAATGCCCCCACGACGGCGCTGGGGTTCTGGCACCTATTCGCGCTGTCGGCGGCGGCCCTCCTCACCGCGCACCTCGTCTTTACGCTGCTGCTGACCTACTACCGGATCGAACGCCAACGCAGGCGCCACCGCGAACTCCTGGCGCTGCTGGCGTCACCGTCCACGGACGGTCCGGGAACCGTGGTCATCAACCACGATTCTCCCGTGGCGTACTGCCTCCCCGGCGGCGCCCGCTCCGTCACGGTCCTGAGCGACGGCCTGATGGCGGCGCTGGAGCCCGCAGAGCTTCGGGCCGTACTGATCCACGAAAACGCCCACCTGAGCCAGCGCCACCACCTCCTGCTGTGGGCTTTCGCGGCGTGGCGCCAGGCCCTCCCCTGGCTTCCGACCACACGCCTTGCCCAGGAAGCAGTGAGCTCACTGATCGAAATGCTTGCTGACGACGTCGCGCTGAAGACCGAAAGCAAAGCCACCCTGATCAAGGCCATTGCCATTGTTGCCAGTGGACCAAGCGGTGTTCCCGCCAGCCGGGTGGGGTTCAACGGCGCCGGACTTCCGTCGGCAGCAGACGGAATCATCGACGGCGGCATCCAGGGAGCCTCCGGCGGTGCCGGTTCTGCCGGCACCACGGCATCCAGGGTCAGCCGGCTGCTCTCCCCCAAGGACCCGCTGCCGGCGCCGCTGCGGGGCCTTGTCCTGGCAGGCTGCCTGCTGCTGCTGGCGCTGCCCACAGCACTGCTGATCGTCCCGGGGCTGCTCGGCTAGCAGGCATACGGGCCGCCCCTGGCGTCAGGCGTCGATCCGCTCCCGGTCCAGGCCCGCAGCCCCGGCGATGATGAAGTCCTTGCGCGGCGCGACATCGGAGCCCATCAGCAGGTCGAAGGTTTCCTCCGCCTGTTTGGCGTTTTCGATCCCCACCTTGCGAAGTGTCCGGTGACGCGGGTCCATGGTGGTCTCCGCCAGCTGTTCAGCATCCATTTCGCCCAGGCCCTTGTAGCGCTGGATGGGCTCCTTGTAGCGCTTTCCCTCCTTGGCCAGCTTGGCCAGCAGGACGTGGAGTTCGGCCTCGGAGTAGGTGTAGATCATCTCGTTGGCCTTCTGCCCGGCATTGATCACCTCCACCCGGTGCAGCGGCGGCACGGCGGCGAACACCCTGCCCTCATCGATCATCGGCCGCATGTAGCGGAAGAAGAGGGTGAGGAGCAGAGTGCGGATGTGGGCGCCGTCCACATCGGCGTCCGTCATGAGGATCACCTTGCCGTAGCGTGCGGCAGTGATGTCGAAGCTGCGCCCGGACCCTGCACCCACCACCTGGATCAGCGCCGCGCACTCGGCGTTGGACAGCATGTCCCCCACTGAGGCCTTCTGGACATTGAGGATCTTGCCTCGGATCGGCAGCAGTGCCTGGAAGTCCGAGGACCGCGCCAGCTTCGCGGTACCCAGGGCGGAATCACCCTCCACAATGAACAACTCGGAGCGGGCCACGTCATCGGTGCGGCAATCGGCGAGCTTCGTGGGCATCGACGACGTCTCCAGTGCGTTTTTCCGGCGCTGCGTCTCCTTGTGGACGCGCGCCGAGATGCGGGACTTCATCTCGCTGACGATTTTCTCCAGGAGGAGGGCGGACTGCGCCTTGTCATTGCGGTTAGCCGAGTTCAGCTTCGCGTTGATCTCCTTTTCCACCACCCGGGCAACAATCGCCCGGACCGCGGACGTACCGAGGATCTCCTTGGTCTGGCCTTCGAACTGCGGCTCAGCCAGGCGCACTGTCAGCACGGCGGTCAGCCCCGCGAAAATGTCATCCTTTTCGATCTTCTCGTTGCCCGCCTTGAGCTTGCGGGCGTTCGCCTCCACGGCCTTGCGGAAGGTCTTCACCAGTGCCTGCTCAAAACCGGACTGGTGCGTCCCGCCCTTGGGCGTGGAGATGATGTTGACGAAGCTGCGGACGGTGCTGTCGTAGCCGATTCCCCAGCGGAGGGCCACGTCCACTTCACAGTCGCGCTCCACCTCGGCCAACTGGCTGTGTCCACGCTCGTCCAGGACCGGAACGGTTTCCTTGAACTTCCCCGAGCCGTGCAGCCGCCAGGTGTCCGTGACCGCAGGATCCGCTGCGAGGTAATCCACGAACTCGGAGATGCCGCCGTCGTGGTGGAAGATTTCCTCGTGGCCGACCAGCTCGCCCGGGGTGCCCGGAATCCGCCGCTGATCGCGGACCGTAAGTTTCAGGCCCGGGATAAGGAACGACGTCTGCCGGGCCCGGGCGGCCAGCTCGTCATAGGAGAATTTGGCGTCCGGGGTGAAGATCTGGCGGTCGGCCCAGTAGCGGATCCGGGTGCCGGTAACGCCGCGCTTGGCCTTGCCCACAACGTCGAGGACAGAGTCATTGACGAACGGTTCGAATGCCGCCGCCGGATCGGGCCTCGTGCCCGGGTCCTTGAACCGCCCGGGTTCGCCGCGCCGGAAGGACATTTTGTACGTTTTCCCGCCGCGGTCCACTTCCACGTCCAGCCGGGAGGACAGCGCATTGACCACCGAAGCGCCCACGCCGTGCAGGCCGCCGGACGCCGTGTAGGAGCCGCCGCCGAACTTGCCGCCGGCGTGCAGCTTGGTGAAGACCACCTCGACGCCGGTCAGTCCGGTCTTGGGTTCAACATCAATGGGGATGCCTCGTCCGTCATCGTGGATCTCTACCGAGTTGTCGGCATGCAGGATGATCTTGATGTCGTGCCCAAACCCGGCCAGTGCCTCGTCGACGGAGTTGTCGATGATCTCCCACAGGCAGTGCATCAAGCCGCGGGAGTCGGTGGAACCGATGTACATGCCCGGGCGCTTGCGGACGGCCTCAAGGCCTTCCAGTACAGACAGGTGCCGGGCGGTGTAATCAGAACTTGGTGCCACGGGTTGTGAACTCCTTCAGTGACGGACAACTAATGCTTTTGACGCTCTTCCTAGGTTAGTCGGCCCGCGCCGGGCCGCCCGCCAGCCACTCCAGCAGCGGGCATGATCGGCAAACCCCGTTACGGAACGGTGATACGCGCACAGCGAAAGTGATCCATCCTTGTCATGGTTTTGCTACGAATGCTGGTTATATAGATATACAGATCTACTAAGGAGGCCGAAATGACAACAGCAGTTGCGGACCGCACGCTCAACGCACTGGACCGGTGCGATCGTTGCGGAGCACAGGCGTACGTCCGGGTTGTTCTCGAGTCCTCCGGCGGGGAGCTGCTCTTCTGCGGCCACCACGCTCGGGCTGTCGAAGCGACGCTCAAGCCGCTGAGTTCCGGCTGGCACGACGAGACCGGCCGGCTCCACGAGAAGCCCACGGTATCGGTGGACTAAGCAACTCTCTGATGACAAAACAGGGCTCCTCCGCTTGGGAGGGGCCCTGTTTGCTTGCCAGCGTGTTCCACACGAAGCCATGTCATGCGAAAGGCCCCGCCATCGGCGGGGCCTTTCGCAGTGATTGACCCTGGAGCAGCCGGGCAAACGCCGGCCGCTCCAGTTGGGGCAGCGCCGCCTAGTCCAGGTAGTCTCGCAGGACCTGGGACCGGGACGGGTGCCGCAGCTTGGACATCGTCTTGGATTCGATCTGGCGGATACGCTCGCGCGTCACTCCGTAGACCTTGCCGATTTCGTCTAAAGTCTTCGGCTGTCCGTCGGTGAGGCCGAACCGCATGGCGACCACGCCGGCTTCGCGCTCGGACAAGGTGTCCAGCACCGAGTGCAGCTGCTCCTGCAGCAGGGTGAAACTGACCGCGTCGGCAGGAACCACAGCCTCGGAGTCCTCGATGAGGTCACCGAACTCGGAGTCGCCGTCCTCGCCAAGGGGGGTGTGCAGCGAGATCGGCTCGCGGCCGTACTTCTGGACTTCCACGACCTTCTCGGGGGTCATATCCAGTTCGAGGGCCAGCTCCTCGGGCGTAGGTTCGCGGCCGAGGTCCTGCAGCATCTGGCGCTGGACACGGGCCAGCTTGTTGATGACTTCCACCATGTGCACCGGGATACGGATGGTGCGGGCCTGGTCGGCCATGGCACGGGTAATGGCCTGGCGGATCCACCATGTGGCGTAGGTGGAGAACTTGAAGCCCTTGGTGTAGTCAAACTTCTCGACTGCACGGATGAGGCCCAGGTTGCCTTCCTGGATGAGATCAAGGAACAGCATGCCGCGGCCGGTGTAGCGTTTGGCCAGCGAGACAACGAGACGGAGGTTTGCCTCCAGCAGGTGGTTCTTGGCGCGCTTGCCGTCGTGGATGACGAATTCCAGCTCGCGCTTGAGCTTCGGATCCATGGACCCGTCGTCCGCCGCGATCTTCTCTTCGGCGAACAAGCCCGCCTCGATGCGGAGGGCAAGGTCCACTTCCTGTTCAGCGTTCAGCAGGGCAACCTTGCCGATCTGCTTCAGGTAGTCCTTGACGGGGTCGGCGGTGGCGCCGGCCGACATGACCTGCTGGACCGGGGCGTCGTCGTCATCGGCATCGGAGTACACGAAGCCGGTTCCGGTGGCGGCGGCACCGGTCTTGCTGGCGGCTTCCTCCTCAGTTAGCTCGGACGGATCCGGAGTCACGTCGTCCAGATCTTCATCCAGCTCGACATCCTCTGTATCGTCGTCGTCCGACGTGCGCGTCTTGCCTGCCTCAGCGGCAGCCTTGGCGCCGGGCTTGGGTCCACGCTTTTTGGGCTCGGGCTTCGCCGGGGCGCCGCCCTCGGCGGAAGCAGCATCTTTGACAGCCTTATTGGCTGCACGCGTGGCGGCACGCTTGGCGCTCGTCGCCGCCTTCTTCTCCTCAGGGGACAATTCGGCCTGGTCGGCGGGTTCCTTCTTCGCGGAAGACGGGGTCACAGAAAACCTTTCTAGCGGCGGTCTGTGGAATCACCATGCGGGCAACACCACTATGACCCTGTCAAGTCCGTGATTCACATCAGGTGCGATCGCGGCCGGCAGAGTCACTAAGTAGAACTGCCGTAGCGGCCGTAATGTTCCCGTTTCCGGGCATCACTACATGCACTTGATTCACGGACCCAACCGGGTCTCGGCATCCATTGTCTCATGATTTTCCCAATCGGCGCCTCATGGCGGCGAGCAGGCCCGAATGTTTCTGCCGGGCGGCCGCTTCCTGCCGGGCCTCACGCGCGCAGAACCGGAGCCACTAGGCCGCATCCGTTTCAAACTTCTGCCAGGCGGCGTCACGGCGTCCGGCCCACCCGCACAGCGTGCCCCGACTGACGAGTTCGGATAGAAGTTCAGCCAGCCGGTATCCGGGGTGCACAGCGACGGCCTGGTCCAACAGCGCGTGCGCAAACGAGCCCCTGCCGCGGCACCATTCGATCCAGCCGCGTCCTGTCAGGGTGGCCGCACCACCTTCGCCCCCGCCGGCCGCACCGAGCTGCCGCAGGATGACCTCCAGCGTCCGCATCCGGTCCCAGCGGGGGGAAGCTGGCGCCAGCCCCAGCAGTACATCCCCGTAGCCGGGAACCGGGTATGCAGCATCCCCTACCGGGGCCGCCGCCGGCAGTCCGCCCAGGGGCGGTGTCACCACCGGCAGGTCGCCGTGCGGCTGGAAAATCCCGAAGTCCTCGGCGCCCTGGTCCGCGGCCTGCCGGCCCGCCGCACTCATCACCAGCACAGCGTCACGCCAGTGGGGGACACGAAGGGAAGCGCGGAGGTACCCGGCCAGCCCGGCCGGAAGCTGCCACCCTGCTTCAGCCGCCAGCACGCAATCCCAGACATCCAGAACCTTCGCGAACTGGGACCGGCTCCCCCGCAGCGCCGCAAGTTCCCTTGCCCACCGCTCTTCCGATTCCAGCACGGCCGCATCGGCCTGCGCCGCCGTCGGCGGGGCAACTGCCGCGGCGGACGGGTCCTCTCCCACGCTGCTCCCCCGGAAGACCATCTCGGCGTTCAGCCTGCTGTCCCTGATCTCGTCCACCGGGCGCCCCGGAAACGGGCAGCAGGACGCATCAAGGCAATACGCGTTCCGCCAGAAGGCCTCACCCACATACCAGGCGTCACGGACAGGACGCCCGGACAATTCCAGCTCGACCTCCAGCTCCACCAACAGGCACGCCAACGTGCTCTCCGCCGGCTCCCCGGAAGGGAGCGTGCCGGGAGCAGCATCCGGGCCCTCAGACCATCCCTCGTTGCTGAAAAGCACCAGCAGGGTGCCGTCGGCGTCATGGTCCGCTTCCAGGTAGTCCCTGACAGTGCGCGCAAAACGGCGCAGCCCGGAACCGGAATCGGATCGGGGCAAGTCCACGCGGAGGGTGGCGCCCAGGCGTTTGCCCTGCATGGTCATGGCCACCAGGCTGTTGGCCGGCCAATAGCCAAGGGAGTGCGGAATGAAGCCCAGGATGTCCTCGGGGCCGGAGATGGTCAGTCGTTCTGGAGTCTGTCGTTCTGGAGGTGTCATGCATCCAGACTTGTACGGCCGGCGCCTGAGGTTAAGAGCCCGCTTTTGCTATGTGGAAACAGCGCCTAATCAGACCGGCGTCACTCCAGATTGCGCCGGCGCTGCTGTGCGAGCGCTTTGAGCAGCGGCGGCACGACAACGCCCTGGGCGGCCATCTGGCGCCGGACCTTCCGTCGGGTGGCGATGATGGCGGCGGCTCCGATGCCGATCAGCACGAACTGGACGCTCAACGCGATCCGGAACGGATCGAGGCCGTACAGCTCTCCCTGGGAGAAGCCGGTGGCGTGGAGGACGTCGAGCACGAGGCCGACGAGGTAGATGGCAACGAGCGCTGCAATGAATCCGCCCACGTTCACGATTCCGGTGGCTGTTCCGATTCGATGGGCCGGATTAAAGGTGCGGGCAAAGTCGAACCCGATCATGGAACCCGGACCTCCTATGGCCAGCACCACCACCAGGCCGGCGAGCATCCAGAGCGGAGACCGTCCCGGCATGAGTAGCACGGCGGCCCAGGCAGCCGCCGTCGTGGCTGCAATCAGGAGCACCATCGTGGAGCGGCGAAGGGGGTGGCGGGAAACGAACCTGCCGATCAGCGGACCGGCGGCGATGGCTGCGGCAACGTAGACGGACATCAGGCCGGCAACCGTGGCTGCATCGAGTCCCTGGGCGGAAATCAGGAACGGGTATCCCCAGGTCATGGCAAACACCGTGCCGCTGAACTGGATCGTGAAGTGGCTCCATAGGCCCAGGCGGGTGCCGGGCTGCCGCCAGGCGCTGGACAGGGAGATGCCGGTGGCCCTCAGTCCCTGGCCGGTTTCCGTGGCGGGGTGGCCCGGCGGCTGGTCCTTCAGCACGGCCAGCACCAGGACGACGGCGAGCGCGGACATCGCGGCAAGTGTCAGGAACGCAGGAGTCCAGCCGGCCGAGTGGAGGATCATGGCAAACGGCACAACGCTAAAGAGCTGCCCGAGCTGGCCCGACATTCCTGTCAGTTGCGTAATGAGCGGCACCCTCGCCGGAGCGAACCACAGCGGAATCAGCCGGATCACTGAAATAAACGTCATCGCGTCCCCGGCGCCCACCAGCACACGGCCGAGCACTCCGCCGGGAATGTTGTCCGCGAAGGCCAGCTGAAGCTGGCCAAGACCCATCAGGACTGCTCCCCCGGCAATCATGGTCCGGGATCCCAGGCGGTCAACCAGGACCCCCACCGGGATCTGCAGCCCTGCGTAGACCAGCAGCTGAAGCACCGTAAAGAACGAGATCTCCGCTGCGGTGGCATGGAACCGCTCTGTCGCTTCGAGTCCCACCACGCCAAAGGAGGTGCGCTGGCTGACCGCGACCAGATACGCAAATACTCCGACGGTCCAGATGAGCCAGGCGCGCGGTGCAGTCACGTCTCCATTATGCCCGGTGCTGGCATAAGTCCTATTTATTGACGGGGCTCTTCGCGGGCGAGATAGGCCTCCACTGCGGCGCCCAGCGCATCAGCATTCGGCAGTTCATCGTTTTCATCGGCCAGCAAGGACCGCCGTACCGTGCCCTCGGCCTTCTCGTCGTAACGGGTCTCCAGGCGTGAAACCACCTGCTGGACTTCCTCGGAGGCCTCGAGCTGCTCGGCGATCTGGCGCCCCACTTCGCGGCCGGCCTCCCGCAGGCGGTCAGTCGGCAGCATCAGTGACGTGGCTGCACCGAGATACTCAAGGCCGGCCACGGCTGCGTTGGGGTATTCGGCTTCAGCGAGGTAATGCGGAACGTGGATGACGTACCCGGCAATATTTCGGCCGGCTTCGGTGAGGCGCAGTTCAAGGATGTGGCCCACTGCCGCGGGCACCTCCACCGTGGGTTTCCAGACCGAGATCCCTTCGATGAGCTCCGGGCGGTTGCCGTGAACGGTGACTCCCACCGGCCGGGTGTGGGGAACAGGCATCGGGATGGAATGGATCCAGGTCGCCAGGTTCACATCAAGGTGCTCGACGATCCGTACGACGGCGCGGGCGAACCGCTCCCACTGCAGGTCCGGCTCGAAGCCGGCGAGGAACAGGAACGGCTTGCCCAGCCCGTCAACCAGCCGGTACAAGGCCAGGCTGGGGGCCTGGTAATCCTGGAGGTGGTCCTCCACGAACGTGACGTGCGGCCGGCGCGAGCGGTAGTCGATCAACTGGTCGGCATCAAAGGCGGCCACGACCTCCGACTCGAGAGTGTCCAGCAGCTCGGAGGTAATCTGTTTGACCACGTGACCGGCGTCCGCGAATCCCGTGAAGCCCATCACCAGATTGAGCCCGCGGAGTTCCGGGTTGTCGAACAGCTCGGCGTTGCTCACATAGAGAGCATCGGGGTCCAGCAGGGAGCCGGAAATCCGTTCAAGCACGGCATGTTCCTTTCGCAGTGGCGGCGGAGGCGGGTTCGTCAACACTATGGGTGGGGGGATCCGCGCAGATCCGCCGGATATTTTCTACAACGCACCGGCCGGCCGAAGCATTCCGCCACGGCGGCGCGCACCGGCAATGTGCTGCAGGTCTCATCAGATTCAGTGCGGCCGGGGCGGAGAGACTACGATCGGAACTGGCCCTACGCACGCCTTGCAGACACCGGGTTGCGTCTCAAGCCGACAACGGCCTGTTCCATGGCGGGGCGCCAAACATGCGATTCCTGCCGAAAATCACAGAGAATTGAGGACTGATCCTCGTGGTCAAGAATACTGAAATCAAACTTAGCGTCATTGCGCGTGACGTTAAGAAGTCGCCCGCGGACGCCCTGGTCATTGGCGTGGCCCAGGGACCCGACGGTCCCGTGTTGCTGGACAACCCGCTGACGGCCAAGTCTGCCGAGGCCATCGCGGAGTCCCTGAAGGTTCTTGGCCTCACCGGCGCGGCTGACCAGGTCCACAGGCTGCCCGGTCTTCCCGAAGCAGGCGCCTCCGTCCTGGTGCTCGCAGGTGTCGGCAAGCCCGGCGCCGGCGGAAAACTCACGGAAGAGGCGCTGCGCCGCGCAGCCGGTTCCGCAGTCCGCCAGCTTGCCGGTCTCACCACGGTGACGCTGGCGCTTCCGACGGCGTCCCCTGCCGACGTCGCGGCCATCGCCGAGGGCGCCGCCATGGGTTCGTACTCGTTCACCGAACACCGTTCGGAAGCCAACGGCCGCAAGGAACCAGTGAAGAACGTGGTGATCTTCACCGACTTCGCTGCCGACAAGGATCTGCAGCCCCTGCTGAACCGCTCGGCCCAGATCGGGAAGGCAGTCAACGCAACCCGTTCACTTGTGAACCAGCCGCCCAGCCACCTCTTCCCGGAGTCCTTTGCCGATGCCGCCAAGGAACTCTCCAAGGGCCTGCCGGTCAAGGTGACCGTGTGGGACGAGAAGCGCCTCGAGAAGGAGGGCTTCGGCGGGATCATGGGTGTCGGCAAGGGGTCCACCAGGCAGCCGCGGCTGGTCAAGGTGGAATACGCGCCGTCCAAGGCAGCCGCCAAGATTGCGCTCGTTGGCAAAGGCATCACTTTTGACACCGGCGGAATATCCATCAAGCCCGCCCTTGGCATGGGTGACATGAAGAGCGACATGGCGGGCGCCGCCGTCGTCCTTAATACCGTGCTGGCCGTCGCCGGCCTGGGCCTTCCCGTGAAGGCGACTGCGTGGCTGTGCATTGCCGAGAACATGCCCTCCGGGGCAGCGCAGCGCCCGGCGGACGTCCTCACCATGTTCGGCGGCAAAACCGTCGAGGTCCTTAATACGGATGCCGAAGGCCGCCTGGTCATGGCCGACGGAATCGTGGCGGCCAGCCAGGAGTACCCGGACGCCATTATCGACGTCGCCACCCTCACCGGCGCCCAGCTGATCGCACTGGGCAATCGGACGGCCGGCGTCATGGGCTCGGACAGCGTCACCGGCCCGCTCAAAGCCGCGGCCGACCGCGCCGGCGAACTGGTGTGGCCGATGCCGCTGCCGGAAGAGCTCCGCGCCAGCATCGATTCCGAGGTTGCGGACCTGGCCAACATCGGAGAGCGCCACGGCGGCATGATGACCGCTGCCGTGTTCCTGCGTGAATTCGTCGGCAAGGGCAAGGACGGCGAGCAGATCCCCTGGGCCCACATCGACATCGCCGGCCCGTCCTTTAACAACGGCAGTCCCTACGGTTACACCCCGAAGCAGGGCACCGGCTGCACGGTGCGCACCCTGGTGGCCTACGTGGAAGACGTACTGGCGGCGTCTGCTTAACCGGCTCCGCCTCACCGGCCCTCCGCAGGGTTGGTGAGGCAGTTCGCGGCTTTGTGGCGGGTCATGATCCGTCCGCCACAAAGCCGCGTGACACTCGACACAAGCGCTCCACAAACGCCGTGACAAGGTGGAGCATGGATAAGTGGTTCGCTAAGGTGAACTGCGGTAGTCACAAATGCAAGAGAACCTGCCTGCTGGCATAATCACGGCAGAGCAAGTTCCAAGACCAGATGATGCGTACTCTCGTGTCATCGTTCACGCGAGGGAGCGTCTAAGTGGCCGATCAGGCAACTGCGCAAGAATTCGACATCCTGGTACTCGGTGGTGGCAGCGGCGGATACGCCACCGCCCTCCGCGCCGTTCAGCTTGGCCTCACCGTTGGCCTCGTGGAGAAGGGGAAACTCGGGGGCACCTGCCTGCACAACGGCTGCATCCCCACCAAGGCGCTCCTGCACTCCGCCGAGCTCGCCGACCACGCCCGCGATTCCGCAAAGTACGGCGTCAACGTCACGCTGGACAGCATCGACATGAGTGCTGTCAACGCTTACAAAGACGGCATCATCGCCGGTAAGTTCAAGGGCCTGCAGGGCCTGATCAAGTCCAAGGGCATCACCGTCATCGAAGGTGAAGGCAAACTCCAGGGCACCGACACCGTCGTCGTGAACGGCACCGCCTACAAGGGCAAGAACATCGTTCTCGCCACGGGCTCCTACTCCCGCACCCTGCCGGGCCTGGAAATCGGCGGCAAGGTCATCACCTCCGACGAAGCCCTCACCATGGATTACATCCCCAAGAGCGCAATCATCCTGGGCGGCGGCGTGATCGGCGTCGAGTTCGCCTCGGTCTGGAAGTCCTTCGGCGTGGACGTCACCATCGTGGAGGGCCTGCCGTCGCTGGTCCCCAACGAGGACGCCGCAATCGTCAAGAACTTCGAGCGTGCGTTCAAGAAGCGCGGCATCAAGTTCTCCACCGGCGTCTTCTTCCAGGGCGTTGAGCAGAACAACGACGGCGTCAAGGTCACCCTCGTTGACGGCAAGACCTTCGAAGCCGACCTGCTCCTCGTGGCCGTCGGCCGCGGACCGGTCACCGCCAACCTTGGCTACGAAGAAGCCGGCATCACCATCGACCGCGGCTTCGTCATCACCAACGAACGCCTGCACACCGGCGTTGGCAACGTCTACGCCGTGGGCGACATCGTCCCGGGCGTCCAGCTGGCCCACCGCGGCTACCAGCAGGGCATCTTCGTGGCCGAAGAAATCGCCGGCCTGAAGCCGGTCATCGTTGAAGATGTCAACATCCCCAAGGTCACCTACTCTGAACCCGAAATCGCCACCGTGGGCTACACCGAAAAGGCTGCCAAGGAAAAGTTCGGCGACGACCAGGTGGAAACGCAGGAGTACAACCTCGCCGGCAACGGCAAGAGCTCCATTCTGGGCACCGGCGGCATCGTCAAGCTGGTCCGCCAGAAGGACGGCCCCGTGGTGGGCGTCCACATGATCGGTTCGCGCATGGGCGAGCAGATCGGCGAAGCCCAGCTGATCGTGAACTGGGAAGCATACCCGGAGGACGTGGCACAGCTGCTGCACGCCCACCCGACCCAGAACGAGGCCCTGGGCGAGGCCCACCTCGCCCTGGCGGGCAAAGCCCTCCACGGCTAAAACCTCCGCCAGCACCACCGCAAGAACCCTGAGCTTAGTGCACCCGGCATGATCCGCAGGGTGCACTAAGCTCGAACACGGCAGCAATCATCCGCACTAAAGATCAATAAGGAGAACGGGGACGACATGTCTGAATCCGTTAACTTGCCCGCCCTCGGTGAGAGTGTCACCGAAGGAACCGTCACCCGCTGGCTCAAGCAGGTAGGTGACCGGGTAGAGGTGGACGAGCCGCTGCTCGAGGTTTCCACCGACAAAGTAGACACCGAAATCCCCTCTCCGATTGCTGGCGTGATTGAGGAAATCCTCGTCGCCGAAGATGAGACCGCCGAAGTCGGCGCTCCGCTCGTCCGCATCGGTGACGGCTCCGGTTCCGCCGGCGCTTCCGAAGAAGCTGCCCCCGCAGAGCAGGCGCCGGCTGAAGAAGCACCTGCCGCTGAAGAGGCACCCTCCACCGAGGCGCCCGCACCGGCTGAAGCCCCCGCCGCCGAGGCCGCCCCCGCAGCTTCCGGCGAAAGCCATGAAGTAACCCTTCCGGCCCTCGGCGAATCCGTCACCGAAGGCACCGTGACCCGCTGGCTCAAGGCCGTCGGCGACTCCGTCGAAGTTGACGAGCCGCTGCTCGAGGTATCCACCGACAAGGTGGACACCGAGATCCCGTCCCCGGTTGCCGGCACCCTGCAGGAAATCCGCGTCAACGAGGACGAGACCGCCGAGGTCGGTTCCGTTCTGGCCGTTATCGGCTCCGGCGCTGCTGCCCCGGCCGCCGCTCCGGCAGCGCCGGCCCCCCAGCAGGAAGCGCCCGCTGCCGAGGCTCCGAAGCAGGAGGCCCCCGCCGCAGCTCCCGCAGCCCCGTCTGCCGCTCCCGCCAAGGAAGAAGCTCCGGCTGCTCCCAAGCAGGAGGCCCCGGCTGCACCGGCGGCGGAATCCGCGGCCCCGGCCGAATCCGGCTACGTCACTCCCCTGGTGCGCAAACTCGCCAACCAGCAGGGCGTGGATATCTCGTCGCTGACCGGCACCGGCGTGGGCGGACGCATCCGCAAGCAGGACGTGCTCGCTGCCGCCGAGGCCAAGGCTGCTCCCGCCGCCGCAGCGCCGGCCGCTTCCAAGCAGGCTGCCCCGGCTTCTGCTCCGACGGCAGCCGAATCGTCACTGCGCGGCACTGTGCAGAAGGCACCGCGCATCCGTCAGGTCATTGCCCGCCGCATGCGTGAGTCCCTGGACATCTCCACCCAGCTGACGCAGGTCCACGAAGTGGACATGACCAAGATTGCCAAGCTGCGCCTCAAGGCCAAGAACTCCTTCCAGGCCCAGAACGGCGTGAAGCTCACCTTCCTGCCGTTCATCGCCAAGGCAGTCGCGGAGGCCCTGAAGCAGCACCCGAAGGTGAACGCTGCCTACGACGAGGACAAGCAGGAAATCACCTACCACAACGCCGAGCACCTGGCTATCGCCGTGGACACCGACAAGGGCCTCCTTGTTCCGGTCATCTCCGACGCCGGCAGCCTGAACCTCGCCGGCCTGGCCGGGAAAATCGCAGACGTGGCAAACCGTACCCGCGACGGCAAGATCGGCCCGGACGAGCTGTCCGGCGGCACGTTCAGCATCACCAACATCGGTTCCGTTGGCGCCCTGTTCGACACCCCGATCATCAACCAGCCGCAGGTCGGCATTCTGGGCACGGGTGCGATCGTCAAGCGCCCCGTGGTGGTCACGGACGAAAACGGTGACGACTCGATCGCCATCCGCTCCATGATGTACCTCTCGCTGACGTACGACCACCGCCTGGTGGACGGCGCCGACGCAGGACGCTTCCTGCAGACCCTCAAGGCCCGCCTTGAGGCCGGCGCCTTCGAGGCGGACCTGGGGCTGTAGTCCCCAGTAGTGAACATACGGTACGTAACAGGCAGTACCGAAACAACGGCGGCGCAGGCACCGGTGGCAACACCGGAAGTCCTGCGCCGCCGTTGTCGTGGTGACCACGTTTTGGTTACCAAATCGTCGCCGTTCCGTTCCGCGGGGCTTACTACGAAGCGTAGAACCGACTGGCTAGACTGGGCCCATGAACATCGTTTACAACGTCATGGTCTTCCTCCACATCATCGGCGCTGCCATGATTGTCGGCATCTGGATCGGCAACATGAAAAAGCCCACGGTGCATCCCCGCCAGTTCGACGGCGCCGCACTGCAGCTCATCACCGGCATCGTCATGATGGGGCTCATCCCGGCCCTGGACATGGACGCAAACTACGCCAAGCTCGGCGTCAAGTTCGCCATTGCACTTGCGGTGGCCGTACTGGCCTTCATTGGCAGCCGTAAATACAAGAAGAACGAGCCGATCAGCAAGGGCCTCGCGCACAGCGTGGGCGGCCTTGCCCTGCTGAACGTGGCGATCGCCACTCTCTGGCAGTAAGACTCCACACGCCCGACGACGACGGCGGCGCTTCCCGGCGAGGGGGCGTCGCCGTCGTCGTTCCCGCCGGGATCCGGCGTCGAACTCCCTGGCGCCGGCGTGAACGGTCATAATCCTCTGACAGCGGACAGCCCGTGCACCGCGGCTCCCGAATCCATAGGATTGGTGCGAAGGTTCGCGCGGAAGCCCGAACCGGATCTGAATCTAAGCTGAGGAGTGGATATGGCAGCAACACGCACCGCGCACACTGTATGGAACGGCGACCTGTTCGAGGGGTCCGGCAACACCACGCTGGACAGCTCCGGACTGGGCACCTACGCCGTCACGTGGAAAGCCCGAGCGGAACAGTCCGAAGGCAAGACCAGCCCCGAAGAGCTGATCGCCGCAGCGCACTCGGCCTGCTTCTCCATGGCGTTCAGCCTGGCGCTCAGCCAGGCCGGCTTCACCGTTGAAGAGGTCCACACCAAGGCCGATGTAACCTTCGTGCCGGGCACCGGCATCACCGGGAGCCACCTGACGGTGAACGCCACCATCCCGGGCATCTCGGAAGAGGAGTTCCAGAAGATCGCCGGGGAAGCCAAGGTCGGCTGCCCTGTCTCAGGTGCACTGGCCAGCATCGACATCACCATGGACGCCACGCTCGCAGCTTCCTAAGCGCAGCCGGAACGCGCCGCTCCCGGAACTTCCGGGCCGCCGCACCGCGAAGGCCCCGCTCCTGCCCTGGTTATCGGGGCGGGAGCGGGGCCTTCGTTTGCGTCGGGCCTCGGTGGACCAGGGAGGGCGGTCCTAGTCCTTGCGGGTGCGGGCCGGCAGGGGCGCCGGCAGCAGCCGCCGGTAGCCTTCACGCAGCGGGGGCCGGTCCGTGGGAAGTTCCTGGATCATTTCCTTGAGCGCACCGATGCCGTACTCCAGCTGGGGGTCCCTGCCGGCTGCGTAGGCATGCGGCGGGAAGGTCACCTCAATGTCGGGCGTGACGCCGTAATTCTCGACGTTCCAGCCTACGCCGCCGCTGAACCAGGTGGCGTAGCGCGGCTGCGTCACACCGGTGCCGTCAGCGAGGGAGAAGCGGTTGTCGATGCCCACCACGCCGCCCCAGGTCCGCGTGCCGATGACCGGCCCGATGCCGCGCAGCTTGGACACCTGCGTGATGATATCCCCGTCCGATCCGGCAAATTCGTCCGTCAGGATGACCACCGGGCCGCGCGGCGCGTGGTGCGGGTACGTCCGCGGCCTCTCACCGCGGGGCATGCTCCACCCGGTCACCTTGCGGCCAATGAGTTCGGCGACAAGCTGGGACGTGTGCCCTCCCCGGTTGCGCCTGACGTCCACGATCAGCCCGTCCAGTGCCGTCTCGGTATCAAGGTCGCGGTGGAGCTGGGCCCAGCCGTTCGCCATCATGTCCGGGATGTGCAGGTAACCGTACGTACCTGCCGATGCTTCGCGTACAGTCCTGCGGTTGCCGGCCACCCACTCCTGATAACGCAGGCGTTCCTCGTCCTTGACCGGCACCACAGCAATGCGACGCTGCCTGCCTGCGGCTTCGCCGTGGGCGGCTCCGTTGCGCAGGGTCAGCTCCACAGCCTTGCCTGCGGCTCCGACCAGCTGCATGGCAGGTGTCAGTCCTTCGGACAGCTCCACGCCGTCAATGGCGAGCAGGATATCCCCCGCCTTTGCGTCTGCGCCGGGCCTGGTCAGGGGTGAGGTTGCCAACGGGTCTGACGACTCCCCCGCCAGGATGCGGGTGATTTCCCAGCCGTTCCCGGTGAAGGCCAGATCAGCACCCAGCCGGCCCTGCCCGTTAGTGCCGTTTTCGGTGACGGCTGCCGGACGAACGTAGGCGTGGGATGTCCCCAGTTCGCCGTGCAGCTCCCACAGCAGGTCCACGAGGTCGTCATGCGAGCCGAGCCGGTCCACGATGGGGCGGTACCGGCGGTGCACGGATTCCCAGTCCTGTCCGGCCATGTCCTCGGTCCAGAAGAAGTCACGCTGGAGCCGCCAGGCTTCGTCGAACGCCTGGCCCCACACACTCAGCGGATGCAGGAGCACACGGATGCGGCTGACGTCCACCTTCACCAGTTGGCCGGAATCTTCGTCGCCCTTGGCATCTGCGGGCGACACCCGGATCTGCTTGTCGTGCAGGAAGACAACCTTCCTTCCGTCACCGGACACCCGGTAGCTGTCCAGTGCGTCCACGATGGTGGTCGTCTTGCGCTTTGCCATGTCGAAACGCACCAGGCTGGGGGCGGCATCTTTGTCGTCGGTGCTGGCCCGGCCGTCGCCGGTCACGCCGGCCAGGGCGTTGTCCAGCCACAGCAGCGCTCCGGGCGTGGCCTCGAGCGCAGAGTAGTTGCCTTGGGGAACCGGAACTCCGATCACCCGGTGCGCCAGCCCGTCAGCGTCCACCCGGACGTCGGGCACGCCTGAACCGTCGCCGTGTGCGTCGCCGTTGCCGGCGCCGGACCCGGAGGATGCACCGTCCGGTCCGTCCGCGAGGTCAACCGAGGGACCAAACGGCGACGGCGTGTCCGCAGCAAGGGCCACGAGGTAGGGCTTGATGGGGCTGGGGAAGGACAAGTCAAAGGAATGTCCGTCGTACACGGGGTCGAAGCTGCGGTTGGACAGGAACGCAATGAATTTGCCATCAGGAGTGAACGACGGCGACGCATCGCGGAAGCGTCCGTCGGTAACGTCCACGATCCGGAATTCCGGATCGTCCACCCTAACGATCCGGAGACGGCTGCGTGACCCGAAGGATGTGACCGGTTCGGACCAGCCGAGCCAGGCCGAGTCCGGGGACCAGCAGAGCCCGTCGATGGTGCCCTCGCCGATGCTGGTGACAAGCTTGATGGTCCCGCTTCGGGTGTCGGCCAGGTAGACGTCGCCGAAAGCGGTCCCAATGGCAAGGGTGCGGCCGTCCGGGCTGGCCTCGATGGCACTGGCCCGGGTGGGTTTGGGGAAATCGATCTTCTGCAGGCGCGACGAACCGGCCCGGCCTGCTTCCACGGCCACGCGTTCCGGCGCACCGCCGGCGACGTCGCTTCCGCCCTCTGCGCTGTGGGGAGCGACCTGCGCAGTGCCGCTTGCATCATGCCCCGGAGCCGCCGGCTGCAGGGAATCATCGCCCGCCGGTGATGCCACGGCAGGGACGTTGGTCCCGGAAGCCGGGACGGGCCTCGGCAGGGACGTTGCGGTTTCCTGCTCCCCGGCCGGCTGGGGGCGCGGGGCCGGCGCCGGCCTGTCACCGGCCACCTGCGGCGCGATTTCGTTGATGTACAGGGCCTCCGCGCCGTCGTGGTCGGCAACGTAGGCAATTCGGCCATCGATGAGCGGCCGCGGCAGGCGGGCACGGACACCGGGAGTGGCCTCCACAACCCGCGAAGGGCCGTCCTTGTGACGGAGCCAGTGAATGGTCCCGTGCGCCTCCACCGCGCTGGAGGAGCCGCTGTGGTCCGGAATCACGCCGCCAAGGTGCCGTGTGGTCTTCAGGAGGGCCGGCCTCCGCCCCTGGGAGGCCGATCCCAGCGAAATGTCGAGCTTGACTGCCTCTGAACCCAGGTCAGGGAGCAGCCAGAGCTCTCCGGCGGATTCGAACACCACCCGCTTGCCGTCCGTGGCGGCGTGGCGTACATAGAAATCTTCGTGATCGGTGTGGCGGCGCAGTCCGGTGCCGTTCGGCAGCACCGAATACAGGTTTCCATAGCCTTCGTGGTCGGAAAGGAAGGCGATCCGCCCGTCCACCCACATGGGGTCGGCGAGGTTGCCGTCCAGTTCCGGGACGAGGCGTTCGAATTCCCCGTTGCCGTCGGCGTCGATCCAGAGCTTTCCGGCGGTTCCGCCGCGGTACCGCTTCCACCAGGCCGGCTCGCGCGAGAGCACACTGGCCACGACCACGGGGCGTTCATCGCCGATCTCCGGCCCGAATGCCACCGATTCGACGGGACCGAACGGGAGTTCCTCCGACCAGCCACCCTCCAGCGGCACACTGTAAGCATGCGTATGGCGGCTTTCGGCCTGCCGGAAGGCGCTCGTGACCAGGACATCGCCGGCAGCGGTGAAGCCCTTGACCCGGGTGGAAGCATGGCCGAAGTACGTCAGCTGACGGTACCCTCCGCCGTCGACCTCAGCAGTGACAACCTCAGGCGCTGTCCCCTGCACGACCGTCCACACCAGCCGCTTGCCATCGGGCGTGAAACGCGGGTTGCGGGCCGGCAGCTGAAGGGAGGAAACGCGCCACGCGCGGCCTCCGTCCAGAGGCGCAATCCAGACGTCGTCTTCGGCCACGAAGGTGACCAGATCGCCGTGCAGATGCGGGAAACGAAAGTAGCTCGAGGAGGTCATCGTACGATCATAGTCAAAGTACGTGGGCCGGACGGGAGGTTCCGCCACCGTGCCGGGCATGGTGAGATGGATCATGCGAATCATCATGGCCGGCGCCTCAGGCCTCATCGGAAGCGACATGTCCGCCCATCTGCGTTCGGGTGGCCATGACGTCATCCGGCTGGTGCGCCGGGCACCGGCAGACGCCAACGAATTGCGCTGGGATCCGGCGGCCGGACAGCTTGATCCCGCCCACCTTGAGGGCGCCGACGCCGTAATCAACCTGGCCGGAGCCGGGATCGGAGACCGTCCCTGGACCCGCGGCCGCATTGATGAGCTGTTCCGCTCACGGCTGGACCCCACACGCACCCTCGCAGCCGCAATGGCAAGAACAGAACAGCCGCCAAGGGTCTTCATCAGCCAGTCCGGCTCCAACTATTACGGCGACCGCGGCGCTGCCGTGCTGCGGGAGAACTCTCCTGCCGGATCCGGAATCATGGCCAGGATCTGCCAGGAATGGGAAGCCGCCGCTCATGGGGCTCCCGCAGGCGTCCGTGTCGTCACCCCGCGGACAGGGGTGGTCCTCAGCAGGTCAGGCGGCGCGTTGGGACGCCTGTTGCCGCTGCTTCGGCTCGGTCTTGGCGGACCACTGGGCAACGGCAGGCAATGCTGGCCGTGGATCACGCTGCCGGACGTGTCCTCCGCCTTCAGTTTCCTGCTGACCTCCCCCTTGTCAGGTCCGGTCAACCTCTGTGCCCCCGAAACAGCGGACGTCAATGCACTGGTTGCCCGGCTGGCCGACGCACTCCACCGGCCCGCCGTCTTCCGGGTGCCCGCGCCGGTGCTGCGGCTGGTCATGGGCAAGCTGGCCGACGAACTCCTGCTGGGGAGCCAGCGCATGGAGCCCGCTCTGTTGGCCGAGGCCGGATTCGAGTGGATGCATCCGTCACTCGCGCAGGCCGCGGCCTGGGCGACCGGCAAGGATTAGCCGCTTTGGCGATTACGCCGCTGGCAGGATCTCCTGGATTTTCCACCGCCCGCCGGAGTTAACCAGGACCAGGCGAAGCTTCTGCTCCGGACCGGCAGGTTCCACCGCCACGACGTTTCCCCCGGAGTCGGTCTCCCGGTATGCCGAGTTGGCCACGGTGATTGCCACCACCGCTCTTGCATCCGAGCCGCCGGGCTCTGCCTCGGCACGTGTCAGGGTGGTGTCGAAGCCCGTCAGGACATGACCGGCATCCCTGAGCCTCCCGCTGATCCCGGCATCGGCAGCGGCCGCCGGGGAGTTGGCCAGATTGACCTCGTTCAGCAGTTCGAATTGCCCTGAGCTCAACGCAGCCGACCGCAGCCCCGCCAGCCCCCGCGCGGCCTGTTCGGGCTGTTGCGATAGCGCCAACTGCCGGGCATCCGCCGGAGCCGGGCCGGCGGCGGCCTCCGGCAGAACATCCGGCGCCGCTGGTGCCTGAACTGATTCGGGTGGCGCTGCCTGCTGCGGGGCCTGTGGAGGACCGGCCAGGAACCATGCCGTGGCGATTCCCGAACACGCAAGCGCTGCAACCGCGGCACCGATCCACCGCCGGCTTCGCCCTGCGTGACGGCCCGGAGCGCGGCCCTTTGGCCCGGGGAGACTGCCTGAGCTGCCCAGGCGCCGGCGCCACGTGCGCAGCTTCGCCGCACGGCGGGCACTGCGTGACGGCGGAACGTTGCGGCGTGTCAGCAACCGGGGAAGCACGGTGGGGTGGACCGACCCGGAAAGGTCCACCGGGGCGGCGTCTGCGCTGCGGTAGACAGTGCCGGCGAACTCCAGGGCTGTCGGCCGCTCCCGACGGTCCTCCTTCAAGCCCGCCTCCAATGCCGCGGCGAGGGCCGGCGGTACCCCCGGAACCAGCAGTGATAGCGGCGGACGGCTGTGGCCGTGTTCGGGTGCCTTGCCGGTCAGGCAGTACCAGCCGATCGCCGCCGCCGAATAGACGTCCCGCTCGGGCTGCAGCCCCGCCCGCAGCGCATCGACGGGGGCGGGGTCCACGAAGCCTTCCGTGCCGGCCGGGACGCAATCCGCGGCGTCGCCCACCATGCGGGTAACGCCAAGGTCCGCCAGCAGGGGCTTGCCGTGGGCCGTGAACAGTATGTTGCCCGGCGCGACATCCGAGTGCATGAAACCCTTGCCGTGCAGGTACCCCAGCGCCTGCGCGAGGGGCGTCAGCACCGTGACGGTTTGGCCCACGCTCAGCGGGCCCCGGCAGCTGACCAGCCGGGCCAGGGATCCCCCGGCTGCATAGTCCATGACCAGCCCCAGGCCGCCGTCCGCTGCACCTCGGAGCCTGACAACTTCGTGCGCCTTCACCAGATGGTCGTGATCGAGTGCGGAGAGAATCCGCAGCTCACGGCGCACGGCCTGTTCGGTGTCCGGGTCCCCCCTGCCGGGCGCTCCGGTGCCGGGCGCGGACCGTGCAAGGTGTTCCGGCGGTTCGAAGCATTTCACCGCAAACTCGCGGAGAGTCAGCTGTTCCCGGACAAGCCACACGCTCGCGCTTGCGCCGCGGCCAAGTTCCCGTTCAACCTCGTAGCCGGGAACCTCAGGGGCCGCGCCGGCAGGTCCCCCGCCGGCGGCGTCCGCGGATCCCAGTGCCGGAACCGGTGCCGGACCGTGCTCGCCTGAACCGCCGTCGTCGTCGAATTTCTCCATACCCAAGGAATAGCGGAATCGGCGGAATTCCGCAGAAGTTATCCACAGGCCTCGAAGTGAGAGGTTAAGCACAGAACCCGGCTCCACGGCGGACGGGGTCTAAGCTGGATACCATGACTCTTGAGTTTTCCACGCTGGGTCTTGCTCCGGATTTCGTTGATTACATGAAGGGCTGGGACATCCAGCGCGAACTCCATGACAAAGTCGTCGCAGCTGAGGCACCCAGTACAGTCCTCCTCCTCGAGCATGCCGCCGTATACACTGCCGGCAAGCTCACAGAAGACCACGAACGACCCTTCGACGGGACTCCCGTCGTAGCGGTGGACCGCGGCGGCAAGCTGACCTGGCACGGGCCCGGCCAGCTGATCGCCTATCCGATCCTCAAGCTGAAGAACCGGTCCGGCATCCGTGACTACGTTGAACGGCTTGAAGCTGTCATGATCGCCGTCATGGCGGACTACGGCATCAATGCCGAGCGGATCAAGGGCCGTGCCGGCGTCTGGATCAAGGCCGACAGCAAGGGCCCGGACCGCAAGATAGCCGCGATCGGCATCCGGGTCCTGGACGGAGTCACAATGCATGGCATCGCCATCAACTGCAACAATGATCTGGCGCCCTATGCCCAGATCATTGCGTGCGGCATTACAGACGCCGGTGTCACCACAATGTCCGTTGAGGCCGGCAGGACCATTACGCCGGGCGACATTGCGGAGCGGGTAGTGGAAGAATTCCGTAAGCACGAAGAAGCACTCGTCTCAAGCCCCGAAGGAGCTCTACTGTGACACTGGCACCAGAAGGCCGGAAGATGCTGCGTATTGAGCAGCGCAATGCGGCTACTCCGGTGGAGCGTAAGCCGGAGTGGATCAAAGCCAAGGTCCAGATGGGCCCGGAGTTCGTCCAGCTCAAGAACCTGGTGAAGAAGGAAGGCCTGCACACCGTCTGTGAAGAAGCAGGCTGCCCGAACATCTTCGAGTGCTGGGAAGACAAGGAAGCCACCTTCCTGATCGGCGGCTCCGAGTGCACCCGGCGCTGTGATTTCTGCCAGATCGATACCGGCAAGCCCTCCCCGGTGGACATGTTCGAACCCACCAAGGTGGCCCGCTCGGTCCAGGCCATGCAGCTGCGCTACGCCACCGTGACCGGCGTGGCCCGGGACGACCTCGCCGACGAGGGCGTCTGGCTCTACGCCGAAACAGTCCGGAAGATCCACGAACTGAACCCGGGCACCGGCGTCGAACTCCTGATCCCGGACTTCTCCGGCAAACCCGAACACATCGCAGCGATCTGCGACTCCAAGCCCGAGGTCTTCGCGCACAACGTCGAAACCGTGCCGCGGATCTTCAAGCGCATCCGCCCCGCCTTCCGGTACGAGCGGTCCCTGGACGTCATTACGCAGGGCCGGAACCTGGGCATGGTCACCAAGTCCAACCTGATCCTGGGCATGGGCGAGACCCGCGAGGAAATCTCCGAAGCCCTCCGGGACCTGCACGACGCCGGGTGCGACCTGATCACCATCACCCAGTACCTGCGTCCGAGCGAGCGGCACCTGCCGGTGGACCGCTGGGTCAAGCCGCAGGAATTCGTCGACCTCGCCACCGAGGCCGAGGAAATCGGCTTCCTCGGCGTCATGTCCGGGCCCCTGGTCCGTTCCTCCTACCGTGCCGGCCGCCTGTGGGCCACCGCGATGCGCAAGAAGGGCTGGGAAATCCCGGCCGAACTCGCGCACATCGAGTCCTCCGGCAGCACCCGCCAGGAAGCCAGCTCCCTCATCGCAGCACACCACTAGGAGCTTTCGTAACATTTATGCCTGAGGGCCGGCACCGGAGTACTTCGGCGTCCGGCCCTCAGGCATAAATCACGTAGAATTAAGGCACTATGGCGAATTCCCCTGATTCCAGCAAACCGACTCCGGCAGCCTCCGACGCTCCGAAGCGTGGCCTCTTCTCTCGCAAGCCGAAGGAAGCCAAGGTCAAGAAGCCCAGCAGGCTGAAGCAGATCAACGAAGTCTTCCAGATGACGCGCCGCCACGACCCCATGGTGGTCTGGATGATGCTGCTCGCCTTCCTCGGAGTCGTAGCCGTCAGCTTCCTGGTGGGCTTCCTCCTCGAAAACTGGATCACGGGCCTGATCATCGGCATCCCGCTTGGGCTGCTTGCCGCCACCCTCATCCTCTCGCGCCGCGCTGAACGGGCCGCTTTTGCCCAGATCGAAAACCAGCCGGGCGCTTCCGGCGCCGCACTGGGCACGCTGAAGCGCGGATGGATCACCGAGGACCAGCCGGTTGCGGTCAACCCTCGCACCCAGGACGCCGTCTTCCGTGCCATCGGCCGCCCTGGCGTCGTGCTGGTCAGTGAAGGGCCCACCCACCGGGTCCGCCCCCTCGTCGACGCCGAACGCAAGCGGCTGGCACGCATCCTGCCCAACGTCACCGTCCACGTGATCGAGAGCGGCCGCGGCGAGGGCCAGGTGCCCATCAGCCAGGTCGCCAAGAAGATGAACAAGCTGGACAAGGAACTGACCAAACTCGAGGTCAACGCGGTTTCGAAGCGCATTTCCTCGCTGGGAAACCGCCTCCCCATCCCCAAGGGAATCGACCCCTACAAAGCCCGGCCGGACCGCAAAGCAGCCCGCGGCCGTTAGCAGCACAGGCAACGCCCCGGAAACCGGCCATCTGGCTGGCAACCGGGGCGTTTGCTTTGGGCCATGTGCCGGCCACGCCAAAATGTCGTCAAAAGAAACCGGAGCACCGTGAAACTCCCCTCGAAATCCACCGTCATCCGGGTCTTCCGGGCCCTCGCCGTAGCAGAAGCCTTCAGCTGGGCGGCACTCCTCACCGGAATGTACTTCAAGTGGGTGGCCCGGACCACGGAGCTTGGCGTGGAAATTGCCGGACCGATACACGGCGCCCTCTTCGTCGCCTACGGCGTAGCGGCGCTGGCCCTGTGGCGGCTGCAACGGTGGCCCTTTCCCGTTGCCTTCTTCGCCGGGGTCTCTGCGGTGTTTCCCTTTGCCACGCTCCTGTTCGAGCGCTGGGCAGGCAAGCGGGGCTACCTGACGGCACCGGGCACCGACCGGCGCGCAGCCAGGGAACACGAAACCGCCGGCCTCTGAGCCAATCCCGGCGTCCGAGCCAAGCCCGCCGGGGCGTCCATCGCCCGGGCGGCGGGTCCGCCCGCGCTGACGCCGGGCCTGCTACATGCGCACCAGGATGGTATTCATCGCTTTATCGTGCAGGCCGCGGTGATCCGGATCGAAAATGACCGCCGGGATCACCAGGCACAGCAGCAAGGTGCGGACCAGCGCGGCCAACGGCCCAGCCGGAGCACCACACAGGCGCACCACATGAATGCCCAGTAACCGGTGGCCGATGCTGTAGCCAAGAGTGCCGATCAGTAGGATCTGTTCCGCCGCAAAAACCGCCAGCGTTGCCCACGGGTCCCCGCCGAACGCGTAATTGCTGATCACGAGCGCCAGTCCCCAGTCAATGCAGATGGCCAGGATCCTACGACCGGCACGTGCGATGGAACCCCGGCCCGCCTCGGGCAGGCCAAGGCGCTCCCCAGGATATTTCGAAATGCCGGAGGTGTCCGGCCCGCTCAACCAGGAGCCTATGTCTCTGCGATCAACCACAGATCAAGCCTATCGGGTGCACGGCGCCCGCGGTTCATCGGATCTCTCACCGGAACTCCCGTGAACGTTCGGGAGAAGTTCACTCTATGGATGCGGATGGACCACAGTGTGGACACCGTATAGCGTTTACATATCAGGCGGTTCTGTAACCTGCCGGAAACATAGCGGACATGGCCGGGAAATCCCGTGTCCCTAGGGTGGTAACAGTTGCTAGCGAGCTAGGAGCGGGGACACTTTTGTGTTTTCGCGCCGTCGGATTGCGCTGGACCACATGGCTTTCCAGCCAGTTATTACTTATGCGTAAGGAGCATAGATGTTTAAGACTGCGGACGAGGTCCTCAAGTTCATCAAGGACGAAGATATTAAGTTTGTCGATATCCGCTTCACCGACCTTCCTGGCGTGCAGCAGCACTTCAACGTGCCGGCTAAGAGCGTTGATGCAGACTTCTTCATCAATGGCCAGCTCTTCGACGGTTCGTCCATCCGCGGCTTCCAGGGCATCGCCGAGTCCGACATGCAGCTCATCCCGGACGTCACCACGGCGTTCCTGGACACGTTCCGCATGGAGAAGACGCTCGCTTTGAACTTCTCCATCGTGAACCCCCGCACCGGTGACCCTTACCACCGCGACCCCCGCGGCGTGGCAGAGAAGGCTGAGGCCTACCTCGCGTCCACCGGCATCGCCGACACCGCGTTCTTCGCGCCTGAAGCCGAGTTCTTCGTCTTCGACAACGTCCAGTACCAGTCCTCGCCGCAGGGCAGCTTCTACAAGATCGACTCCGAAGAAGCGCACTGGAACACCGGCCGCGAAGAAGAAGGCGGAAACCTGGGCTACAAGACCCCCGTCAAGGGCGGTTACTTCCCGGTCTCCCCCACCGACAAGCAGGCTGACCTGCGCGACGCCATGTGTGTTGCGCTGGACGAAGCCGGCCTTGAGGTCGAGCGCAGCCACCACGAAGTCGGCTCCGCCGGCCAGGCTGAGATCAACTACAAGTTCACCACGCTGACCCACGCGGCGGATGACCTGCAGAAGTTCAAGTACGTCATCAAGAACACCGCCGACGCCTGGGGCAAGTCGGTCACCTTCATGCCGAAGCCCGTCTTCGGTGACAACGGCTCGGGCATGCACTGCCACCAGTCGCTGTGGAACGGTGGCGAGCCTCTGTTCTACGACGAAAAGGGCTACGCCGGTCTCTCCGACATGGCACGCTGGTACATCGGCGGCCTGCTGAAGCACTCCTCCGCCGTCCTCGCCTTCACCAACCCGACGGTCAACTCGTACCGCCGCCTGGTCAAGGGCTTCGAAGCCCCGGTCAACATGGTTTACTCGCAGGGCAACCGCTCCGCCGGTATCCGCATCCCGATCACGGGCTCCAACCCGAAGGCCAAGCGCATCGAGTTCCGCGCTCCGGACCCCTCGTCCAACCCGTACCTGGCGTTCGCTGCCCAGCTGATGGCCGGCATTGACGGTATCCGCAACCGCATCGAACCGCCGGCTCCCATCGACAAGGACCTCTACGAGCTCCCCGCCGAAGAAGCCAAGGACATCCCCAAGGCTCCGGGCACCCTCGAGGAAGCCCTGGAAGCCCTGGCCGAGGACAACGAGTTCCTCCAGGCCGGCGGCGTGTTCACCCAGGACCTGATCGACACCTGGATCGAATACAAGTACGAGAACGAGATCCGTCCGCTCTCCCTGCGCCCGAACCCGTACGAGTTTGAGCTCTACTACGGCGTCTAGTCGACACCGGCTTTCCGCCAGCGGATAGCACGACGACGGCCCCCACCTTTTGGTGGGGGCCGTCTTCCTTTTAACACGCCGGCCGCTAAGGCGTTGCCGGCTTCGAACACCGGTTCAGCGCTTGCCGTACTTCTTATGGACAGCCTGCTTGGTGACGCCGAGGCACACGGCGATAGCCTCCCAGGAAAGCCCTGCCTGACGGGCGCGGAGCACAGCTTCCGTTTCGGTGCGCGCCAGCTCCTTGTGGAGCTCCGCGACGGTGTACAACGCCTCCGCCGGACCCTTGCCATCCATTGAACCGATTAGCGTCTTCATGGCCCACCTCCTTCGTCAACCTTAGTTGACGAAGAGTCGGGCGTCAATCAAAGTTGACAAGAGGGGGAAGCCGGCGGCGACTCAGAAGGCCCGGTACATGGTCCGCTGCGGCCCGGCGTTGCCGCCAAGGTACTGCCCGCGGTCCTCGAAACCGGCTTTGCGGTAAGCCGCCTGGCCGGCGGGATTGCGTTCGTTCACGGAAAGGACGACGCCGGCCTCTCCCCCGCCCAGCCGGGCTGTCAGTTTAGCGGCCTCCCGGACCGCTGCAGAGGCGGCAAGGGTGCCCAGTCCCTGGCCTTGGCGGCGGCGGTCGATGAGGAATCCGCGCAGCAGCCACACTGACTCGTCATCGGCCCAGCCGGCGAGCGATGCCGCGCCGCGCTGCAGCGTCAGCACACCAACTGCCGTACCGCCGGAGTCCACCACATAGGGAACGCGCGAATCCTCTTCCAGTGCCACGAGCATCATGCGCAGCGGATCGCCAGCGAAGTCCTGCTGCTCGGCGGCGAGCTCCAGTTCCGCGATTTCGCCGAGCTTGATTGCCCTTGCGTCGTCGTCGAGGTTTTTCAGGGCGATGAGCCACACGTCTTCAGGCATGCAAGAAGCGTACCCAACCCGCCCGCGGTAACCGCCCCGGTCCCGGCCAGACGCGCCGCCAGCCGGAAGCGACGGTCGGGTCAGGAGTCAGGGGTTAGGCCACCGGGTCCTGGGGTGCCCCGGCGGGGTCCATCCAGAAGACCTCCCAGAGGTGGCCGTCCGGGTCCTGGAAGCTGTGCGTGTACATAAAGCCGTAGTCCTGGGCTTCTTCGGACGGGGTGCCGCCCGCAGTGAGCGCTGACCTGACCAGCTCGTCCACGGCCTCCCGGCTCTCTACGGAGAAGGACACAATGGCCTCCGTGGCGCTACGGGCGTCGGCAACGGGCTTAGAGGTGAATGTCTTGAAGTAGCCCTCCACCAGCAGCATCACGAAGGCGTTGTCGTTGATGATCATGGACGTGGCGTTCTCGTCCGTGAAGTCAGGGTTGAAGGAAAAACCCAGCGCGGTGAAGAATTCCACGCTTTTGTTGAGGTCCTTGACGGGGAGGTTCAGGAACAATTGCTTGGCCATGGGCTCCAAAATAGCACCGTGGTCCAGGCATGTCAGCCCCGGAACCCTCCCCGCCGGGCCTCCCGAATTACAGCACCTTGGAAAGGAAATCCCGGGTGCGCTGCTGCTGAGGGTTCCCGAAGAGCTCCTCCGGGCGTCCCTGCTCGCAGATGACCCCGTCAGCCATGAACAGCACGCGGTCGGCCACTTCCCGGGCAAAGCCCATCTCGTGGGTGACCAGCACCATCGTCATGCCCTCGCGGGCGAGGTCCTTGATGACCTGCAGGACCTCGCCCACCATCTCCGGATCCAGTGCGGACGTTGCCTCGTCGAAGAGCATGATGTCAGGATTCATGGCCAGCGCCCGGGCGATCGCGACGCGCTGCTTCTGTCCGCCGGAAAGCGACGCCGGCCGGGCGTCGGCCTTCTCGGCGAGGCCGACGCGGTCCAGGAGCTTCAGTGCGTTGGCCCTGGCCTCGTCCTTGCCCTGCTTCCTGGACTCCACCGGTGCCAGCATGATGTTCTCGATCACGGACATGTGCGGGAACAGGTTGAAGTGCTGGAAGACCATGCCGATGTGCCGGCGGACCTCGTTGATATCCACCTTGGGGTCCGTCACGTCGAATCCGTCCACGGTGACGTGGCCGCCGGTGATGTCCTCCAGCTTGTTCAGGCAGCGCAGGAACGTGGACTTCCCCGAGCCGGACGGTCCGATCACGCAGACCACCTCGCCTTCGGCGACCTCGGCGTTGATGCCTTTGAGCACCTGGTTGGAACCGAAGGACTTCGTCAGTTCCCTGACGGAGATCTTGCTGGGTGCAGTAAGTGCCGTGCTCATTTGTTGAACCTCTTATCCGCGACGTTGGCCAGTTTGGTCAGCAGCATGATGACCACGAAGTACAGGACCGCGACAATCAGCAGGGTTTCGGTGATCCGGAAGTTCCCTGCGTAGATCTGCTGGCCCTGGTAGAGCAGTTCGGCGAAACCGATGGCGAGCAGCAGCGAGCTGTCCTTGAGCATGATGATCAGCTGGTTGATCAGGGAGGGCGTCATGATCTTGAACGCCTGCGGGACCACTACTTTTTGCATGGACTTGGCGTATCCGAGGCCCAGGCTGCGGCTGGCTTCGAGCTGGCCCGAGTCCACCGACTGGATGGAGCCGCGGACGATTTCGGTGATGTAGGCGCCGGCGTTGAGGCTGAGCGTAAGCACGCCGGCCACCCAGATGTCAATGGGCTGGCCGGTCAGCTGGGGAATGCCGAAATAGAAGAAGAAGGCCCAGACCAGCAGCGGGGTACCTCGGAAGATGCTGACGAAGGTGGTGGCGATCCCGCGCAGCACCACGCTGGTGGAGATCTTCAGGAACCCCATGAAGAGGCCGATCAGCATGGCCAGGGCGAAGGAAATCGCGGTGACCAGGACGGTGTTGCCGAGGCCCTTCATCAGTGCCGGGAAGCTGTTGACCAGCAGGTCCCAGAAGCTGGACTCGGCCGCCTGTGTGGGGTCCTTGAGGTACTTGTCCAGGATCTCCTGGTACTTCCCGCTGGACTTCAGCTCCGCCAGCCCGGTGTTGAACGCTTGCAGCAGTTCGGGGTTCTGGCCCTTATTCACGGCAAAACCGTAGGAGCCGCCCTTTTCCTTCTCGGACACGGCCTTGAGGCCGTTGTTCTGGCTGATGCCGTAGGCCAGGACCGGATAGTCATCGAAAACGGCGACGGCGTTCCCGGACTTTACGAGCTCGTACATGGTGGCGGACTGGTCCAGGGCTTTGACCGTAAAGCCGTACTGGCCGGCGATCGACTTGGCGAACGTTTCGCCCTCGCTGCCGGTCTTGGCGGTGACCGTCTTGCCTTTGAGGTCTTCGTATCCCTTGACGTCCGTGTTGGACTTGGCAACGGCCATCTGCACGCCCGACTCGAAGTAGGGGTCGGAGAAGTCGTAGATCTGCTTGCGGGGCTCCGTGATGGACATCCCGGCGATGACGCCGTCCACCTGGTTGGAGGACAGCGCCTGCAGCGCCGCGTTGAAGCCGAGTGACTTGATCTCGACGGCGAAACCCTGGTTCTTGGCGATCTCGCGGATGATGTCCATGTCGATGCCGGTCAGTTCACCGCCGGCGTCGCGGAATTCGAACGGAGCGAACGTGGTGTCCGTACCGATGACGAAGGTTTTTCCGGAAAGGCTCGACGGCGCGGCGGCCGGGTGGGCTGAATCGGCGGCCATCGCTGTGGCTGCCGGTGCGTCCGCCGGCGCCGCGGCGGCGCCGGCGGCACCGAAGAGCATCGCGGCCAGGGCCAGCAAGGCTCCGATGACTGTGGCCGTCCGAGGCCTGGCGGCCTTGGTCTGCTGGAGTCCGGGCAAGTTGATACAACTCCTAGGTAAATGCGGCAACCGGTCCCGAAGACCGGCAAAGTACCCCTCGAGGCTACCCGCATTTCTCCGTCAGACCGGAGAAGCCTGCCTCACTGACGTTTACTGGCCATAAAACACACGGTCAAAAACCGCACGGGCCTGCCTGCTGATCCGCAGGTAGTCCTCTTCGAGCGCCGCAGCGTTGCCTGGCTGGTAGCCGCACCAGCGGGCAACGGCTTCCAGGTCCCTGCGGGAGGAGGGCAGCAGGTCGGAGGCGCGCCCGGTCCAAATCACGTTTGCCGACCTGATGCGGCTGGCCAGCCGCCAGGCTTTGAGCAGCAGTTCGGCCTCGTCCGGTTCCAGGAATCCCAGGGAGGCCGCCGCTTCCAGCGCCGGCACAGTGGAGGTGGTCCGCAGTTCGGGGTGCTGGCCCGCATGTTGCAGCTGCAGCAGTTGCACGAGCCACTCGACGTCGCTCAGGCCTCCTCGGCCCAGCTTGAGGTGCCGGGCGGGATCCGCGCCCCGGGGCAGCCGTTCTGCTTCGACCCTGGCTTTGACACGGCGGATTTCCCGCACGTCCTTCTCCGAGAGTTCCGCCGGATAGCGGATGGGGTCGATCAGCTGTACGAAGTCCGCGGCAAGGTCGTCGTCACCTGCGATGGGCAGTGCACGCAGCAGTGCCTGGGCTTCCCAGACCAGCGACCACCGGCGGTAGTACTCCGCATACGAGTCCAGGGAACGGACCATGGCGCCGCTCTTGCCTTCGGGGCGCAGGTCGGCATCCACCATCAGCACCCGCTCGGCCAGGATGGCGGGCTTGAGCGGCTGGGTCAGCAGATTCGAAATATGGCCCACGATCTGAGCGGCCTGCTTCTGCGCCTCTTCCTCGGAGACCCCCGGCAGGCCGCGGTGGACGTACATGACATCCGCGTCCGAGCCATACCCGATTTCACGGCCGCCCTGCCGCCCCATGGCCACCACCAGGACGCGTGTCTTGAGGGGACCCGACGCGGCCACGATTCCCTCGGCCACCCGCAGGGCTCCCAGCACCGCTGCGCGGTCCGTGTCCGCCAGGGCGGCGCCCACCTGGTCCTGGTCCAGCAGGCCGGCGCTGTCCGCAATGGCGACCCTGAGGATCTCCCTGCGCCGGATCAGCCGGATAAGCCGCATGGCGCTTTCCGGATCCTCATGCCGCGACATTTTCGACGTGATTTCCAGCCACTGGGCTTCAAATTCCAGCGGGGCCAGGTCCTTGTCGGTCCCCAGCCAGGCGACCGATTCCGGGGAGACCTCCAGGAGGTCGGCCATCAGCCTGGAGTTGGAGAGCACATGGCACAGCCGCTCGGCGGCGGCCGTCGAGTCCCGCAGCATCCCCAGATACCAGTGCGTTGTTCCCAGCGCCTCGCTGACGCGGCGGAAACCCAGCAGCCCGGCGTCGGGATCCACACCGTCGGCGAGCCACCCGAGCAGGATGGGCAGGAGCTGGCGCTGCAGCGCCGCGCGCCGGCTGACGCCGGCGGTGAGGGCCTCAATATGCCGCATGGCGCCCCGCGGGTCCAGGTAACCGAGGGCGGCCAGGCGGCCCTGGGCGGCCTCCGGTGTCAGCCGGGCTTCTTCGCTGCTCAGCTTGGCGGCGGTATTCAGCAGCGGGCGGTAAAAAATGCGCTCGTGCAGTTCCCGGACGGAGCGCTTGGTCTTCTGCCAGGCGGCCAGCAAGGCATCGGGGTGCGGGCGTTCACGGGCGAACGGGCCGAGCACGGCCTTCGCGAGGGCGCGGAGGGCATCTTCCCGCACCGGCATCAGGTGGGTGCGGCGCAGCTGGAAGAGCTGGATCCGGTGCTCCAGGAGCCGCAGATAACGGTAGGCGTGGTCGAATTCGGCGGCGTCCGTCCGTCCGATGTAGCCGCCGGCGGAGAGGGCGGCGATGGCCGAGGTGGTGTCCCGGTGACGAAGGGATTCGTCGGCCTTGCCGTGCACCAGCTGCAGCAATTGAACCGTGAATTCGACGTCGCGCAGGCCGCCACGGCCCAGTTTGATCTGGCGCTGCTCCTCATCCGCCGGGATGTTGTCCGTGACCCGCCGGCGCATGGCCTGCACGGATTCCACAAAGCCTTCCCTGTTTGCCGAACCCCAGATCAGCGGGAGCACCGCAGCCTCGTACCGTGCGCCCAGATCCGAGTCCCCGGCAATGGTCCGCGCCTTAAGGAGCGCCTGGAACTCCCAGCTCTCGGCCCACCGAGCGTAATAGCTC
Organism: Arthrobacter sp. PvP023; assembly: GCF_017832975.1. Taxonomy (NCBI): domain Bacteria; kingdom Bacillati; phylum Actinomycetota; class Actinomycetes; order Micrococcales; family Micrococcaceae; genus Arthrobacter; species Arthrobacter sp. PvP023. The sequence continues at coordinate 3,236,950 of NZ_JAFIBI010000001.1, forward strand.
TGATGGGACGCCAGGGTCCGCACCAGTGGCCCGGACTTGCCCTCGGGCCGCAGGTTGGCATCCACCTCCCAGAGGCCGGGCTCCCGGCCAATGGACATGATGGCCCTCGAGATCCCGGTGGCGAGGGCGGTGCCAATGGTGTTGGCGCGGGCGTCGTCGAGTCCGTCAGCCTCGATCACGTAGATGACGTCGACGTCGGAAATGTAGTTGAGTTCGCGGGCACCGCATTTCCCCATGCCGATGACGGCAAGCCCGACGTCGGCAACCTCCGCCGCGTCGAACTGCTCGCTTGCTTCGGCCCGGGACACTGCCAGGGCCGCTTCGATGGCCGCACCGGCGAGGTCCGCAAGCTCGGCCCCTGCGGCGGGCATAAAGTCCAGCGGATCGGCGGCACACAGATCCTTGACCGCCAGGTCCACCACGCCCCTGCGGTAGGCCGTGCGCAGCGCCACATAAGCCTCGGGACCGGACAAGCCGGCCACCGGGCGGCGCGCTTTCGGGTCGGCCTGCACGGACCGCAGAAGCCGCGACCTCAGCTCCCCGGCATCTGCCGCGACCGGCTCCGGGCTCGCGACCACGTCGAAGGCGTCAAGGTGCTCCGGATGGCGGATGAGAAATTCACCCAGGGCCTCGGAGGCGCCCAGGACCCGGTAGAGCGGCTCGCTCGTGTCGATGTCCGCGGCAGCAAGCTTCCGAAGGTCGGGATGCTTTTCGATCAGCCGCACCAGCGACTGCAGCGCCGTGTCGGGGTTGGCGGCAAGGTGGAAGCCCGCGAACAGTGCCTCCTGGTCGATCCCCTCCAGTTCCCGGGCAGCCAGGAACCGCTCCCCCTTTTCCAGGTCACTGAAACCGGCGGAGATCAGGCGACGGGCAAGGCTCACCGCTGCCCCCTACAGGATGCCGAGATTACGCTGCAGCTCGTAGGGCGTCACCTGGAGACGGTAGTCCTGCCATTCGGCGCGCTTGTTGCGCAGGAAGTACTCGAAGACCTGCTCGCCAAGGATCTGCGGCATGAGTTCCGAATCCTCCATGGCCCTGATCGCGTCATGCAGGCTGGCAGGCAGCGGATCGTGTCCCATGGCCCGGCGCTCGGCCGAGCTCAGCGACCAGATATCGTCCTCGGCGGCTGCAGGAATCTCGTAGCCCTCTTCGATGCCCTTGAGACCAGCACCCAGCAGCACCGCGTAGGCGAGGTAGGGGTTGGCGGCGGAATCGATGCCGCGGTATTCAATGCGTGCGGACTGGCCCTTGCCCGGCTTGTACAGCGGGACGCGCACCAGCGCGGAACGGTTGTTGTGGCCCCAGCTCAGGTAACTCGGCGCTTCGCCGCCGCCCCACAGCCGCTTGTACGAGTTCACGAACTGGTTGGTCACCGCCGTGAATTCGGGGGCGTGCTTGAGGATGCCCGCGATGAACTGTTTGGCGGTCTTTGACAGCTGGAATTCCGCACCGGCTTCGTAAAAGGCGTTAGTGTCGCCTTCGAACAGCGAGAAGTGCGTGTGCATGCCCGAACCCGGGTGGGCCGTGAACGGTTTCGGCATGAAGGTGGCGTAGGTGCCCTGCTGGAGGGCGACTTCCTTGATGACGGTGCGGAAGGTCATGATGTTGTCCGCAGTCTGCAGGGCATCCGCGTAACGCAGATCGATCTCGTTCTGGCCCGGACCGGCTTCGTGGTGGCTGAACTCGACGGAGATCCCTACGGATTCGAGCATGGTGACGGCGGTGCGGCGGAAATCCTGTGCGACGCCGCCGGGCACGTGGTCGAAGTAGCCGCCCTCGTCGACGGGGACGGGCGAACCATCCGGGCCAGGCTCCTGCGATTTCAGCAGGTAGAACTCAATCTCGGGGTGGGTGTAGCAGGTGAAGCCCATGTCGGCCGCTTTGGCGAGGGTGCGCTTCAGGACGTTACGGGGGTCCGCCGCGGAGGGTTCGCCGTCGGGGGTCAAAATGTCGCAGTACATGCGCGACGTCTGTTCGGTCTCCCCGCGCCACGGCAGGATCTGGAACGTGGAGGGGTCCGGCTGCGCCAGCATGTCCGATTCGAACACTCGGGCCAAGCCCTCGATCGCAGAACCGTCGAAGCCCAGGCCTTCTTCGAAGGCACCCTCGACTTCGGCGGGGGCAAGCGCAACAGACTTGAGTGAACCCACGACATCCGTGAACCACAGACGCACGAACCGTACATCTCGCTCTTCGATCGTCCGCAGGACAAACTCTTGCTGGCGGTCCATTATGGCCTCTTCTCCGGATCAACATTTTGATGCCCCGGGTCCGTATTCCATAGAGCCGGCGGCAGCTCACGATTCACTTTACTAAGCATTCCCGCCGAATGTTGGAGCCGGACCTCCGCGTAACACAGCGTTAACACGCACAGCGGCACTCCGCACCGGGCTCAGGGGACGGGACCGGCCTTCGGGGGAGCTCGCTTTGTGACGCGATTCACCGGAACGTGCGGACCGTCCGGTAGCTAGGACGCACAGTACCGCATTACGCTCTAGCCATGGCCACAAGCAACAGTTCCGATTCCAGCATGTCCACTGAAGTACCTGCTCCCTACGGCAACGGTCCCGCGAATGCGGCCGCAACGCCGTCGGACACCGCCAAAAAGCCCGTGGCACGAATCCGGACCCACCACCTGCAGCAGGCCAAAGACAAAGGTGAGCACTTTGCCATGCTGACGGCGTACGAACAGTACACGGCTGAGATCTTCGACGAAGCGGGCATCGAGGTGCTTCTCGTGGGCGACTCCGCGTCCAACAACGTCTTCGGTAACGAAACCAGCCTTCCGGTCACCGTGGACGAGCTCCTTCCGCTGTGCCGCGCCGTGGCCCGGTCGGCCAAACGGGCGCTTGTGGTCGCGGACCTTCCGTTCGGAAGCTACGAGGTGTCAGCCGAGCAGGCCGTGGCCACCGGAGTCCGCTTCCTGAAGGAAGGACTCGCCCATGCCGTGAAGATTGAAGGCGGCAAGTTCTACGCTGACACCGTCCGGGCCATGGTCCAGGCCGGCATTCCGGTGATGGCGCACATCGGCTTCACCCCGCAGAGCGAGCACTCCCTGGGCGGTTACCGGGTCCAGGGCCGGGGCGATGACGCGCAGCGGCTGATAGACGACGCGGTCGCACTCGCCGACGCGGGCGCCTTCAGCGTCCTGATGGAAATGGTTCCGGCCGCCACTGCTGCGGCTGTTGATGCCGCCATTGCCGTTCCCACCGTGGGCATCGGCGCAGGTAACACCACCACCGGCCAGGTTCTTGTGTGGCAGGACATGGCGGGCCTTCGCGGCGGCAAGATGGCCAAATTCGTCAAACAATACGCTGACCTGCGCACGTCACTGAGCAATGCGGCCAAGGCCTACGGTGACGACGTCCGGACGGGCCAGTTCCCCGGCCCCGAGCATTCGTTCTAGCCGCAAGCCGGCCCGGGCCACCCGGTCCCCGGCTTAGTCCTCGTCGCCCTTTTCCCATGACTCGTTGCGTGCCTTGACCTTCTCCAGCGCATGCTCGGCTTCGGCGCGCGTCTTGTAAGGCCCGATCAGCTGCGTCCAGTCGGACATGGCGTCCTCTTCCACCTCATGGGTCTTGACGTTGTACCAGTACTCGGTCATCGCTGCTCCTCGCATCGTGCAGGCTTCACGCCCGCTGAAAGTGATCCACGTAACGTAGGGCGTCATCGGCTTCCGATCCGGCTGTCCGTTACATGGGCTTCTGTGCCTGCTTATATGATCAATCTATGCCTTCTCTTGCCTCGACTGCACCCACCGGCACCCTGGTCCCCGGAACCGTCAGCCCGCAGCTGCCTGTCCCGGCGTCAATTCCCCGCCCCGAGTATGTGGGCAAGCCCGGTCCGGAGAAGTTCACCGGCTCGGAGGTGAAATCCGCCGAGACCATCGAGAAGATCAGGATCGCCAGCAGGATCGCCGCCCAGGCAATCGTTGAGGTCGGCAAGCACATCGAACCCGGCGTAACAACGGACCAGCTGGACAGGATCGGCCACGAATTCCTGCTGGATCACAATGCGTACCCGTCGACCCTGGGTTACCGGGGCTTCCCGAAATCCCTGTGCTCGTCGCTGAACGAAGTGATCTGCCACGGCATACCGGACAGCACGGTCGTCCAGGACGGCGACATCCTGAACATCGACATCACCGCCTTCATCGGAGGTGTCCACGGCGATACAAATTTCACATTTCTGGTGGGTGACGTCGATGAAGAGTCCAGGCTCCTCGTGCAGCGCACCAAGGAATCCCTGAACCGTGCCATCAAGGCCGTGGCCCCCGGACGTGAAATCAACGTGATCGGCCGCGCCATCCAGTCCTATGCCAAGCGTTTCGGCTATGGCGTTGTCCGGGATTTCACCGGCCACGGTGTCGGCGAGGCTTTCCACACCGGCTTGATCATTCCGCATTATGATGCCGCTCCCGCCTACAACACGGTCATGGAAACGGGCATGGTGTTCACCATTGAACCGATGTTGACCCTCGGTACGGTTGAGTGGGACATGTGGGCGGATGACTGGACCGTGGTGACGCGTGACCGCAAGCGCACTGCCCAATTCGAGCACACCCTGCTCGTCACTGAGTCCGGCGCAGAAATCCTTACGCTGCCCTGATTACCCCTCCCGGCACGTGCCGGAACCTTTGCCCACAACCCTTTGCCCGCCCACAGCCACGAACGGAATCACATTGGCCAAGAAGGACGACAAGTCAACCAAGAACGCCCCGCTGATCGGAATCGACATCGGCGGAACCGGAATCAAGGGCGGCATCGTCGACCTCAAAAAGGGCAAACTCGTGGGCGACCGCTTCCGCGTTCCGACGCCGCAGCCCGCGACGCCGGAGTCGGTTGCCGAAACGGTCGCAGCGGTGGTCGCCGAGCTCGACGCGCGCCCGGACGCGCCGTCCCCCGACTCGCCGATCGGTGTGACCTTCCCCGGCATCATCCAGCACGGTGTGGTTCATTCCGCAGCCAACGTCGACAAGTCCTGGCTCAACACGGATATTGACACGCTGCTGACCAAGCGACTGGGCCGCCCCGTGGAGGTCATCAACGACGCCGACGCCGCGGGCCTCGCCGAAGCGCGCTACGGAGCCGGAGCGGGTGTCTCCGGGACAGTCCTCGTGATCACGCTCGGGACGGGCATCGGCTCAGCCTTCATCTTCAACGGCAAGCTGGTCCCGAACGCCGAACTCGGACACCTCGAGATCGACGGCTTTGACGCCGAGAGCAAGGCTTCCGCCGTTGCCCGTGAACGCGACGGCCTGAGCTGGACCGAGTACAGTGTCCTGCTCCAGCGATACTTCTCCCATGTTGAATTCCTGTTCTCCCCCGAACTGTTCATCGTCGGCGGCGGCATCTCCAAGCGGGCCGACGAGTACCTGCCGCACATGAAGCTGCGCACGAAGATCGTCCCGGCCGAGCTCAAGAACGACGCCGGCATTGTGGGCGCCGCCATCGAAGTCGCCCTCACGCACAAACTGGCCAAGTAGGCGGGCTGCCGGTTCCATGACTGCCATCGCCGGGGACGTTGCCCTGGTCACCGGCGCCAGCCGTGGAATCGGCGCCGCCATCGCCCTCCGCGCGGCACGGGCCGGTTACGCCGTGCTGGTCAACTACTCCGCGGATGCCGCCGGAGCTGCGTCCGTGGTGCAGGAAATACGGGACAACGGCGGCACAGCGATGGCGCATCAGGCAGACGTCAGCGATCCGGAAGCCGTGGGATCAATGTTCGACCAGGCGGCTGCATTGGGCGCTGTCACGGCCGTCATCAACAATGCCGGGATTACGGGCAACCTGATCGGCAACCTCTCGGACGTTCCTCCGGCAACCGTCCGACGTGTCATGGACGTCAACGTGTCCGGGCTGATCTATGTCTGCCAGGAAGCAGTGCGGAGGCTCAGCACCGGCACCGGCGGACCCGGCGGATCCATCGTCAACATTTCTTCCACCGCGACGAAGGCCGGATCACCGGGCACCTGGGCACATTACGCAGCGTCGAAGGGAGCTGTTGACGTCCTCACTGTAGGCCTTGCCTCGGAAGTCGCTGCGCAGGGAATCCGCGTCAACTGCGTCGCCCCCGGGAGCACCAACACTGGCCTGCACGCAGCAGCGGGGATGCCGGACCGGGTGGAACGCCTGAATCCGACCATCCCCATGGGCCGGGGCGCAGAACCTGACGAGGTCGCGGCTGCGGTGGTGTGGCTGCTGTCCCGCGACGCCGGCTACATCACCGGAGCTGTACTCCCCGTGGCCGGAGGCCGCTGACCGCCGTCGGTACCGGGGGTTTGGTGCCGGTGGTGGCGTCGGCTTCCCCTCCGCTGCCACCACCGGAGTCTAGAGTGGGCTCTTCTCGGAGTTCTTGCCCTTGGCCGCCTTGGCTTCGACTTCCGCCTCATGGCGAAGGATGGAAATGGCGGTTTCAAAGTCTTCCAGGGATTCGAATGCCTGATACACGCTCGCGAACCGAAGATAAGCGACTTCGTCCAGTTTCTGGAGCGGGCTGAGGATAGCCAGGCCCACCTCGTGGGCGTCGATTTCCGCAGCGCCGGAGGCGCGGATAGTTTCCTCGACTTCCTGCGCCAGCATCGCAAGGTCGTCTTCGGTCACGGGCCGGCCCTGGCAGGCTTTCCGTACGCCGTTGATCACCTTGCTCCGGCTAAAAGGCTCGCCGACACCGGAACGCTTGATCACTGTGAGGCTGGTGGTCTCCACGGTGGTGAAGCGGCGGCCGCATTCAGGACACTGCCGGCGGCGGCGGATGGCGGAACCGTCGTCTGCCATCCGGCTGTCCACGACGCGGGAATCAGGGTTACGGCAAAACGGGCAATACACGTTGTTTCCTTCCCCTGGCCGACGCTGAACGGGCCGAACCTCAATTCACAGGACCTGGTCCCGGGAATGCATTCGCCCGGTCCCAGTTTACGACTACATGTAGCTGAATAACAAGCCTGTAATTACTACATGTAGTGGTTAATCCGTTCCGGCAAACCGCGCCGTCACGGCCTCTCCGTGGGCTGGCAGGTCCTCGGCGCCGGCGAGGCTGACAATGTGCCCGCTGACCTTCTCGAGGGCCGGCTTGCTGTAGTTGACCACCTGGATGGCACGAAGGAACGTGGTGACATTAAGGCCGGACGAGAAGGCTGCCGTGCCGCTCGTCGGCAGCACGTGGTTGGATCCTGCACAATAGTCCCCCAGGCTGACGGGGCTGTAGTCCCCCACGAAGATCGCTCCAGCGTTGCGGATACGGGCAGCCACGGCCGGGGCATCCGCCGTCATGATTTCAAGGTGCTCAGCGGCGTAGGCGTCACAGGCAGCGATTCCCTGCTCGAGGTCGTCCACGAGCACCACGCCGGACTGCGGTCCGGACAAGGCTTCCCGTACACGTTCAGAATGCTTGGTCAAGGCCGCCTGCGCGGCGAGCTCGGCGCGGACGGCCCCGGCAAGATCCTCTGAGTCGGTGATAAGGACCGAAGCCGCCTTTGGATCGTGTTCGGCCTGGCTGATGAGGTCGGCCGCCACCAGCGAGGGGCGGGCGCTGCTGTCTGCAAGGATGGCGATTTCCGTGGTGCCGGCCTCGGAATCGATGCCGACAACGCCCTTGACCAGCCGTTTGGCTGTGGCGACAAAGATGTTGCCGGGCCCGGTCACCACGTCCACCGGGTCAAGGGCTGCCTCCGCGTCGTCGGCGGGAACTCCGTACGCAAAGGCCGCAATGGCCTGCGCGCCCCCGATGGCGTATACCTCGTCGATGCCCAGCAGAGCCGCCGCAGCCAGGATGGTGGGGTGCGGGAGTCCCTCGAAGTCTTTCTGAGGCGGAGAAGCCAGTGCGATGGAGGCAACGCCGGCCGCCAGCGCCGGGACGACGTTCATGATGACCGACGACGGGTAGACTGCCAGTCCGCCGGGCACATACAGCCCCACGCGGCCAACCGGCACCCAGTTCTGGCTAACGACGGCGCCCTCGCCCAGCTCGACGTCTACATTTGCCGGCCGCTGGCTGTCAGCGAACTTGCGCGCGCGGCTGATCGATTCTTCCAGGGCGGCCCGCACTGCCGGGTCCAGGTCCTCCAGCGCTGCGCGCAACGCTGCGCCCGACACCCGCGGGTGTGCCTGCTCGACGCCGTCGAACGTTTTGGCGAACTCACTCAGGGCGGCGAAGCCTCGGGAACGCACCGCGGTAATGATGTCGGTGACCTTCTGTTCGGCGTCCGCCATGGTCTGGTGCCGGGCACGTGGGACAGCCGCCCGGAGTCCGGCGAGGGAGAGCCGCTGACCGCGCAGGTCAATGGTGCGGTAGTTGATGGCCGGGGCGGTGGTCTGTACGGGGCTGTCCGGAGAAATGGTCACCCGCCCATTTTACGTGCCGTCGGAGGAGCTTCGTTTCCTGTTAAGTCGGGCCCGGTTAAGTTGGGTCCGGGAAGGACTGCTGCCCGGGACCGTGAGCCTACGTATCATGCTCCGGGGGCTTGCCCATGAGGCTGAGCAGGTTTGCCACGAAGACCGCTATGGCCACCGCCGCGGGCCAGATGGCCAGCACGGCCACGGCACGGAGCGAGAACGCGATGCTGGCGTTCCGGGCAGTGTCTTCGGCCGGGCCCCACCATTGCCCCGCCAGCACCCCCGCTTGCCAGGCGATAACTGCGCCGAGCGCCCCGCCCATGACGGCGAGGAGGACCGCCCCGGGCGCCGGGGCTCCGGTGCGTTTTCCGTTCAGAAGGAATCCGGTCACGCACCCTGCCAAGAGGAACAGGCCTGCCAGCACGAGGTCACGGGGAAGCCAGCCTTCGGCATTCGTACCGGTGGCCAGGGAAGGATCGCCGGACAAAAGGTTTAGCCCGCCGGGCGCCAGCAGCCACCACACGAGGCCGACCGGTATCCCGGCAGCGGCGATGGCGGCCGGCACACGCCACGAAGGCCGGTCACCACGGTAAAGTTCACCATAGGCGGGAAGGTTGCCGGCATCCCCGGAATGCTTCGGATTCTGCGGAACCGGGCCGATGCCTGATGGCTGTGTCATGAAACAAACATTAACAAACGTTCACCGCCGTTAAACAAATGACGCGGCAGGTAACCAACTCACCCACAGCTTCGGGCGCCCCATACGCTGGCAAGCAGGACCCAACCACGATATTTTTCAGCAGGGAGTTAGATCACAGTGACCTCAGACAACGCAGCCTTCGAAGGCACGTTCAAGGAGATGTTCCGCCGGCATGCGGCCGGCGTGGCAATTATCACGGTGAACTACAACGGCACCCCGTACGGATTCACGGCCACTTCCGTTGCGTCCTTGTCCGCCCGGCCCCCGCGCTTCACCTTCAACATGGCCCGCAGCTCCAGTTCATGGCCGGCCATCGCCAACACGACTCACATCGGTGTCCACATGCTCGGACTCGAAAACCAGGAACTGGCGGACCGGTTCGCCCGGACCAAGAACAGGTTCGAGGGCGACCACTGGGAGCTCGGACCGCACGAAGTGCCCATCCTCAAGGACGTGGCCGGTTGGCTGATCGGCAAGATCCAGATGCGCCTCTCCTTCGAGAACAATGCGGTTGTTGTGGTGGAAGTCGTGGAAGGACAGGTGGGCGAGGACGGCACGCCGCTGCTCTACCATTCGGGGGCCTACAGCCAGCCCGTGCCTCTCGACTACGAAATCTAGGGTTCCTACCAGGGCAGAGGCGCGGACGATCCGAGTTCGAAGAACCGCGGACTGGCGACGCGCCGTTCGGTGAGCTCCTGCAGGAGCTCACCGGCCGCCGTCGCCGGCTCCTTCGAGGCGCCGGCCCGGCCCATCCCTGTTGTCAGCGCGCCGGGATGCACGGACCACACGTCCATTTCCGCGCCAAACTCCTCATGCAGGCTCAGGGTCAGCATGTTGAGCGCAGCTTTGCTGAGGCGGTAGCCATAACTCGTCCCGAAACCGGCAAATGCGCCGTCCGCCTGCAGTGCCGCTGAACCCAGCCTGGATGACACGTTCACCACGAGTGGCCGGCGGCCGCGTGGACCGGGACGTAGCAGTCCGGCGAGGGACGCCTGGGTTACCCGGAAATCACTGCCGTGCCGGACTCCGGCGTCATCAGCGGCCCGGGCACCTAACTGTCCAGGCAGGTCGGTCCGAGGAGCACCTTCAGGTCGCCAAAGAGTGACGGACTCGGGTTGACCCGCAGATGGACCGGAAGAGCCATCACTTCCACCCTGGTGTCCCCCTGCAGGTGCAGTCTGACTTCCGAGTTGCCCCGGTGCGTCCTCAGCACGTCTCCGAGTTCCGTCACCACGGCCTCGGTGGCCTTGTGCGTCTGCATGGTGATCACCAACGGCCCGTTCAGCCCCTCGCTGAGGTCCGGGACGGACAGCTCCATGCAGTTCAGCGCAACGGCGCCGTCGTCGCGGCGCTGCAGCCGGCCCTTGACCACGACGACAAGGTCTTCGGCCAGCACGGAGGCGATAGGACCATACACCTGGCCGAAGAACATGACCTCAATTGAGCCGCCCAGGTCTTCGATCTCCGCCCGGGCATAGGCGTTGCCGCTGGCTTTCGCGATCCGCCTGCTCAGCGAGGTGATCATGCCCGCAATAGTGATGATGGCGCCGTCGTGCGGGCCGTCCTCCGCGATGATCGAGGTGATGGACTGGTCGGCGTGCTGGCTCAGCAGTCCTTCGAGGCCCTGCAGCGGGTGGTCCGAGACGTAGAGGCCCAGCATGTCGCGTTCGAAGGAGAGCTTGTCCTTTTTCTCCCACTCGGGAAGGTCCGGAATTTCGATGCTCAGGGACGCCTCGGATTCGGCTTCGTCGAAACCGGCAAAGAGGTCGAACTGACCGATCGCCTCGTTGCGCTTAAGCGTGATCACGGAGTCGATGGCTTCTTCATGGATCATGGCCAGCGCGCGCCGGTGGTGGTTCAGGGAGTCGAACGCGCCAGCCTTGATCAGGGATTCAATGGTGCGCTTGTTGCACACCACCGCCGGGACTTTCATGAGGTAGTCCTTGAAGGACGTGTAAGCGCCTTCTTTTTCGCGCGCCGCCACCATGGCTTCTACGGCGTTGACGCCAACGTTGCGGATGGCGCCCATGCCGAAGCGGATGTCGTTGCCCACAGGGGTGAAGTTGAGGGCGGACTCGTTGACGTCGGGCGGCAGCACCGTGATGCCCATTCGGCGGCATTCGTTGAGGTAGATCGCCGACTTGTCCTTGTCGTCGCCCACGGAGGTCAGCAGTGCGGCCATGTACTCCGGCGCGTAGTGCGCTTTCAGGTATGCGGTCCAGTAGGAGATCACGCCATAGGCGGCCGAGTGGGCCTTGTTGAAGGCGTAGTCGGAGAACGGAAGCAGGATGTCCCAGAGTGTTTTCACGGCTTCCATGGAGTAGCCGTTGTCCTGCATGCCCTGGGAGAAGCCGGCGAACTGCTTGTCGAGCTCTGATTTCTTCTTCTTGCCCATGGCGCGGCGGAGGATGTCTGCCTGGCCGAGGGAATAGCCGGCGAGCTTCTGCGCCACGGCCATCACCTGCTCCTGGTACACGATCAGCCCGTAGGTACCGCCCAGGATTTCCGAGAGCGGCTCCTCGAGCTCCGGGTGGATCGGTATGACCTCCTGGATCTTGTTCTTGCGCAGCGCGTAGTCGGTGTGTGCGTTGGCGCCCATCGGACCCGGCCGGTACAGGGCCAGGACCGCGGAGATGTCTTCGAAGTTGTCAGGCTTCATCAGCTTGAGGAGGGACCGCATGGGGCCGCCGTCGAGCTGGAACACCCCCAGGGTGTCGCCCCGGGCCAGCAGCTCGTAGGAGGCGGTGTCGTCAAGCTCCAGGGTTTCGAGGTCGAGATCGATGCCGCGGTTCATCTTGATGTTCTCGAGGGCGTCCGAAATGATCGTCAGGTTTCGAAGGCCCAGGAAGTCCATCTTGATCAAGCCGAGTCCTTCGGACGTCGGATAGTCGAACTGGGTGATGACCTGGCCGTCCTGGAAGCGGCGCATGATCGGAATCACGTCGATGATGGGGTCGGAGGACATGATCACGCCGGCGGCGTGCACGCCCCACTGCCGTTTCAGGCCTTCTATGCCCAGTGCCGTTTCGAAGACCTTGGCGGCCTCCGGGTCGGTGCTGATCAGCTGGCGGAAGTCACCGGCTTCGCTGTAGCGCTTGGCTTCCTTGTTCTGGATGTCGGCCAGCGGAATGTCCTTGGCCATCACGGCCGGCGGCAGAGCCTTGGTCAACGTCTCGCCCATGCTGAACGGGTAACCCAACACGCGCGAGGAGTCCTTCAGCGCCTGCTTGGTCTTGATGGTTCCGTAGGTGACGATCATGGCCACGCGCTCGTCGCCGTACTTGCGCGTGACGTAGTCAATGACTTCTGAGCGGCGCCGGTCATCGAAGTCAACGTCGAAGTCAGGCATCGAGACGCGGTCCGGGTTGAGGAAGCGTTCGAAGATCAGGCCGTGGTGGAGCGGATCCAGGTCGGTGATGCGCATGGCGTAAGCAACCATGGAGCCTGCACCCGAGCCACGTCCGGGACCCACCCGGATGCCGTTGTTCTTGGCCCAGTTGATGAAGTCGGCCACCACGAGGAAGTAGCCCGGGAAGCCCATGGAAGTGATGACTTCCAGCTCATAGTCGGCCTGCTTGCGGACCTTGTCCGGGATTCCCTGGGGATAGCGGTAATGGAGTCCCTTGTCGACTTCCTTGACGAGCCAGGACGTCTCGTCCTCCCCCTCGGGGCACGGGAACCGCGGCATGTAGTTGGCGCCGGTATTGAAGGAGACTTCGCAGCGCTCAGCGATCAGGAGAGTGTTGTCGCAGGCCTCGGGGTGGTCGCGGAACAGTTCCCGCATTTCCTGGGGCGACTTCAGGTAGTACCCGCTGCCGGAGAACGCAAACCGGGAACCGCCGTTGTCGTAGGTGGGCTCCAGGAGGGTGGAACCGGACTGGATGGCCAGTAGCGCCTCATGTGCCTTGGCGTCGTGCTCGTGCGTGTAGTGCAGGTCGTTGGTGGCCACCAGCGGAAGGTTCAGGTCCTTGGCCAGGCGCAGCAGGTCGCCCGTGACCCGCCGCTCGATGTCCAGGCCATGGTCCATCAGCTCGCAGAAGTAGTTCTCCGCGCCGAAGATGTCGCGGAACTCCGCCGCCGCCTCGAGCGCTTCACGGTACTGTCCCAGCCGAAGCCGGGTCTGGACCTCTCCGGACGGGCAGCCGGTGGTGGCGATGAGCCCTTCCGAGTAGGTGTTCAGCAGCTCACGGTCCAGCCGGGGCCATTTGCCGAAGACCGAGTCCAGCGACGCGATTGACGAGGCCCGGAACAGGTTCCGCATACCCACGTTGTTGTAGCTCAGCAGGGTCATGTGCGTGTACGAACCACCGCCGGAGACGTCGTCCTTGCGCTGGTTTTCCTCGCCCCACCGGACGCGGCTCTTGTCGCCGCGGGCGGTCCCGGGAGTCACATAGGCTTCGACGCCGATGATCGGTTTGATGCCCTTGTCAGTGGCCTTGCGCCAGAAATCGAAGGCACCGAAAAGATAGCCGTGGTCCGTTGTGGCCAGGGCCGGCATCCCCAGGCGTTCGGTTTCGTCGAACAACTCCCCCAGGCGGGCCGCCCCATCCAGCATGGAGTATTCGGTATGGGTGTGCAGGTGGACGAACGAGTCATTGCTGGAAGTCACCGGACCATTCTAGTGCCGAGCAGCGACAGTTCCGGCTCAGGCCTCCCCGGAGGCCAGAACTTCGAGTGCGTATGCAAGATCCTGCGGGTAGTCGCTGGTGACTGTCACGCGCTCCCCCGTCCTGGGACTGTCGAACCCAAGCTGGCGGGCGTGGAGCCATTGCCGGGTCAGGCCGAGCGTCGCGGCCAGCCGCGGATCTGCCCCGTACGTCAGGTCGCCCGCGCAGGGATGGCGCAGGGCGGAGAAGTGGACACGGATCTGGTGGGTCCGGCCGGTTTCAAGGTGCACCTCAACGAGGGAGGCCTTGCCGAAGGCCTCGAGGACTTCGTAGTGGGTGACGGATTCGCGGCCGTCTTCAATGACTGCGAAGCGCCAGTCATGGCCCGGGTGGCGGCCGATCGGCGCGTCGATCGTGCCCGCGAGGGGATCAGGCAGCCCCTGGACCACTGCGTGGTACACCTTGTCCACCGTGCGCTCCTTGAAGGCACGCTTGAGCGCTGTATAGGCGCGTTCCGATTTGGCGACCACCATGGCGCCGGAGGTGCCGACGTCGAGGCGGTGCACAATGCCCGCACGTTCGGGGGCGCCCGACGTCGAGATCCGGTAGCCCAGCCCGGCGAGGCCACCCACAACAGTGGGTCCCACCCATCCGGGGGAAGGGTGCGCGGCCACACCCACTGGCTTGTCGATGACCACGAAGTCCTCGTCGTCCAGCAGTATTTTCAGGCCTTCCACAACTTCCTCCACGACTTCCAGGGGGTCCCGCCGTTCAGGGACAACGACCTCCAGCACTGTGCCGGAGGCCAGCTTCAGGGACTTGCCCACGGCCTTTCCTCCGGAGCTGACGTTGCCCTCGGCGATCAGCGTTGCCGCCTGCGATCGGGATATACCCATCAGCCTGGCAAGGCCCGCATCGACGCGCGTGCCGGCGAGTTCCTCGGGAACGGTAAGTTTCTCAGGCATCCTGGCCCTCCGCCGGTTTCTGGAGCCGTGAACCGTCAAGGGATATACCCCGCAGCGTCAGCAGGCAAATGATCACGACGGCGGAGACAACAGCGGAATCGGCGATATTGAAAATGGCGAAATTCGGCAGCTGGATAAAGTCCACCACGTGGCCCATGGCGAACGACGGTTCCCGGAACAGTCGGTCAGTGAGGTTCCCCAAGGCACCGCCAAGAAGCAGGCCCAATGCCAGTGCCCACCACGCCGAACCGAGCTTGCGCAGCTGCAGGAGAATGGCAATCGACACGGCCGCCATGATGATGGTGAACACCCACGTCACGTTCTCGCCAATGGAAAAAGCGGCTCCGGAGTTGCGGATGTAATACCAGTGCAGCAACGGGGGCAGCACGGGAATGCGCTCCCCCTCCACCATGGTGCTGGTCACCCACAGCTTGGTGAGCTGGTCGAAGACGTAGGCGAAAACTGCGAAGCCGGCGAAGAGCGCCAGCAGGAACGCCTTACGCGGCCGGGCATGAGTCGTTGCTGGCTGCGCTGCGGCAGGTGCTGTTTCGTCAGTCATAGAGCTTTCATTCAAGAGCCGGTCCCGGGACAGGAAGGAGTTGCTGGTGCCCGCCATGTGTCGCATGGGTGGCGGTTAATGGCAAAAGCCGGCGGCCGAGGAGTCCTCAGCCACCGGCTTTCAGAATACTTGCTAAACGGCGGGGCTGCCGTCGCTAACCTCGGGCGCAGCCACGGAACCGCGGGCGTCCAGGTCGCGGAGCTGGCCTTCGATGTAGGCCTTCAGGCGTGAACGGTAGTCGCGCTCGAAACCGCGCAGCTGCTCCACCTTGCGTTCCAGGACGGACCGCTGCTGCTCCAGGGCACCGAGGATCTTGCGGGACTTCTCCTGCGCGTCGTTGACCAGGCTGCTGGCTTCGATCTGCGCCTCGGCGATGATCTTGTCCTTCTGCTGCTGGCCGTCGGCGACGTGCTTGTCGTGCATCTGCTGCGCCATGGCCAGCAGGCCGGCTGCGGATTCCGCCGTAGGGTTGACTGCGGCGGGGGCAGCCGCGGCGGGAACCGGAGCGAGTGCCGTTGCCGGCTCGGGAGCCTTCTTCTTGGCTTCGGCGGCCTTGGCCTCGGCTTCCGCCTTGGCCCGGGACTCGTCCTTTTCAGCCTTGACCGGGGCGGGGACCTTTTCCACCACCGGCGCCGCTGCTGCGGAGCTGGCGGGCGTGCCTGAGCCGCTCTCGGCAAGCTTCTTGCGAAGCTCGTCGTTCTCTTGGTTCAGGCGGCGCAGTTCGACGACGATTTCGTCCAGGAAGTCGTCAACTTCGTCCTGGTCGTAGCCTTCGCGGAACTTGGTCGGCTGAAAGCGCTTGTTGACAACGTCTTCTGGCGTCAAAGCCATCTGGTCACCTCGTTGGTCTAGTTAGTCAGTAGGCCTTCCGGCCGTCAAAACTACGGTACCTAAATATGGTCTGGTTCCTCTAATTCAACACTGAGGTGTCAAACCGGAGATTCTACGCGATGCCGTGGATGGCGGTTTCCCGCCCTGTCAGTGCGCCGCAAGCTGTAATGAAAATTACGCGAGATTCTTCACGATTGCCATAGCCACGCTGATAGCGATGAACAACAGCAAAAAGCCGAGATCCAGCGATATCCCGCCCAATCGCAAGGGCGGAATGAGGCGCCTCAGCACCTTCAGGGGCGGATCTGTGACGGAGTAGACAGTGTGGGCCGCCACCAGTGCAGCGCCCCTTGGCCTCCACTCACGGGCAAACATCTGTACCCAGTCGTAGACCAAACGGATGATCAATGCCACAAATACGAATAATAAAGCGATATAGACAAGTCCGAAAACAATTCCCATGAGTTAACTCATATCTCCATGTTCATTCCGGATACCGCAGTGTCCTGTTGCCGTTCTTATCTATTTCAGCACAGATGCCAGACAGGTCGCCTGCCTGGCATCCATACAAGCCCCGCTGCTAACTCTGGTTGAAGAAGCTGGCCTGCGTCTCGCTGACCTTCTTGTCGTCGCCGATGACCTCCACGTACGACGGCGAGAGCAGGAACACCTTGTTGGTGACCCGCTCGATGCTGCCGCGGAGGCCAAATACCAGCCCTGCCGAGAAATCGACCAGGCGCTTGGCATCGGCTTCGCCCATGTCCGTGACGTTCATAATGACGGGGATGCCATCACGGAAGCTTTCGCCGATCAGCTTGGCGTCATTGTAGGACCGCGGGTGGATCGTGGTGATCTGGCGAAGTCCGGTGGTCTCTTCGCGGCTCGAGGCCGCGCGCTTGATAGGTGTCACAGGTGCGCGATATTCCTCTTCGGCGGCGTGTGGAGTCGGAGTTTCACGGGCGACCTCGCGGACGGGCGCCGGTTCCCGGCGTTCCTCGCGGTCATGCTCCATTGAATCTTCCTCGTCCTTGTGCGGTGTGTGGTGCTCAGACTCGTAGTGTTCATCGCCATCGGCGAGCCCAAGATAGATCATTGTCTTGCGCAGAGCGCCAGCCATGGTCGACTCCTAATCGTGTCCGTAAGCGGGCCGCTGAGTTGACTTGACAGCATTGGAATCCCCGCCATTCTCTTCCAATACTTTGACGCTACCGCAACGCAGGACGCGAACCCAATATATCCGACCCTATTCTCAGGTGTGTCGCACCCGCCCTGATGGCGGATTCGAGATCCTGGCTCATGCCGGCGGAAATCCCCGTAGCCGAAGGGTGGTCACGGAGCAGCTGCGCCGATATTTCCGCCAGTTTGCCGAAGGCCGCATCAGGATCCGCACCCAGCGGAGCCACCGCCATGACGCCGGCGAGCACAAGCCCCGGTGATCCCGCCAGCTGGTCCGCCAGCGCGGGAACCTCCAGCCGGCTTGCGCCGCCCCGATGGCTTCCGGCGTCCTCGTCCAGGCTTACTTGGATGAAGCACTCAAGCGGCGCCCTGCCCGTCCGCTCCTGCTCCACGGCAATGGACTTGGCCAGGGCCGCCGCCAGTTGTGGCCGGTCCACGGAATGGATGGCATGGGCATACCGGACGACCGACTTCGCCTTGTTGCTCTGCAGCTGCCCCACGAAGTGCCACCGGAGTCCGAGATCACCAAGACTGGCGGCTTTCTCCGAAGCCTCCTGGTCGCGGTTCTCCCCCACATCGGTCACACCCAGCGCCGCCAGCCTGCGCACATCTGCGGCAGGGTGGAACTTGGTCACCACAATCAGCTCCGGCGGGTTGTCCGGACGGCCTGCGGCTTCCGTGGCGGCCGCGACCCTGCGCCGGACTGCTGCAAGCCTCGACTCGATGTCGATCAGGCGGGGGTCGTCCGGGGCCGTCACGTCAAGGGGCTCACTCACTGATCCACACCAGCCCGGCGAACCGGCCCGTGGCCGGGTTTCCGCGATAGGAGAACAAATCCACGTTTTCGAGGGTACAGGGTCCGGAATACACCACGGTGACCCCGTGGGCTGCAAGCTGGCTGCGCGCCCCGGCCGGAAGGTCAAGCCCGGGGGTGCCCCGGGATGTTGTTGACCAGGTCTCCGGAACGGCCGCGGCCACGTCCGCCCGCATGGCTTCCGGCACTTCGTAGCAGGATCCGCAGATGGACGGGCCTATCCAGGCCCGGATGTCCTCCGCTCCCTCGGCGCGCATGCGCGCCACCGTTTCCGGGATGACGCCGCTGGCCACACCCGGGCGGCCTGCGTGGGCAACAGCCAGGACGGGCTTTCCGCCCGGCGCCGCCCCGGCGAGGACCACCGGGACACAGTCCGCTACCATGACGGCGAGCGGGTGCCCGGAGGACACCATCGCGTCCGCGGTGGGACCGCCGGGTGCAGGGCTGTCCGCCGAGTCACCGATATAGGCCACCGCATTGCCGTGAACCTGGTTCATGTACTGGAAGCCGCCTGCGGGCAGGCCCGCTTCGGCCTCCAGGAGTTCCCTTCGCCGGAGGACTTCGGCCGGATCGTCTCCCACGTGGAGGGCGAGGTTGCCGGCCCCGGCGTCAGTGAATGCAACCCAGACGCCGGGCCGGACTTCGTTTCGCCACCAAAACAATCAAAACACCGCTAACTGACGAGCTGACAAAACGTCCTGCAAGGCCTACTTCAGGAAGTCGGGGACATCCAGGTCGTCCGAGCGGCTGCCGGAAAGGTCCGGCTCCACAACAGAAGGAAGGTCGACGTCGAATCCCGAGTCGGCGGGGACCGCCGAGGGACGCTGCTGGCCCCAGTTACTCAGGCCCGAAGCCCCGATCCCGGCATGGACCGGCTGGACGCGCTGTGCCGGCGCCTGGGCAGGCGCCGGAGCCGAGGTGGGCGCGGCCGGGCGCTGGGGAGCGGCCTGCGGCTGGGACTGGTCCATCGACGGCGAGGTGGCCTTGACGTCGTCAAAGCCTGCTGCGATGACTGTCACGCGGGCCTCGTCGCCAAGGGCGTCGTCGATGACGGCACCGAAGATGATGTTGGCCTCCGGGTGGGCAACTTCCTGGACCAGGCGGGCCGCCTCGTTGATCTCGAAGAGCCCGAGGTCCGAGCCGCCCTGGATGGACAGCAGGACGCCGTGGGCGCCGTCGATCGATGCTTCCAGGAGGGGGGAGGCGATGGCGAGTTCCGCGGCCTTGACGGCGCGGTCCTCGCCACGGGCAGAACCGATGCCCATGAGGGCGGAACCGGCACCCTGCATCACGGACTTGACGTCCGCGAAGTCAAGGTTGATCAGGCCCGGGGTGGTGATGAGGTCGGTGATGCCCTGGACACCGGACAGCAGGACCTGGTCGGCGGAGCGGAAGGCGTCCAGGACGGATACATTGCGGTCGCTGATGGACAGGAGGCGGTCGTTGGGGATCACGATCAGGGTGTCGACTTCGTCGCGGAGGGCGTCGATGCCCGCCTCGGCGGAACCTGCACGACGGCGGCCCTCGAAGGTGAACGGGCGCGTGACAACACCGATGGTGAGGGCGCCGAGCGAGCGAGCAATACGGGCAACCACGGGGGCGCCGCCAGTACCGGTGCCGCCACCCTCGCCGGCCGTCACGAAGACCATGTCTGCGCCGCGGATGACCTCTTCGATCTCGTCGGCGTGGTCCTCCGCCGCCTGCTTGCCGACCTCCGGGTTTGCACCGGCCCCGAGACCACGCGTCAGCTCGCGGCCTACGTCAAGTTTGACGTCGGCGTCGCTCATGAGCAGAGCCTGGGCATCGGTGTTAATTGCGATGAATTCGACACCGCGGAGACCGACTTCGATCATGCGGTTGACTGCGTTCACGCCACCGCCGCCGATGCCGACGACCTTGATGACGGCCAAGTAATTCTGCGGAGCTGCCACGTTACGTGTCCCTTGTTCGTGTCCTATTGCGAAAACTGATGGAGTCCTGCTTGAAGCTTTTAACCTTAACCTTCGACTTGAGGGTTATAGTTATGTCAAGTAACTCATGCTGTGACGCTATTTCCTATGCCTGAGACATTCAATGACCTGCTCCGCGTGTCGTGGGAATACCCGCGAAATAGAGCGGAAATCGCCTCGGACCACACCGCCGGTGCGCTGGTTCCCCAGCGCGGCTAAATGTTCGTCCCGGGGTTGTCCCCGGGGGCTCGCCCACTATCGTGTCACGGGATGCCGCGGCACGCTGACATCGTAGACCTGGACGGGGTTCTTGGGGTCCGCGGGCGCCTTCAGCAGGGCAGCGAGCACCTTGGCTTTGAGCTCCTTCTCCCCCGCATTGCCCCAGACAATGGTCTGGCCGTCCACTAGTTTGAGTTCGACGGCGTCAACCGACTTCGCCGAGGCATCGGACAACCTGGCGAGTACGTCGGCGGGCAACGCAGCCAGCACGCCCGTGATGGCCTTGAAAAGATCCTTGCCGATCACTCCGGCTCCGCCGTCGATCACCGGCAGCTGGATGCTGCCCGGGTCCTGGGTCGTGCCGAGCTGGACCCCGTCGACGTCGACCAGCTGGAACATTTCTCCCTGCTTCACCAGGGCGACCGGTGTGCGCTCATGGATGTGCACCACCAGTACCGACGGCGGCCGCGCCTCCGTGGTCACGTCCTTGACCTGGACGAGGGGCTGCAGCAGCTGCTTCACCTCGTCGTCATTCACCTGCGGCAGCGGTTTGCCGTGCAACGGCTTCAGGACGTCCTGGACCTGCCCGGGAGTCAGCATTTTGGTGCCGTCCACCGATACCGTCTGTACGGCGAACAGCGGCGAGTAGACGGCTGCCGCCAGCAGTCCGGCAACCAGCGCGGCAACAATGCACGCAGCCAGGATGATGTTGCGCCGGATCCGTCTCCCTTTGGGCTCCGGGAAGGACAGCACGTTTCCGGTGGCGGCGGGACGGGACGCCCCTTCGGCCGCGGGGGCGGCCTTGGAGGCGGATATGACGTCCGCGCGTCCGCTTGCCGGGTCGGCCTTTCCCTGGGTGGTCTTTCCCTGAGTGGCAGGCGAGCCGGTCTTGTAGGTCGGCCGGCGCGTGCTAGCCACCCGGCGCCTCCGCCAGCAGTGCCTCCACAATCAGCGGACCGTAGGCGGTGACGTCGCCCGCGCCGGCCGTGAGCACAATATCCCCGGCGGCCGCGTTGGCCACGACGGCCCGGACGGCGTCTTCGGCGGACACCAGCCGGCCGCCCCCGGAAAGCCGGTCACCGATCAGCTTGCTGCTGACCCCCGGGATCGGATCCTCCCGGGCCGGATAGATGTCCAGGACCAGGGCGGTGTCAGCGGAGTTGAGCGCCTCGGCGAAATCCGCTGCAAA
The DNA here is from genome assembly GCF_017832975.1 of Arthrobacter sp. PvP023. NCBI lineage: Bacteria > Bacillati > Actinomycetota > Actinomycetes > Micrococcales > Micrococcaceae > Arthrobacter > Arthrobacter sp. PvP023. Next base: position 3,258,292 of record NZ_JAFIBI010000001.1, read on the forward strand.
CTCCCTGGTGCGGGAAAACAGGTGAGGCTGGAACAGCACGTGAACCTTGTGGTCCCCCGCTACGGAACGTGCAGCGGCCAGCGCCGCCCGGACCTCGGTGGGGTGGTGGGCGTAGTCGTCGTAGACCCGCACTCCCCGGCCTTCTCCCTTGAACTCGAAGCGGCGTGATGCGCCGGAGAAATGGGCCAGGGCCCCGGAGGCCGCGTCGGGTGCGACGCCGAGTTCCAGGGCCACGGCAAATGCGGCTGCAGCGTTGAGGGCGTTGTGGCGTCCGGGAACCTGGAGGGCCAGTGCAAACATTCCCGCGCCGGTGGACACCCATACGTCTCCCGGGCCGCCGTCGTGCAGCCGCAGCTGCGCATCTTCAGCAGTGCCGTACGTAACCACCCTGGTGTTGCCCCGCGCCTTGGTCCGTTCCGCCAGTGCGCGGGCACCGGGATCATCGGCGCAGGCCACCAGAACGCCGTCGGTAGGGAGCAGCTCCGTGAAACGGTCGAACGACTTGTAGACGGCTTCGGCGGTGCCGTAGTAGTCAAGGTGGTCCGGTTCCACGTTGGTGACAACCGCAATGTGGGGACGGTAATTGAGGAACGACCCGTCGGATTCGTCGGCCTCGGCAACAAAGATGCCCGAAGTGCCGCTAGCGGCGTTCACCCCCAGGGACGGGACATTGGCCCCGATCGCAAAAGTGGGGTCCAGCCCGGCACCCTGCAGCAACACCGTGACCATGGACGTGGTGGTTGACTTCCCGTGGGTGCCGGCCACCGTAACCACCCGGTCACCCGCCATGGCCGCCGCCAGCGCCTCCGAACGGTGCAAGACGGGCAGCCCGGCGGCATGCGCGGCCTGGAGTTCCGGATTGTCCGCACGGATGGCGGAGCCGGCCACCACGGTCTCGGCCGCGCCCAGGTTGACGGCGGAATAGCCCACGTGGATGCCCGCGCCGGCAGCAGCGAGGTCTGCCATGACCGGAAGGTCTTTGGCATCGGAGCCCGTCACCGGGACACCGCGGGCCACCATGATCCGGGCCACTGCGGACATGCCCACGCCGCCAATGCCGATGAAATGCACGCGGCCCAAAGATGCCAGGCTCCGCACGGCCGTGCCTGCTGTGGACGTCGTCATTTGCTTACCGCTTCCAGGACCAGATCGGCCATACGGCGATCTGCGTTTCGGATACCGAGGGCTTCAGAGCTGGCCGCCATTTTCGCCAGCCGGGCAGGATCTGAGAGCAGCGGGATGATTTCCCTGCTGACCCATTCGGGCGTGAACGATTCGTCGTCAACCACCAGGGCCCCTCCCGCTTGCACCGGACCGGCGGCGTTGAGGGCCTGTTCGCCGTTGCCGATCGGGAGCGGAACGAACACGGCCGGGACACCCACAGCAGCGGTTTCGCAGACCGTGGCCGCTCCTGCACGCCCCAGCAGCAGGTCGGCGGCCGCGTAGACGTTCTCCATCCCGTCGACATACTCCACCTGGCGGTAGCCGTCCGCGGCGAGAGGTTTGCCTTCGCCGTCAAGCACTGACTTGCCCTTCCCGGTGATGTGCAGGGTCTGGATTCCGGCCTTGGCCAGTGCTTCCACGGACGCCGCAATGGTCCTGTTGATGCTCTGCGCCCCGGACGAGCCGCCGGTGACAATAAGCGCCGGCATGTGCTGGTCCAGGCCCAGCAGCTCACGTGCAGCATGCCGGGAAGCGGCGCGATCCAGCCCGGAGACTTCCCTGCGCATTGGCATGCCGACGTGACGGGCACCGCGCAGCTTCGTGCCAGCAAATGCGACGCCGACGTGGTGGCTGAAGCGGGCACCTACCTTGTTGGCCAGTCCGGCCCGGGTGTTGGCTTCGTGAATGACAATGGGAATTTTTCGGCGCCGGGCGGCGAGGTACAGCGGGGTGCAGACGTAACCGCCCACGCCGACCAGGACGTCCGCGTGAGCGTCATCGAGGATCCTTCCGGCCTGCTTAACAGCGCCGGCCAGCCGTCCCGGCAGCCGCAGGAGGTCCAGCGACGGCCGGCGGGGAAAGGGCACACGGCTGATGGTGACCAACTCCAGGCCGGCCGCGGGGACCAGCCTGGTTTCCATTCCGCTGGGCGTTCCCACCGCCAGGAGGCGAACGTCCGGACGAACGTCCCGCAAGGCGGCCGCGATGGCCAGCAGCGGACTGATGTGCCCCGCCGTTCCGCCGCCGGCAAGGACTACTGACAAAGACTCGGCATTCATTAAGTGCTATTTACGCTTTCGTGTGGGGTGCGGGCGGCCGCCCTTGGTGCGGAACTTGAGCAGCCGCTTGGGCTGCACGCTTGGCGCCATCTGTTCCCGGGCCAACGACAACACTACGCCGACGGCACACAACGACATCAGCAACGCTGAGCCGCCATAGGAAATGAAGGGCAGCGGTACGCCGATGACGGGAACGAGTCCGGTGACCACGGACATGTTCACGGTGGCCTGGCCGAGCAGCCACACCATGATGGTCCCTGCAAGGACGCGGTGGAAGAGGTCCTCCTGCGCCACCACCACACGGTAGATCGCGGCACCCAGGATGGCAAAGAGGATGAGCACGACGACGGTGCCCACCAGGCCGAGTTCCTCGCCGATGATCGCGAAGATGAAGTCGTTGTGGGCTTCCGGGATCCAGCTGTACTTTTGCCGGCTTTGCCCCAGCCCGACCCCCAGCCAACCGCCGGAGGCAAGCCCGTAGAGGCCGTTGGTTGACTGGTAGTTGGCGTCAATGCCTTCGCCGCAGGAGTTTCCGGTCCACCAGGACGTAATCCGGCACATCCGGTTGGAGCTTGTCACAGCCATGAACCCGGCCCCGGCCACGGCGACCAGGGCCGCGATGCCGAACATGTAGAGCGGGACGCCGGCAAAGAACAGCGCAGCGGCCATGATCATCATGATGATCATTCCAGTGCCGAGGTCATTCCCGGCCAGGACCAGCCCGATGATGCCGGCGGCAGCAGGAAGGACCGGAACCACCACGTGCTGCCAGCGGTGGAGCAGTTTTGCTTTGACCGCCAGCACGGTCGCCATCCAAAGCGCCAGGGCGAGCTTGGCCGCTTCTGACGGCTGGAAGGTGATGCCGCCGAATTCAATCCAGTTCTGGTTGCCGTTGGTACTCGTGCCGATCAGGAGCACGAGTACCAGGAGCACGTAGGCTCCGGCGATCCCCGGCCAGGCCAGGCGCTTGAGCCAGACCACGTTGACGCGCGAGAGGACGAACATCAGGAAAACCCCGATGGCGGCGAACATGCCCTGCTTGAGTGCTGCCGTGTACGGCGACTCCCCCGCCGCGATCGCCTCGACGCTGGACGCGGACAGCACCATCATGATGCCGATGGCCGTCAGTGCGAGGGTGGACCCGAGGATCAGGTAGTACGTGGAACCGTTGCGTGACTTTCCGGTTCCTTCCAGCTTCGCCCAGAAACTCCGGTGCCAGCCGCGAAGCCTGGCCAGCGGCGGCACGTGGCCGGTCCCTGCGGTCCCGCGGGCCCGGTCCTTTGGCGACGGCGGTTTGGAACCTGCCGCCTTGCCTGTCCGCGAAGCCGGCGGGTGCGGGGTTGCGCCCCGCTGCCTGGCAGCCGGGGCACGGGTGGGCGTGCTGACCATTGTTACTCCTCGCCGGTCTGAGCCTGCCCTTCCACGAGCCCGCGGACAGCTTCAATGAAGGCGTCGCCACGGTGAGCGTAGGAAGAGAACTGATCCATGGAAGCAGCCGCCGGGGCCATGAGCACAGTGTCTCCCGGAGAAGCCAGCTGTGCCGCTGCGGCGACGGCCTGGGCCATCACAGTTTCCCCGTAAATCGGCGAGGGCACTGTGCCGGCATCGCCCGTCCCGGCTGACTGCACATTTTCAGTGTCGCCCTTCGTGCGCCCGATCACGGGGACATCCGGTGCGTGTCGCTTGAGGGCGTCCGAGAGCGCCGTGGTGTCCGCTCCGATCAGTACTACGGCCTTCAGCCGCGGCGCCTGTTCCTGGACAAGTTCGTCATAGCTCACGCCTTTGGAGAGACCGCCGGCGATCCAGATGACGTTGGTGAAGGCGGACAGCGATGCAGCAGCGGCGTGCGGGTTCGTGGCTTTGGAGTCGTTGATCCACAACACATCGTTGTACCGGGCTACAAGCTGGATGCGGTGTTCTCCGGGAATGTAGTCCTTCAGTCCTTGGCGTACCGCCTTCGGTTCCACACCGTAAGCCCGGACCAGGGCCGCCGCTGCCAGGGCGTTGGCCACCATGTGGCGCGGGGCCACCGGGCCGAGGTCCGACATCGCGGCAAGCTCGGCAGCGCTGTCCTTGCGCTCGGGTATGAAGGCGCGGTCCACCAGGAGGCCCTCGACCACGCCGAGCATGCTGATGGCCGGCGTTAACGTTGTGAAACCGACGGCACGGCAGCCTTCCACGACGTCCGCGTTCTCCACCATGCGTTCTGTTTCGATCTGCTCGGCGTTGTAGATGCAGGCCTTTTGCGTCTGCTCATAAACCTTCGCCTTGTCGGCCAGGTACGAGGCGTAGGATCCGTGCCAGTCCACGTGGTCCTCAGCAACGTTGAGGCACACACTTGCGATCGGAGAGACGGAGTGGCTCCAGTGCAGTTGGAAGCTTGACAGCTCGACGGCAAAGACATCGTATTCAACCGGGTCGCGCAGGGCGTCCAGGATGGGCGTTCCCACGTTTCCGACGGCGATGGCTTTGAGCCCGGCCGCCTGCAGCATGGATTCGGTGAGGCCCACCGTTGTGGTCTTCCCGTTCGTTCCGGTGATGGTCAGCCAGTCCGCGGTCTTGCGGCCCTTCCGTTCGCGCACGCGCCAGGCAAGTTCCACATCGCCCCATACCGGGATGTGGGACCGGGCAGCCGCCGCGAGAAGGGCCTGGTCCGGGCGCCATCCCGGTGACGTCACAATGAGGTCCGGTTTCAGGCCGTCAATTTTCGGCACGGAGTGCACGGCGTCCTCGCCGAGGAGGACATCCACGGCACCCACGATCTTCAGGGTGTCCGCCTGGGCCCGCGCCGTGGGACTGGTAGCGGCGTCAACCACCACAACACGGGCACCGAGTTCGATCAGGGTGTCTGCCGCGGCGAAGCCGGACACGCCGATTCCGGTCACCACCACCCTGAGCCCGGCCCAGTCCGAGTCCCAGCTCACCAGGTTTTCGAGACGGGGAGACGTTGCCAGCGGCGAAGGTATAGGACTGCTCACAGCAGGACCACCCATTCTGCGTAGAAGATGCCCAGACCCGCGGCGACGAAGAGGCCGCCGAGGATCCAGAACCGGACCACCACGGTGACTTCCGCCCAGCCCTTGAGTTCAAAGTGGTGCTGGAGCGGAGCCATCTTGAAGAACCGCTTGCCCTTCGTGATCTTGAAGTAGCCCACCTGGATGATCACGGAAAGTGTGATGAGGACGAAAAGTCCGCCGATGAAGGCGAGCAGGAGTTCGGTCCGGGACAGGATGGCGAAGCCGGCGACGGCACCGCCGATGGCCAGCGAGCCGGTGTCGCCCATGAAGATTTTCGCCGGGGAGGTGTTCCACCACAGGAAGCCAACCAGGGCCGCACTCAAGATCGCGGCCAGCAGTGCCAGGTCCAGCGGATCCCGGACGGAATAGCAGCCGCCGCCGGTCTGCCGCGGCGAACCGCAGGCCTGGTTGCTCTGCCAGATGCCCATCAGTGTGTAGGCTCCGAACACCATCACCGAGGCCCCCGCCGCGAGCCCGTCCAGGCCGTCGGTGAGGTTCACGCCGTTGGTGGCAGCCGTCACGATCAGGTTGGACCACAGGACGAACAGAATGGCGCCGAGGACTGTGCCGCCGAAAGCAAGGTTCAGCCACGGGATGTCCCGCACCAGGGAGATCTGGGTGGATGCGGGGGTGACGCCGTCGGCATTGGGAAAGTTCAAGGCCAGGACAGCGAAAATGATGCCTACGGCGCCCTGCAGTACCAGCTTGGCTTTGGCGTTCAGGCCTAGGCTGCGCTGCTTGGAAATCTTGATGAAGTCGTCCAGGAATCCCACCAGCCCCATTCCCACCATGAGGAACAGGAGCAGGAGTGCGGAGGCCGACGGCCCGGGTGACCTTGGATTCATCATCCACATGATCAGGTGGGTCAGCGCGTAACTCAGCAGGACCGCGAAGACCACCACGGTGCCGCCCATGGTCGGGGTGCCGCGCTTGGTGTGGTGCGATGTGGGACCGTCGTCCCGGATGAACTGGCCGTAGCTCTTCCGCACCAGTAGACGGATGAACAGCGGGGTTCCCACCAACGCAAACAGCAGGGCCAGGCCAGCGCCGATCAGCAGTGCAATCACAGCGACTCGCTCCCTTCATTGGCGGTTGCTCGGACTTGTGGGGGTAATGCTATCCGATCACCCAGATGCCTCAGCCCCACACTGTTGGAGGACTTGAAGAGGACAAGATCGCCTGGTTCCAGCTCACGTTGGAGGAGGTCGTAGGCCTCGTCAACCGACTCGGTGAAGACGCACTCGTCGCCCCAGGAGCCTTCATTGACGGCGGAGACGTAGAGAGAACGGGCCTCGCGGCCAACCACTACCAGGCGCGAAATGTTGAGCCTCACCACCTGCGTGCCGACTGCCATGTGCTCTCGAATGGACTCATCGCCCAGTTCCAGCATGGCGCCCAAAACGGCCCAGGTCCGGCGTCCCCGGCCGAGGTCCGCCAGCGTCCGCAAGGCAGCGCGCATGGATTCGGGATTGGCGTTGTAGGCATCGTTGATGATGGTCACGCCGTCCGGCCGCTCGGTGCGTTCCATCCGCCAGCGGCTGGCCGCGGACTGTGTGCTGAGGGAGGCCGCGATCCGTTCACCCGTGACACCGGCAGCGTAGGCGGCTCCGGCCGCTGCCAGGAGGTTGGTCACGTGGTGTGCGCCAATGAGGCGGCTGCTTACCTGGTGCCCTTCGGTTTCGCCGGGGAAGAGAAGTTCGAACTCGGGATTTCCGGCCGGGTTCGTTTCGACGTGGACGGCACGCAGGTCGGCACCCGGGACGTCGTCAGCCGGCTGTGCCGAGAAGCCCAGGACGTTGGCAGTGGTCCTGCTCCTCATCGCGGCAACACGGCCGTCATCGAGGTTGACCACAGCGGTTCCGTTGTCGGGGAGGGCCTCAAGCAGCTCGCCCTTGGCCACGGCGATGTTGTCCACGCCGCCGAATTCACCGGCATGGGCGGTTCCAACGCCCAGGACCACTCCGATGGAGGGACGCACCATGTCCGCGAGATAGCGGATGTGGCCGATCCCGGTGGCGCCCATCTCGATCACCAGGTAGCGGGTGTCGAACCCGGCCTGGAAAACAGTGAGCGGAACACCCACTTCGCCGTTATAGGAGCCCTGGGGTGAAACGGTGCTGCCTTCGGCGGAAAGGATTCCGGCGAGGAGGTCCTTCGTGGTGGTTTTGCCGGCGGACCCGGTGATGCCGATGACGGTGAATTCCGTACCCTCAGCCTCACGGCGGGCACGGATGCGGCGCACTGATTCGGCGGCCAGTTCGCCCATGGCCAGGACCGCGTCCTTCACCACGATGGCGGGATACGTCGTGCCGGTGCCGTCGGTGACGTCCCGTTCCACGAGGGCCAGGGCGGCGCCGCGTTCAAAGGCTGCGCCGATGAAGTCGTGGCCGTCAGCGCTTTCGCCGGGCTTGGCCACATAGAGGGACCCCTCAGTGGCTTCCCGGGAATCGGTGACCACTGCCGAGGGCGTGATGGTCGGATCGGCGGCAAGGCGGCCGTCTGTAATTTCGGCTATTTCCGCCGCAGTAAATGCAATCATCTCGGTCTAGGACTCTATCCGCTCGTCATTCAGAACGGTGAATCCGCGTGCTGTCAAGGCCTCGCGGAGCTCCACCCTGTCGTCGAGCGCCAGGTTGACGCCTTTGACTTCCTGCCAGACTTCGTGGCCGCGCCCGGCTACCAGGATCGTGTCCTGCGGCTGCGCCATGTTGACGGCCTCCCGGATCGCCACGTCGCGTGGGTACGATTCCAGGATCGTGCAGCCAAGGCCGCCGGATTCCTTCGCCTCGCGCGCGCCCGCCAGGACGTCCGCACGGATGGCGGCGGCGTCCTCGTCGTGGGGGTCGTCGTCGCTGATGATCACGACGTCCGCAAGCCGCGCCGCGATGGCCCCCATGGCCGGGCGTTTGCCCTGGTCCCGCTGTCCGGTGGCGCCGAAGACCACAATCACCCTCGAACCGGGTTCGGTTGAGCGCACAGCCTCCAGCGCACGCTGCAGGGCATCCGGGTTGTGGGCGAAGTCGACGACGGCGGCCGGCGCAGTGGAGACGAGCTGCATGCGTCCCGGAACGGCAACGGTGAACGGATCAGCCTCGTCCAGGGCAGCCTGCAGCGTGGCCGGCTCGACGCCGCTGGCCAGTACCATAACGGTCGCGAGGGCGGCGTTGGAAACATTGAAGCTTCCCGGCAGCCCCGTGTGTACACGCAGTTCGCTGCCGTCCCGGTGCCGCAGCCGGAACTGCGTGCCAAGGCCCCGGGGGGCGGCGGCCGTGACTGTCCAGTCAGCAGCCGGCGCCGCGGGATCGTTGGCCTGGGCGGTCGCCAGGGTGGTGACCGGAATTTCGGCCGCGGATGCGAGGCGGCGGCCCCACTCGTCGTCTACGGTGATCACGGCCGACTTGGCGTGCCGGGGCGTGAAGAGCCGGGCCTTGGTCTGGAAATATTCGTCCATGGTCCCGTGGAGGTCCAGGTGGTCCTGGGTGAGGTTGGTGAAGCCGGCGACGTCGAACTGCACCCCGTCGACGCGGTGGAACGATACTGCGTGCGAGGAGACCTCCATCGACGCAGCGTCCAGGCCGCGTTCACGCATCAGTGCCAGCAGCGCGTGAAGGTCGGTGGACTCAGGCGTGGTCAGCAGGCTGGGAATCGGCGCACCGCCCGCGAGGATCTCGATGGTGCCGATCAGGCCGGTCCGGCGGCCCAGCGCCTGCAGGAGCGCATTAATGAAGTACGTGGTGGTGGTTTTGCCGTTGGTGCCGGTAACACCGAACAGCGACGGCGAAGTCCCGCCTTCCGGCCGGCTCTGGTAGATCAGTGCCGCGAGCCCGCCCACGGCGCTGCGGGGCCCGTCAACCACCAGGACCGGTACGGGAGTGTCCGCTGACAACGCAAGCAGCCTGGCGCCGTCGTCGTCCGTCACTACCGCGACGGCGCCTGCCGCGACGGCCTGCGATACGAAGTCAGCTCCATGCCTGGCGGCGCCGGGCAAGGCGACATAGAGATCGCCCGGCTGGACGGTCCTCGAGTTCAGGGAAATCCCGGTGACAGGGATGGAGCTGGATGCCCCGGGAACGACGACGCCGACAGACTCGCCGATGGTGCCAAGGGGCACCGCGGCAACGGCGGTCGGCCGGAACCCGGAACCGGGAACCGCGCCGCCCGTTGTATCGGTACTGCCTGGGGCATGGTGCTCTGACAAGTGGATCTCCGTTGGTGCTAGTGGATCACACCGGGCGTAGAGGACGTTCCCCTCGTACGTACGATGCTGTGGACGTGCTACTTGACGTATTGGGGCAGCCTGACCGGCTCGCCCGTCGATGGCGGAACGTTGTAGGTCCGCAGCGCCTGGCTCATCACGGAGCGGAATACCGGACCATTGGTGATTCCGTAGATACTGCCTTTGGGACGCTGCAGGACAACTTCAACAATAAACCGCGGATCGTCCATCGGCGCCATCCCCACCATCGAGGCCGTGTAGCCGCAGTATCCGGACTTGCCGTCGTCGCACGGAGATTCGGAGGTTCCCGTCTTGGCGCCGACGCGGTAACCATCGATGGCCGCGTCCTTGATCTGGCCCTCGGTCACTGCGCTCTCCAGGATGTCCCGCACCTGTTTCGCTGTTTCCTTTGACACGATTTGCCGGCTTTCCTTCGCCGGGACTTTCTCCTCGGTTCCGTCCGGGCTGATATAGCTGTCGATCAGGCGCGGCTGCAGCATGACTCCATCGTTGGCAATCGACTGATAGGCACGGACGGTCTGCAGCGTGGATTGCGACACACCCTGGCCGAACAGGACGGTGTACTCCTGCCGGCCGTCCCACTGATCGGCCGGGGTGAGGATGCCGCTCGCTTCGGCGGGAAGGCCGATGTCCGGGGCTTCGCCGATTCCGAACTTCTGCAGCCAGTCATGCCGCTGTTCCTTCGTGAGGCGCTGCCCGGCCATGACCGTTCCCGTGTTCATGGACCAGCCGAGGATGCCGGCCAGGGTCCGTTCCTCAGTCCCGTGATCGAACGAGTCAGTGAAGACCTGTCCGTCCACTACGTAGGACGGCGGGATGGTGAAATGGTCCAACGGGCTGGACTTGCCTTCTTCAATGACTGACGCGGCGGTGATCATCTTTTCCACGGAGCCCGGCTCGTAAGCGGCTGTCACCGAACGAACGCCGCGGTCCTTGGCTGCCACCTTTCCGGGGTCGTTGGGATCCGGGGCGTTGGTGTCTGCCATGGCGATGATGTTGCCGGTCTTGATGTCTTGGACAATGATGACGCCCCATTCGGCGCTCAGCTTGTCCGACTGGTTCTGGATGGCCTGCTGGGCAAAATACTGCAGGTCCGAGTTGAGGGTAAGCCGGATGTCCTTGCCGTCGACAGCGGGCGTCAGTTCGTCTACGCCAACCGGGATACGCAGGCCGTCTGCACCGATTTCGAAGAGCCGCTTGCCGGGAGTTCCCTTGAGGATCTCGTCCTGCGTCTGCTCCAGCCCCGCCTGGCCGGTTGTGCCGTCCTGCAGGAAGCCGACGATGCCGCCGGCCACGGCACCGTTGGGGTAGACGCGCTTGCTGGTTCCAACGGTGACGATTCCCGGAATCTGCAGCTTGGAAATCCGGTCCTCCATGTCGGGCTTAAGGTCCTTCGCCACGATGTAGTAGGGCTTCTCCCCCGTCAGTGCGTCCTTGACGTCTGCCGGATCCTGTCCCAGCACGGCTGCCAGCTCCTGGATGCCCTTGTCCCTGGAAACGGTAACGAGCTCTTCCTTGTCGCCGACGGTGTCCAGTCGTTTGAATGACTCCGTCTTCGTGTTGACGCGCTGATCCACCACCACGTTGTAGCGGATGACGCTGTTGGCGAGGACCGTCCCGTTCGCATCCAGGATGCTGCCGCGCTCGGCCGGGAGTTCTATCGGGGTAAGCCGGTTGTTCAGCGCCGCTTCGGCCATTCCGCCGATGTCCAGCCCCTGGACCATGAACAGTTTTCCGCCCACCACAAGCAGCAGCGCCAGCATCATGCCCAGGCCGAGGCGGAGCCTCCTGGTGGCGTTGGGCACTTTTGCGGTTGTCTTCTTGCCGGTGCTCTTCGCCACGGTGAGTCCTTGCTGGTTGCGTACTGGTGAGCAGTCCTGTCAGTTACTGTCCGGGCGTCTTTTGCTGCGGAGCCGGCACTGATCCTCCGTGGAGATTAACCGCGGGCTTAGGGGCAGCCGCCGCCGGTGCCGAAGCCGCAGGAGCCGAAGCCGCGGGAGCGGCGGCCTCAGCCGGCTTTCGGACAGCCAACGGTTCCTTGGTCGTGGCGGGCGGCACCACCGTCAGCTGACCGGCGACGGCAGGCGCTGCAATGATGGCTCCCGGCTTGTCACCCTTGACCGCGGGCTTCGGGGTACCGCTGACGGTCAGTGTGGACAGGTCGATCTGGCCCTTGCCAGTGGAAGCTACCATGCCCAGTTCCGTGGCCTTGGCGGCCAGGTTCTGGGGAGCATCGAAGTTCTGGACCTGCTGTGTCAGGTCCTGGTTTTGCTTTGTCAGGGTGGACTGCTCACTCCGGAGCTGCACCAGCTGGTACTGGGCCGTGGAGACGGAAATGTTGAGTACCAGGACCGCCATGAGCGCCACGGCGAGCAGCGCGAAGCAGAGCACGACGAAAGGGGCCCTGCGCTTGCGGGGCGTGGAGCGGACCACGGACAGCGGGGTCCGCAGTTTGCGTTCGGATCCTTCCGAGGGCTTGATCCCCGTGAGGGCACGGGCCGCCGTACCTGACACGACTGGGAAGTTCTTAGCAGCGGCGGTGCTCATGCGGCCCTCCTGGCTCTGATTCGTTCTACGGCGCGCAACCGGGCGGATGCTGCGCGTGGGTTTTCGGCGATTTCTTCTGCCGTGGGCACCTCGGTGCCTTTGGTCAGGGTCTTGAGCTCGGGCTTGTGCTCTTCCAGTTCCACCGGGAAACCCAACGGCGCTGAGGACTTGGAACCGGCCTGGAAGACTTTCTTGACGATCTTGTCCTCCAGCGAGTGGTAAGACATGACCACAACGCGGCCCCCCATGGCGAGTGCATCCACGGCAGCGGGAACCGCACGTTCCAGGACATCAAGTTCTTCGTTGACTTCGATCCGCAGGGCCTGGAAGGTCCGTTTGGCCGGGTGTCCGCCGGTCTTGGCCGCGCCGGCCGGAACGACCGCCCGGATGGTGTCTACCAGTTCACCGGTGGTGGTGAACGGCTTTGCCTCGCGAGCCGCCACGATGCGGTTGGCGATCCTGCCGGCGAACTTTTCTTCACCCCACTTGCGGATGATCCGGACCAGGTCCTCTTCGCTGTAATTGTTAACCACGTCAGCGGCCGTCTGGCCGCGGCTGGTGTCCATGCGCATGTCCAGCGGCGCATCAAAGGAGTAGGCAAAACCTCGCTCGCGCTCGTCCAGCTGCAGGGAAGAAACCCCCAGGTCCATGAGGACACCGTGGACTTCGATAACGCCAAGATCCCGGAGGACATCCGGGATCTCATCGTAAACAGCGTGGACCAGGTCGGTCCTGTCCGCGAAGCGCTTCAAACGCTCCCCGGCGAGGGCCAGCGCCTCTTCGTCGCGATCGATCCCGATCAGGTGGAGGTCCGGAAACCGCTGGAGCAGGGCTTCGGAGTGGCCGCCCATTCCCAAGGTTGCGTCGATGACCACGGGCGTCTCGCCACGCTGGCGTGCCGCTTCAATTCCCGGGGCCAACAAATTGATGCACCGGTCCTTGAGGACCGGTACATGGCGTTCGGACGTGGGTTTTGGCTGGTTGGGATCGCTCATACCTTCGTCCTTTCGTGCCTGGTTGTGCCTCGGTAGGCAGCGTTGGTCCTCGGTGTGCTTCTTGAGCCAGATCCCCATCCGCGCCTATCCGGGCGTCCGCCTGGCTCCGGGGAAGTGAGCCAGGAAAACGTTCGGATGGGCGGCTGGAGATCTCGTTCAAGAAGCGTTGCCGTTGTCGCCTCCGGGCCTCAGAAGATTCCCGGGATGGCGTCATCGGTTTCAGAGAAGGAGGTTTCCTTCTCTGCCAGGTACTCGTTCCAGGCCTGGGCATCCCAGATCTCCGCGCGGGAGCCGGCGCCGATGACGGCAAGCTCCCTGCCAAGACCTGCGTATGCCCGGAGTGCGGGAGGAATAGTCACGCGCCCCTGCTTGTCAGGTACCTCGTCCGAGGCTCCAGAGAGAAAAACCCGGATGTAGTCACGAGTCTGCTTGGAGGAGATGGGCGCCTCCCGCATTTGCTCGTGAATCCGTCCGAATTCCCGCTCACTGAAGACGTAGATGCAGCGTTCCTGGCCCCTGGTGAGTACCAATCCGCTGGCAAGTTCCTCGCGGAACTTCGCTGGGAGGATGATCCGCCCCTTTTCGTCCAAACGCGGCGAATGAGTGCCAAGAAACATGGCCACCCGCCTGTCTGTCGTCAGGAGCTGCACGTCCCCTGTGCTGCCACTACCCTCTTACCTGCTCCACTTTACTCCACATCGCTCCACAGTCAACGCGACACGGAAGATTCCTCCCGGGATTGGAGGAATCCGGGCCCGGAAATCCGGGGTTTCCGGGCGGTGGTGCAAAGTGGAGGGATTTTGGCGCCGATGGCGCATGGGGCGCGCCAAGGAATATACGACGGCGGCCGGTGGGGATCCGCCCGGACGTCCGGGCCCGCAGCGGGGCGATTAAATGCAAAAGACCCGCCGGGGCGGGTCTTCCTGCAGGCCTGCCCGCGGGCAGGTGGTGCGAAGTGGAGAGTTAGGGAATGACAGTCACGGGCCGGCTGTCAGGACGGGGTTGTCACGGTTCACCGCGGCGGCGTTCGTCCCAGCGTTCTTCCAGACCGCTCATGAACGAGCTGCGCCCCTTGCCGGCCTTCTTGCCTCCGGCCGGTTTGGCTTTGCCGGCAGCGGAACTACGCATCGTTGCGAAATAGACTCCGGCTCCCATCACGATGAACCCGAGGACACCAACAAAAATGCTCTGAAGTGATACGCCCACCAGCAGGAGGAGGACACCAGCCAGGGTGGCCAGCACGCCTATCACTATGTGGCGTGTGGACCAGTTACGGCCCGGATCCGATCCCATTGAGTTGGCAAACTTCGGATCGTCCTCGTGCAGCTGCTTCTCCAACTGCTCGAGCAACTTCTGTTCGTGCTCCGAGAGCGGCATCACGACCTCCTTAAGTCGGCCAACGTCCGGACCTGCCGTGGCCTTTATGTTGTCAATCCGATAACGACCGGCATGCGCAGGAGGTTCCCGGCCACCGTATATCGGGCAACCGGATTCCACGCATTCGGACGGCGGGCTGATACAGACGGCTTTTGGTATGTCCAGACGTTCGAAATCTATGTATATCTAAGGATAGTTTGTTGCGCCCTGTTCTGAAAGACACTCACACGCGGCGCACCCCGTCGCCGGCGGCGCTGCATCCAAGGGCGACGGGCGCACCGGGTAAGCAGCTTTTTTGCCGGCAGTCGGCCGGGGAAAAGTCAGTCAGCGGCGGTGTTCGGGTCCAGCAGCCGTGCAGGGAGCACCGACTTGGAACCGAACTTCTCCGCCACCCTGTCCAGGGCCTGTTCCGCGGCCCGCCAGTTGTCGTCGCGGCGGTCAAAGCTCAGCTGCAGCGAGGTCTGGGCTGCATCCTCAAGCTGCTCCGCCCTTACGCCAACAAGGCGGACTGTCATGGCTCGCGGGCCGAGCGATTCCAGCAGCTGAACCGTGACGGCATAGATCAACTGGGCACTGTCCACCGGGGCATGCACCGTCCTGCTGCGCGTGATGGTGGAGAAATCGGTGTAGCGAAGCTTCAGGGAGATAGTCCTGGCGACCATCCCCGTGCTTCTGAGCCGCTCGGCGGTGCGGTGCGACAAGCGCAGCAACTCCCGGTGCAGAAGGGCGTCGTCCGCGGTGTCCACGGCAAACGTCTCCTCGGCACCGATACTCTTCTCGAGGCGGACCGGAGTCACAGGCCGCGGATCAATCCCCCAGGACAGCCGGTAGACGTGCTCGCCTGACGCCCCGAGGAGCTTCTTCAGTGCGGACGGCGGGGTTGCGGCAACATCCGCCACGCTGCGGATCCCCATTCGCGCCAGCACCTCTCCCGTCTTGGCCCCCACCCCCCACAGCGCATTGACGGGAAGGCTGTGCAGGTAGGCAACGGTCTCGTCCGGTCCGATCAGCAGGAGCCCGTCCGGTTTACAGCGGGTGGACGCTATCTTGGCCACGAACTTGCTGGCGGCGATGCCAACGGACGCGGTGATACCGAGTTCGTCCCGCACACGCCGGCGAATAATCGCGCCGATCTCACGCGGGCTCCCCAGTCGCCGGATGGCTCCGCCGACGTCGAGGAAGGCTTCGTCGACGCTCAGGGGCTCCACCAGGTCAGTGATCGAACCGAAGATGGCCATCAGCTGCGCGGACACCTCGTAGTACAGCTTGTGCCTTGGCTCGATGATGACTGCCGAGGGGCATATGCGCGCCGCCATAGCCATGGGCATTGCAGACTTGACGCCAAATTTCCGTGCCTCGTAGGAAGCGGACAGCACCACCGACCGGTCCGCCGGATAGCCCACAATGACCGGTTTTCCGATCAGTTCCGGACGGCTCCGGAGTTCCACGGAGACGAAAAATGCGTCCATGTCCACGTGCATGATGCTGCTTCGACGTAGCTCCCGGAGGGTCGCTTCGAGCTGCTGTTTATCCTGTTCCGACCCCACGTCTTCAATCCTATGCCGTGGGACTGACTAAACTGGAGGCTGCATCCGGCGTCAACACCAGGAGGACTGTCCCTGTGAAGGTAATTGGAAAGCTCAAGCCTGCGGGCTGCGCAGTGATTGTGGCCGGCGCGGTGCTTGCCCTGGCTGCGTGCACCCCGGCCGATTCCGGAGCCAAGGCAACCGGGACCGCCAGCGCTTCAGCTTCCGCCACCGGACAGGTATCCACCACGGCACCGGCCAGCCCGTCGGCGTCGCCGGGTACCACTGCGGTCGTCGGCGCACTCGTCGACGGCTTCCCGGAAAAGCTGTTGCCCGTGATGCCGGGGGCCAGGGTGGTTTCAAGCAGCTTCGACAAGACGTCCACCCCGGCCACTGCAGCGCTGGTGGGTAACATCAGTTCGCCGGCCGCCGCCGTCGTGGCTTTCTATACAAAGGAGCTGGAGGCCCAAGGCTTCAAAGCGGTGCCCGGGGAGAACGTGGGTGCAGTCGCGTCCAAGGATTTCCTCCGCGGCGACAACGAAACAGTGAACGTTGCAGTGGTGGAGACCGGCGGGGTCTCCACATTCACCATCGGTGCCAACGTCGCAGCTGAGTCCGCGAAGTGACGGTCGCGGAGCAGCTGCGCCTGGAACAGACGGCATTCGTAGCCGCCGTCGCCGGCAAGCTTAACGACTTCCTGGCCACACGCCAGTCCGTGATGTCCGCCATTTCACAGGATATTGATCCGCTGATGGGCTCCATCTCCAACCTGGTTACCGGCGGCAAGCGGCTGCGTGCACTGATGTGCTATTGGGGTTGGCGTGGCGCCGGCGGTGAGGCTGCTGCCACCGAGGTGGTCACTGCCGGATCCGCCTTGGAGCTTTTCCAGGCAGCAGCGCTGATTCATGATGACATCATCGACCGCTCGGATACCCGGCGCGGAGGTCCCAGTGTGCACCGGCGGTTTAGCCAGCTGCATGAAGACCAGGGGTGGGCCCTGGACAGCGAACGGTTCGGCCATGCCGCAGCCATCCTGACCGGCGACCTCTGCCTCTCCTTCAGCGAAGAAACGTTCACGGACATAGGCGAGGCGGCAGCGTCGGGAAGCCAGGCCAGGCTGATCTTCAACCTGATGCGCGCCGAAGTGATGGCGGGCCAGTACCTTGACATCCTGGAAGAAGTAGCCGGTCCCATGCGCGACCGGGCGGGAGCCGTCAACAGGGCCCAGTCAATAATCCGGTTCAAGTCAGCGAAGTACTCAACGGAGCACCCGCTCGCCCTGGGAGGCGCCTTGGCAGGTGCTTCCGACGAACTGCTTCGCGGCTATTCAGCGTTCGCCCTGCCGCTCGGGGAAGCCTTCCAGCTCCGGGACGACGTACTCGGTGTCTTCGGTGATCCGGTGACCACCGGTAAGCCCGCTGGCGATGACTTGCGGGAAGGAAAGCGTACGGTCCTGGTTGCCTTCGCCCTGGACCAGGCTTCCCCGGAGGAATCCCGTTTCCTCGATGCGAAGCTTGGAAGCCCGGACCTGTCCGATGACGACGTGGAGGAAATCCGTCGGATCATTGTGGACTGCGGCGCGCTCCAGGCTACTGAGGTCCTGATTGAGGAATTCGGCCGTGCCGCCTTCGCGGAACTGGACCTGCTGCCGCTGGACGATCTCCCCAAGACGGCCCTGCGGAAACTGGCCGAGGCAACCGTCAGCCGCGCCGCCTGATTGTGGCGGCGCGGCTGACGCGCTCAGCATGTATTGCGGGGGGCCTGGACAGTATTACCAGGCGAGGGACTGTGCCCGTCGGCGGATCTCGGTCTTCCGGCCTTCGCGCAGCGCATCAATCGGACGGCCCCGCAGAGATTCATCCGGGGTGAAAAGCCAGGTAATGAGTTCTTCATCGGTATAGCCGGCATCCGCGAGGACCACGACTGTCCCTTTCAGGCTCTCTACCGGATGGCCGTCCTGCATAAAGTCGGCGGGAACGGACCTGATCCGGCGTTCGCCGACCCTGAGGGCCACCAGCGCCTTTTCGTCCAGCAATCCATGGACCTTAGTGATGGACACGTTCATCATTTCTGCAACGTCGGGCAGCGGCAGCCATTCGCCTACAAGGCTTTCTACAGTACTCACGGATCAAGATTGCCACGGCGGGCGCTAATGCGCCTAGTCAGCGCAAAGCAGGGGCGTGACCCCGCGAATCGACACTCCGAAAAAAGGCATATATCCAATGCCACACATTTCTTGTGCTAATCGGCAATTCGTGAGAGATTCACATAGATCACATTTGCATCAACACTAACTTTAGTAACACTAGTACCATTCGTAACAACGGCCTGACCGACAGCATTTGCCGCTGAGAAGAGGATCACTCCCATGACGACGCCCCGATCGCCAAAGCAGCACACCAGGCCAAGCCTGCCCATGATTGCGGCCACCACGGCTGCCCTCCCGGCAGTCGTCCTTTCCTCGCTGGCCATCGCCCAGCCGGCGGCGGCGGAATCCCGCCCGCGGACCGTGCCTGCGACCCTCGCGGCGGCAATCCAGGCCCAGGAAGCCGCCATTAAGGCCGGCGTCATTCCCGCGGCCTCGGTTTCGACGGCCCTCCCCGCATCCCTGCGGCCCGCCCAGCCCTCCGCGCCGGCCGAGTACACCATTGCCCGCGGTGACACCATCAGCGGCATCGCCGGTCGCTACGGCCTTGACACCAACGCCATCCTGAAGCTGAACAACCTGCAGCCGAACACCATCATTTATCCGGGGCAGAAGATCAAGCTGACCGGTTCGGCACCGGCCCCCTCCGCTCCGGCGGCAAAGCCGGAGGCTCCCGCCCCTGCCACCTCAGCCGGCAATGTCTACACCGTTAAGTCCGGCGACACACTGGGCGCCATCGCGGCACGGCACGGGGTCAAGTTGTCCGAGGTGTTGAGCTGGAACGGACTGAATATGAACTCCATCATCTACCCGGGCCAGAAGATCAAGATCGGCGGCGGCCAGGCGCCGGCTCCTGCTCCGGCGGCTACTCCTGCTCCGGCACCGGCTCCGGCCACCAGTTCGGGCTCTTACACCGTGAAGTCAGGCGATACTTTGTCCGCCATCGCCGCAAAGCACGGGGTCAAGCTGTCAGACATTCTGGCCGCGAACAAGCTGACCATGACCAGCGTCATCTTCCCCGGCAACAAGCTGGCCATCCCCGGCGGGTCCTCGATCCAGCCGGCAGCCAGCGTTACTCCCCTGGTGCCGAGTTCCTTCCTCGGATTCACCTACCCGTCCGCCGTGGTCTCCTCCGCCAACCAGAACAAGGCCCTGCTCAACTCTTCTCCTGTACCCACCAGGGAGCAGATGAAGTCGATCGTTGCGGACACGGCACGTCGGATGGGCGTGGATCCCTCGCTTGCCCTTGCCTTCGCCTACCAGGAGTCCGGCTTCGACCAGCGCGCAGTCTCGCCGGCCAACGCCATCGGCACCATGCAGGTCATCCCGACGTCGGGCGAATGGGCCTCAGATCTCGTGGGCCGCAAGCTGAACCTGCTCGATCCCTACGACAACGCAACCGCAGGCGTGGCCATCATCCGCCAGCTGATCCGCACCAGCAAGGACCTGGACAACGCCATCGCCGGCTATTACCAGGGCCAGTACTCCGTCAGCAAAAACGGCATGTTCGACGACACGAAGGCATACGTGGCAGCGATCAAGGCGCACAAGAAGAACTTCAGCTAAACCGCGCCGGCGCCGGGAAGCGGGTGCCGGGAGGGTAACGATACGGGTCCGGATTGCATGTCGATTCGGGCCCGTTTCCGTGTAGCACTTAGGATCGTAGGGTGCAGGATAAAGTGTCGGACCCCCTCGTTGGAACGCTGGTGGACAACCGTTACCGGGTTCAGTCAAGGCTGGCGCGCGGCGGAATGTCCACCGTTTACCTCGCGACGGACCAACGTCTGGAGCGCGACGTCGCATTGAAGGTCCTCCACCCGCACCTGGTCAATGACGGTAACTTCCTGGACAGGCTTGGCCGTGAGGCCAAGGCCGCGGCCAAGCTGTCCCACGCCCATGTGGTGGGCGTCCTTGACCAGGGCAGCGACGGCCACACTGCCTACCTGGTGATGGAGTACATCAAGGGCCACACGCTCAGGGACGTCATCAAGGAGAAGGGGGCGCTGTCTCCGCGGCTGGCCCTGGCGCTGATCGACCCCGTGGTTGAAGGGCTGGGGGCGGCGCATGCCGCAGGGCTCATCCACCGGGACATCAAACCCGAAAACGTCCTGATCGCCGACGACGGCCGAATCAAGGTCGGTGACTTCGGGTTGGCCCGTGCGGTCACCACCTCAACGAGCACCGGGGCGCTGATCGGCACCGTGGCCTACCTGTCACCGGAGCTCGTTCTCGGCCGGCAGGCGGATGCCCGCAGCGACATCTACTCCGTGGGCATCATGTTGTACGAAATGATCACCGGCAGGCAGCCCTTCGACGGCGAAGTCCCCATCCAGGTGGCCTACCAGCACGTCAATTCCTCCGTGGAAGCCCCCTCGGCGGTCGTTCCGGGGCTGGCAGCCGAAGTCGACGAGCTGGTCCAGTGGTGCACGGCGCGCGATCCCGAACAGCGCCCGGTCGACGGCAACGCACTCTTGTCCGAACTCAGGCACATCCGGACCAACCTGACCGACGCTGAACTGGATCTCCAGCCCCCCGCAGCGATCGCCGCCGTCGCCCATTCTCCGTCGGGGCTCCGCCCGCCTGCGCACCCGCCGTCCAATCGTCCTTCAGAGGCCCCGTCCACGGAGCGCCGGGACCAGACGGAGATCCTGTCCGCCGGGCAGCATCCAACGGAAATCATCAACCGCCAAAGCAATCCCACCACGGTGCTGTCGGCTGCGCGCCGGCCGGGCCAGTTCGGTGCACTGGCCGCCCCGGCGGAGCCGGAGCCCGCCTTTGCGGATCCGGGCGACGACGGGCCGGACACCGCGGTTCCCTTGAGCAAGCGTGCCCAGCGCAAGCTGGACCGCGACGCCGCCAAGGCCGAGTCCAAAGCCGCGTCCACTCCGGTGCGCTCGCTCCGCGAAGGCAACCCGCGCCGTCGCGGCCTTCTATGGATCATCATCCTGGTGATCGCGGCTTTGCTCGCCACCGGCGCCGGCTGGTTCTTTGGTATGGGACCCGGCTCCCCGGGGACCATACCCAGGGTGGCCAACAAAACCGTCGCCGAGGCCCAGCAACTGCTTGGCACAGCGGGATTCCAGTCCACCACGAAGGATGTCTTCGACGACGACATCCGGGCCGGCCTCGTCGTGGGTACCGAACCCGAAGCAGGGCGGGAAATCCGCAAGTTCCAGATGGTGTCGCTGTTCGTTTCCAAAGGCCCGCAACTCTTTCCGCTGCCCGGAATGAGCGGCAAATCCCTGGATGAGGCAAAGAGCCAGCTCAACAGTGCCGAGATGGCCCTGGGCAGTGTCACAGAGACGTACAGCGAAACCGAGCCGGCGGGTACAGTCCTCGCCCAGGACCCCGCGGCGGGCACCCCGGCCAGGCGCGGCACGCCTGTCAGCCTCACTGTCTCCAAGGGGCCCGAACCCATTCCTGTGCCCGACGTGCGCGGCCAGGAACAGGGCGCCGCAGTCAAAGCGCTGGAGGCCGCGGGATTGAAGGCTGTGATCTCACCCGAGACGGTCAACGACAAGAAGGTCCCCAAGGGCGCCGTGGTGGCCCAGGAGCCATCCAACGGCACCCTCACCCGGGGTGCGCCTGTCACCCTTACGGTATCCAAGGGGCCCAAGCTCGTGAATGTGCCCAGCTATATCGGCAAGCAGGCCAATGATGCACGCAAGGCGCTGGAGAAGCTCGGCTTCGAGGTCCGGGTCAACAACGTCCTGGGCGGCTTCTTCGGAACCGTTCGGGACCAGGATCCGGTGGACACCCAGGTGCCCGAAGGTTCCGTCGTTACCCTCACCGTCGTCTGAGCGCAACCGGCACCGCTCGAAGCAGCCGCCACACCAAAAAGCTCCGCCCGGCTGGTCCAGCCGGGCGGAGCTTTTTGGTCAGTCAGGGCAGCGGGTCAGCGCTTGGACAGGGCTCCTGCGACGAGGAACGCCATTTCCAAGGACTGCATGTGGTTCAGGCGCGGATCGCAGACCGACTCGTAGCGGTCCAGGAATGCTTCCTGGTCGATGGGGTCCGCGCCACCGAGGCACTCTGCGACGTCGTCGCCGGTCATTTCGACGTGCAGGCCGCCCGGAATGGTGCCCAGCGAATGGTGCACCTCGAAGAAGCCGCGCACTTCGTCGATGACGTCATCGAAGTTGCGGGTTTTGTAACCGTTGGGCGACGTGACCGTGTTCCCGTGCATGGGATCGGTGACCCAGAGGACCTGTGCACCGGACGCCGTGACCTTTTCGACGATGGCGGGGAGCTTCTCCCGGATGTTCCCGGCGCCCATCCGGGTGATGAAGGTCAGGCGGCCCGGTTCGCGGTCCGGATCCAGCTTGTCGATGAGCCGCAGGGCATCGTCGCCGGAAGTGGAGGGCCCCAGCTTGACCCCGATCGGGTTGCGGACCCGGGACAGGAAGTCCACGTGGGCGTGGTCCAGTTCGCGGGTGCGTTCGCCGATCCAGAGGAAATGCGCCGACGTGTCGTACGGAAGCCCCGTACGTGAATCGATGCGGGTCAGTGCGCGCTCGTAGTCCAGCAGCAGCGCCTCGTGGCTCGCAAAGAACTCAACCCGCTTCAGTGCTTCGAAATCCGCCCCGCAGGATGCCATGAACTTGATGGCCCGGTCAATGTCACGCGCCAAGGATTCGTAGCGGGCGTGCGCCGGGTTCTCGGTGAAGCCCTTGTTCCAGTGGTGGACGAGGCGCAGGTCAGCGAAGCCGCCCTGCGTGAACGCCCGGATAAGGTTCAGTGTCGATGCGGAGGTGTGGTACGCCTTGAGCATCCGGCCGGCGTCGTGGGCCCGGGATTCCGGGGTGAAGTCGTAGCCGTTGACGATGTCGCCGCGGTATGCCGGGAGTGTCACGCCGTCGCGCGTTTCATCGTTGGAGGACCGCGGCTTGGCGAACTGTCCGGCCATGCGGCCCATCTTGATGACCGGCATCGCTGCGCCGTAAGTCAGGACGACCGCCATCTGCAGGATGGTCTTGACCCTGGCGCTGATCTTGTCCGCCGTCGCGGCCTCAAACGTTTCAGCGCAGTCCCCGCCCTGGAGCAGGAAGGCCTTGCCTTGTGCTGCCGCGGCGAGCCGTTCACGGAGGATGTCCACCTCGCCGGCAAATACAAGCGGCGGAAGGACGGAAAGTTCCTTCACCGACGCGTCAAAGACCTCTTTGTTTTGCCAGCTGGGCTGCTGGGAAACCGGCAGTTCCCGCCAGTGGTCCAGTCCCGGATAGTTGGCGGCACCGCTCTGGGCGGTACTGGTCAGCAGGGAGGCAGGTTTTGCAGATAGCTCAGTCACACTACAAGACTAGTTCCCGTATCCGGGTTTCCGCACCGTAACCGTCATCAGCCCCAAACCGCCGTCACAGAACCTGGACACCAAAGGCGGCGTCACGCGTTTCCGGGCTCCGCGGAACCGTTGTCCCCGGAGCCGGCGGAGCCGTTGTCCCCGGCGCCGTCCAAGCCGGTGGAGGCATCGGTGGGTTTCCCTGCCAGCCTGAGCTTAACTACCGCCGCGTATTCGTCCACGTATTCCTGCCCGGACAGCCGCATGAGCTCGTACATGATTTCGTCGGTCACGGACCGCTGGATCAGGCGGTCGTCTTCCATGCCGTAGTACCGGCTGAAGTCCAGCGGTTCACCGAAGATCATGCCGATCCGCCTGATGTTCGGCATCCGTTTGCCAATGGGCTGGACCTTGTCGGTCCCAATCATGGCTACCGGAATCACGGGAACCCTCGCCTGCAGGGCAAGCTTCGCGACACCGACTTTGCCCCGGTACAGCCGTGAATCAGGGCTGCGCGTGCCTTCGGGATAAATGCCCAGCAGCGAACCATGCGACAGGACATCCATGCCGGCATTAAGCGACGCCGCCGAAGCCGCTCCCCCGGAACGGTCCATGGGCAGCTGGTTTGTCAGCCGGAAGAACAGTGCAGTCAGCCTGCCCTTGAGGCCGGTGCCGGTGAAATACTCCGACTTCGCCAGGAAGATCACGGGACGCGGAACCATCAGAGGCATAAAGATGGAGTCGGAGAACGACAAATGGTTGGACGCCAGGATGGCGGCGCCTTCCGCGGGCACATTGTCGAGCCCCTTGACCCAGGGCCGGAACAGGAGCTTCAGCACCGGTCCCAGGACGAAGGTCTTCATGAACCAATAAAACACGTGGTGTACCTCTCCGGAAGGCGTCTGGCCGGCCCTCCGACGGGTCCGGCCAGGACTTCAATGCAACCCTACTCTAGTGAGATTTGCCGCGAATGGTGACACGATGGGCACATGAGAGAAAGCAGCAAACAGACTGTGCCTGCCGCTTTCAGCTACCCCGGCCACGGAAACAACGCCCGGATCGGCGTCGCCATCTGCCACGGCTTCACCGGGAGTCCGCTCAGCGTCATGCCGTGGGCACTGCACCTGGCGGAGCAAGGGTTTGCCGTCTCCGTCCCGCTCCTGCCCGGGCACGGGACCCACTGGCGCGAGCTGGCCCGTTCGGGCTGGCGTGAATGGGCCGGCGCATTCGAAACCGCCTACCTTGAACTCGCGGCCCGGACCGACACCTGCTACGTCGCCGGGCTCTCCATGGGCGGCGCCGTCGCGCTGCGCACGGCGTCACGCCACCGTGTTGCCGGTGTAGCCGTGGTTAATCCCGGACTCAGCTTCTACGACCGGCGGGTTCGTATTATCGGCATCCTGAAGTACTTCCAACCGACCACGCTGCCGATTGTGGAGGCCAACCCCACAGCTGCCACCACCGAGGACGGCGACTATTCGCAAACGCCGCTCGCCGCCGTCCACCAGCTGAAGAAGCTGTTTGCCGCTGCCCGCCGCGGACTGCCCCGGGTGACAGCGCCGGTCCTGGTTTTCAAGTCGGACACCGACGAGGTTGTGCCGCCGTCGTCCCTGGAGCTGATCCGGCGGCGGCTGGGGTCGGCGGAACTTCGCGTGGTGCCGCTGCCCAACAGCGGTCACGTGGCCACGCTGGACAACGATGCGCCCGCGATCTTCGGGCATTCCACCACCTTCTTCCACGAGCACGCGCCGCACCACGTATCCTCGGAGACATCATGAGTATTGCCGCCGACCACAGCCCTTTCAGCAGTCCCTTTACCGGCGACGGTCCCTCGATCGGTGTCGCCGTTTCCCATGGCTTCACCGGAAGCCCGCACGGTGTGCGGGCCTGGGCCCAATCGCTGGCCGACGCCGGATTTGCGGTGCGGATGCCGCTCCTGCCCGGACACGGCACCAGCTGGCAGGAACTGGCCAGGACGCGTTGGCAGGAGTGGTATTCCGCCTACGACAAGGCCTACCTTGAGCTCGAAGCTGAATGCGATCACGTCTTCACTGCCGGGCTGTCCATGGGAGGTGCACTGGCGTTGCGGGTGGCGGCATTGCGTCCCGTGGCGGGCACCATCGTGGTCAATCCCGGCCTGGTCATCGATGATCCCCGCGCGCCGCTGGCCGGGATCCTGAAACTGGTCCTGAAAAGCACCCCTGCCATTGCGAACGACATCCTCAAGCCGGACACGGATGAAGGCGCATATCCGCGGACACCCGTGGCAGCGGCGCACGAGCTCAACAAGATGTTCAAGGACACCAGGCGGCTGCTGCCGCAGATCACGGCACCTGTTCGCGTGTTTCGCTCCACAGTGGATCACGTGGTGTCCGACTCGAGCATCGTGGCGCTGCGCCGGGGCCTCACCAACACCCGGCTCCAGCTGAGCGCTTTGGAAAACAGCTACCACGTGGCCACCCTGGACAACGATGCCGCGGAGATCTTCAGCGGGACCACGGAGTTCATCCGCACCGTAGTTCCGGGAGCACAGGTTCCGGGAGCACCGGTTCCGGAAAACGCGGACGCCTCCCCCGCCAGCCCCGAAGGACACGGCCGATGACCAGATCTGACTCCAATTCCTCGGACCAGAGCGCCAACCAGGACGACGCCGTGTGGCTTGACCTGGTTTCCCGGCTCGAGGGCACCGACACGCCGGCTCCTGCCGGGGACGGCAGCGAACCGCACAAACGGCCCTTCCGCGACTTCGACCCGCTGGGCCTCGCCGGCAGCGCTCCAACGGAGCCCTCGGCGGCCGAACGCGGGGCCGCCGTCCGTGCACCCCAGCCGGAGGCGGGCCACGCGGGCGCGGACCGCGCGGAGCCAGCCAGCGGGCCCCGTGACTACGAGGCCGACGACGACGAGCCTTTCGTTCCGGAGGAACCCCCGAGCCTGGCCGGCAGTGACCCGCTGACCGTGCTGGCCTGGCTGGGCGCCGTGGGCGGACCCGTCGCCCTGGTGCTGTCCGCCATGTTCTGGAGGTCCGCGCCACTCATGGCTATTTTGGGGATCGTCGCCGCGTTCGTCGTCTCAGTGATCTACCTGATCATGCAGCTGCCGCAGGAAAAGGATGAGCACGACGACGGCGCCAGGGTTTAGCGTTTCGGGCCTTGCCCGCTGAGGCCGGATCAGCCGTGCATCCTGCTGCTGACACGCGACAGGTCTGCGGCCCCGATCAGCCCGGCGTTGGGGCCCAGGGCCGCGAGTGCGATTTCGGCAGCCGGCCGGAATCCGCGCCCGGTCAGGTTCCGGGCAAAAGCCTTACGTGCCGGCGCCACCAGCAGTTCGCCCGCATCGCATAGGCCTCCGCCGATCACGAACTTTCCGGGGTCCAGCGCGGCAGCCAGGTTGGCCAGTCCCAGGCCCAGCCACTCCCCAACGTCCTCCAGCAGTTCCCGGGAGGTGGGGTCGCCCGCCTTGGCCAGCTCCGTCACGATGGCCCCGGTGATACGGTCCACCTGACCGTCCACGGCCTTCAGGAGTTCCTGCGCCACGGGCGAATTGGCAGCAGCCAGTTCGCGGGCTTCGCGACCCAGCGCGTTTCCGGACGCATACTGTTCCCAGCAGCCGCGGTTTCCGCATTCACAACGATGGCCGCCCGGCATGATGATCTGGTGGCCAAATTCTCCCGCAACGCCAAAACGGCCGCGTTCCAGCCGGCCGTCCATCACCATGGCACCGCCGATCCCCGTGCCCAGGGTGATGCAGACGAGCCTGCTTTGCCCCTGCCCGGCGCCAAAGCGCCATTCCGCCCACGCGGCGGCATCGGCGTCGTTGGTCAGCAGGACCGGGCGGCGCAGCAGTCGCTGGAGGTTGTCCCGCAACGGTTCATTGCGCCAGGCGAGGTGCGGGCTGAACAGCACCGTCCCGCCGTCGAGGTCCATCCACCCGGCCGCGCCGATTCCCACCGACCAGATGCGGTGGCCGCGGCTCAGCTCCTCCACGAGTTCCACAATCACCTGTTCCACCGCGCGGGGGTCGTTCCCGGGCGTGGAGCGCCTGGCCTGGCTGAGGATGCGGCCGTCGGCGTCCACGACGCCGGCGGCGACCTTGGTGCCTCCGATGTCCACACCGATCGCCAACCCTTTGCGCCCGAGCCGGAGGTGCTCGCGGAAGCCCTGGCTGGCGGCCAGCGCATCCTGCCCGGAAGGCTTCCTGCGCCGCCATGCGGCCGTCCGTCGATAGGGTCTGGGCTGGTCGCCGGGCGAAGGTGTGTGCATGGTTCCCCATTCTATTGCCGCCCCTATTCCGGTAATGCCGGACATGCGGAAAACGGCTACTGCAACAGCTCAAGGTGCACCCCCGGCGGACGGGAGTAGCGGGTTTCAGGCACTTAACCGTAAAGTTACTCGCCAGTAGGTGAATCAGGACACACCTCCGCAACGGGCGTACTAGTGTTAGCAGTACCCCCTGCGGGTCTATGGATAACAAAGGAGCTATCGTGCGCGAATTCAGTGTTCCGCCCTTGGTGAATGTACCCCCGGAAACCAACATCACCGACCTGGTGTTGCGGCAGGCCGCCAAGGCCTCGAACCCGTCCCTGTTTTCGCGGCTCGATGCCGCCGGACAGTGGCAGGATATTTCTGCCACGGATTTCCTCGCCGACGTGCGCATCCTGGCCAAGGGCCTCATGGCAAGCGGCGTGGCAGCAGGCGACCGCGTCGGCATCATGTCCCGCACCCGCTACGAGTGGGCGCTGGTGGACTTTGCGGTCTGGTTTGCGGGCGGCATCTCCGTCCCCATCTACGAAACCTCCTCCCCCAGCCAGGTTGCCTGGAACCTGGGCGACTCTGGTGCCGTCGCGGCTTTCGGCGAGTCGGCGCACCACGAGGACATCATCCGGCAGGCCGTCACGTCGGAAGGGCTTTCGTCGCTGGCCCACGTCTGGCAGCTTGAGGGCGCCGGGCTGGACGAGCTCCGCGCGGCCGGGACCGCCGTCAGCGACGAGGAGCTAGAAGCCCGCCGGAGCCTGGCTTCGCTGGCCGACGTCGCGACGATCATCTACACCTCCGGCACCACCGGACGGCCCAAGGGCTGCGAGCTGACGCACGGAAACTTCGTGGAACTGTCCGAGAACGCACTCGCCACTTCGCTGTCAGGCATCGTCCACGAGCAGGCGCGGACCATCATGTTCCTGCCGCTGGCCCACGTGTTCGCCCGGTTCATCTCGGTCCTGGCCGTGGCTGCCGGCGTCACCGTGGCGCACACCCCGGACATCAAGCACCTCCTGCCGGACCTGCAGAGCTACAAGCCCACGTTCATCCTCGCCGTCCCGCGCGTATTCGAAAAGGTCTACAACTCCGCGCTGACCAAGGCCGAGGACAGCGGCAAGGGCGCCATCTTCCATAAGGCCGCCGACACCGCCATCGCCTACTCACGGGCCCGGCAGGCCGGTTCCATCGGCTTGGGCCTCAAACTCCGCCATGCCCTGTTCGACAAGCTTGTCTACAGCAAGCTCCGCGCTGCCATGGGCGGCCAGGTGGCCCACGCAGTGTCCGGCGGCGGTCCGCTGGGCGAACGCCTCGGGCACTTCTTCCAGGGCATCGGCATGCAGATCCTCGAAGGCTACGGCCTGACCGAAACCACCGCGCCGATCACCGTCAACACCCCCTCGCTCATCAGGATCGGGACGGTGGGCGCCCCCCTGCCGGGAAATGCGGTGAAGATAGCCGACGACGGCGAGATCCTCGCCAAGGGCGTCTGCGTGATGCGCGGCTATTACAAGCGCGACGACCTCGCAGCAGACACATTCGTGGACGGCTGGTTCCGCACTGGCGACATTGGACAAATGGATGCCGACGGCTTCCTGACCATCACAGGCCGCAAGAAGGAAATCATCGTGACGGCCAGCGGCAAGAACGTGGTGCCTGCCCTGCTGGAAGACCAGATCCGGGCCGACGCCCTCGTCTCGCAGGTCCTTGTTGTGGGCGACAACATGCCGTTCATCGGCGCCTTGGTTACTCTCGATGAGGAAGCCCTGCCGGGATGGCTGCAGCGTCACGGACTTCCGGCCGGCACCACCGTCGCGGAAGCGGCAGGCCATCCGGTGGTCAAGGCCGCCGTCCAGGACCTCATCACTCGCGCCAACCAGTCCGTGTCCCAAGCGGAAGCCATCAAATCATTCCGGATCGTACCGTCTGATTTCACCGAGGCATCCGGCCACCTCACCCCGTCCATGAAGGTCAAGCGGGCCCAGGTGATGAAGGACTTCGACGCCGTCATCAGCGACATGTACGCTGCACCGCGGCCGGCCCGTACGGAGCCGTCCGGCCAGCACTAGCGCCAGACACCGAAAAGGGGCCTCCCGGCGGGAGGCCCCTTTTCGTGTGTGTGCTTACTCGACGACGAGCAGCAGGTCTCCGCCCTGGACCTGTTCCACGGCGCCGACTGCGAGGCGCCCAACCGTGCCGGCCACCGGCGTCGTAATTGAGGCCTCCATCTTCATGGCCTCGATGGTGGCAACGGTATCGCCGGCGTTGACGGCGTCGCCCACCTTGACCGTGAGGGTCACGGCTCCGGCGAACGGCGCGGCGACGTGGCCCGGCTGGCTCGCGTCCGCTTTTTCAGCTGCCTTGACGTTGCTGACGACGGAGCGGTCGCGGACCACTACGGGCCTGGACTGTCCGTTGAGCGTGCACATCACCGTGCGCATGCCCTTCTCGTCCGGCTCCGAGACAGCTTCGAGGGACGCGATCAGGCGCACGCCCTTCTCCAGCTCGATTTCGTGCTCGGCTCCGCGCTGGAGGCCGAAGAGGTAGTCACGGGTATCCAGGACCGAGAGGTTGCCGTAGGTTTCCACGCTCTTCTGGTAGTCCTTGGTGGGACCTTCGAAGAGCAGCCGGTTGAGCGTCTGCTGGCGGGTTTTGGAATCGCCCTTCAGCGCGGCGCTGTCCTCGGCGCTCAGCTCGGCGTCGCGCACCTTGATGCTGCGGCCCTGGAGGGCCTTGGTGCGGAACGGCTCAGGCCAGCCCCCGGGAGGATCACCAAGTTCTCCGGAGAGGAAGCCGATGACGGAATCCGGGATGTCGTAGTTCTGCGGGTTTTCGTTGAAGTCTGCAGGATCGGCATTGAGGCCAACGAGGTGCAGGGCAAGGTCGCCCACCACCTTCGAGGACGGAGTGACCTTCACGAGGCGGCCCAGGATGCGGTCGGCCGCCGTGTACATGTCCTCGATGGCTTCGAAGCGTTCGCCGAGGCCAAGGGCCATGGCCTGCTGCCGCAGGTTGGAGAGCTGGCCGCCGGGGATCTCGTGCTGGTAGACGCGGCCGGTGGGACCGGGCAGGCCCGACTCGAATGGAGCGTACACGCGGCGCACGGCCTCCCAGTAGGGTTCCAGCGAGCTGACCTTGGCCAGGCCCAGCCCGGTGTCGCGCGGGGTGTGGGCCAGGGCGGCAACCAGGGCGGACGCCGACGGCTGGCTGGTGGTGCCGGCCAGTGAAGCCGAAGCAACGTCAACGGCGTCCACGCCTGCGTCCACTGCCGCCAGGAGCGTGGCCAGCTGGCCGCCTGCGGTGTCGTGGGTGTGCAGGTGGACCGGCAGGTCGAAACGTTCCCGCAAGGCCGCCACAAGCTTGGCGGCGGCCGCGGGACGCAACAGCCCTGCCATGTCCTTGATGGCGAGGATGTGGGCGCCGGCATCGACGATCTTCTGAGCCAGCTCCAGGTAGTAGTCGAGCGTGTAGAGCTTTTCGTCCGGATCGAGCATGTCGCCGGTGTAGCAGAGGGCGACTTCGGCGACGGCGGTGCCGGTGGCCCGCACAGCGCGGATGGCCGGAGCCATCTGGTTGACGTCGTTGAGGGCGTCGAAAATGCGGAAGATGTCGATGCCGGTCGCGGCGGCCTCGTTGACGAATGCCTCGGTGACTTCCTCGGGGTAGGGCGTGTAGCCCACGGTGTTGCGGCCCCGGAGGAGCATCTGCAGGCAGATGTTGGGCAGTGCCTTGCGCAGCGCCGCAAGCCTGTCCCAGGGATCTTCGCCGAGGAACCGCAGGGCGACGTCGTACGTGGCGCCGCCCCAGGCCTCCACGGACAGTAGTTCAGGAAGCAGCGCGGACACGGCAGGGCCGGCCGCCACGAGGTCGCGGGTACGGACCCGGGTGGCCAGCAGCGACTGGTGGGCGTCACGGAAGGTGGTGTCGGTGACCGCGACGGCCTGCTGCTCGCGCAGGGCCTTGGCAAATCCCTCGGGACCCAGCTCAAGCAGCCTCTGGCGCGAACCCTTGGGGGCGGGCGTGTCCCCGACTGCGGGCAGCTTCGCCGCGGGGTCCGAGTGGACCGTGAGGTCGCCGTTGGGCTTGTTGACGGTGACCTCTGCCAGCCAGGTCAGCAGTTTGGTGCCGCGGTCCGCGGAAACGCGGGCCTTGAGCAGCTCGGGGCGCTGGTCGATGAAGTTGGTGGCCACATCGCCGGCAATGAAGTCCTTGTCGTCCAGGACGGCCTGCAGGAAGGAAATGTTGGTGGAGACGCCGCGGATGCGGAACTCCGCGAGGGCTCGGCGTGCTCTGGCCACTGCTGCGGGGTAGTCGCGGCCGCGGCAGGTCAGTTTGACCAGCATGGAGTCGAAGTGCGGGCTGATTTCGGCACCCGAGTAGACGGTGCCGCCGTCGAGCCTTACACCGGCGCCGCCGGCGGAACGGTAGCCGGTGATCTTTCCGACGTCCGGCCGGAAGCCGTTGGCCGGATCCTCGGTGGTGATGCGGCACTGCAGTGCGGCGCCCTTGAGCTGGACAGTGTCCTGCGAAAGGCCAAGGTCAGCGAGCGTTTCGCCCGACGCGATGCGCAGCTGTGCCTGGACGAGGTCCACATCGGTGACTTCCTCGGTGACCGTGTGCTCCACCTGGATGCGCGGGTTCATCTCGATGAACACGTGCTGGCCGGCGCGTTCGCCGACGGTGTCCACGAGGAACTCCACGGTACCGGCGTTGACGTAGTTGAGCGCCTTGGCGAACTTCACCGCATCACGGTAGAGCGCCTGACGGATCCCTTCATCCAGGTTCGGTGCCGGAGCGATCTCCACCACCTTCTGGTGGCGGCGCTGGATGGAGCAATCGCGTTCGAAGAGGTGCATGATGTTGCCCTCGGCATCGGCCAGGATCTGGACCTCGATGTGGCGGGGGCGGAGAACGGCCTGTTCCAGGAACATGGTGGGGTCACCGAAAGCGGCGTCGGCCTCGCGCATGGCGGCCTGCAGAGCCTCGGGGAGAGCCTCGCGGGTGTCCACGCGGCGCATGCCGCGGCCTCCGCCGCCGGCTACGGCCTTGGCGAAGATGGGGAAGCCGATTTCGTCCGCTGCGGCGATCAGTTCATCCAGGTCCTTGGAGGGCTGGCTCGACCTGAGGACGGGTACGCCGGCGGCGCGGGCAGCTTCGAGCGCGGCGACCTTGTTTCCGGCCAGCTCAAGGACCTCGGCCGGCGGGCCAACAAAGGTGATGCCGGCCTCTTTGGCGGCCCGGGCCAGGCGGGGGTTCTCCGAGAGGAAGCCATAACCGGGGTAGATGGCATCGGCGCCGGATTCCTTGGCCACGCGGACCACTTCGTCCACGTCAAGATACGCGCGGACGGGGTGGCCCTCTTCGCCGATCAGGTACGCTTCATCAGCCTTCTGGCGGTGGATGGAGTTTCGGTCCTCGTTGGGGAACACGGCAACAGTCTTGGCGCCCAGCTCGTAGCCGGCACGGAAGGCGCGGATCGCGATTTCGCCGCGGTTAGCCACCAGAATTTTGGAAAACATACTTCTCCTGCATCATTGCGGGTGTATCGATAAGTGGTCACAGTGTGTAAGACGGGCGCGTGGAAACACAAATCATTGTGTCGACCATCACAAGATTATCCGTCATCTCAGCGGGATTAGGCAGGGCCAACCAGTGATGCCCCCGACGGCGGCGTGGGATGCGCCGCACACACGCCCGATAAAACGGGATTCAACACCGCGGCAACATATGATGAGTCGGGGGTGCTTACGCGCGCCCTCCGCTCCGGGGAGCCGGAGCCGGCACTACCCCAACACGGCAACCGGCGTTAGGTATTGGTTTTTCAAGTGCAAGTAGTCAGCATCAGCAGCCTCAAAGGCGGGGTCGGCAAAACTTCCGTCACCACCGGATTGGCATCTGCGGCCCTGGCCGCCGGCATCCCCACCCTTGTGGTGGACCTTGATCCGCACGCGGATGCCAGCACGGCGCTGGGTGTCCAGCCGGATGAGCAGCTGGACATCGGCCGGATGCTCAAGAGCCCGCGCCGCGCCAAGCTTGCGGAGAACGTGGTCACCAGCGGTTGGGTGGCCCGGGAAAACTACAACGGAGCCCGGCCCGCCGTCCTGGACGTCGCTGTGGGCTCCGCATATACCGGCATTTACGATCGGCCGGACCTGGGCCGCAGGGACCTGCGCAGGCTCTCGGCAGTCCTGGCCGGCACGGACAAGTACCAGCTGATCCTGGTTGACTGCCCGCCCTCGCTGAACGGACTGACCCGGATGGCATGGTCCGCCAGCGACAAGGTGGCCCTCGTTGCCGAGCCTGGGCTGTTTTCAGTGGCAGGCACAGAGCGCACCATGCGGGCCATCCAGCTGTTCCGCCAGGAGTTCGCCCCGAACCTCTCCCCCGCCGGCATTATCGCGAACCGCGTACGCTCCGGGTCTTCGGAGCACGCCTTCCGCCTCGCCGAGATGCAGTCGATGTTCGGTGAACTGTTGCTAACACCGCACATTCCGGAGCAGGCGAACTGGCAGCAGATCCAGGGTGCGGCCCATTCCGTGCACCACTGGCCGGGCGATTCCGCGAAAAATGCGGCCAGCCTGTTTAACACACTTCTCGACAACCTCATGGCCTCCAACGGCACGGGTTCCGCCGGGGCACTCCGCGAACGCAGCCTTCGGTAGCGGATCCCCCGGGCAGACGGCCGACGCCGACACACCAACTGCACAGAAAGTCCGCCTTCCGAATGGAAGGCGGCCTTTCTGCTGCTTGCGGGTTTCTGCTACGGCACGGCGTCAGCCGGTCCGACGGCTTCAGCCGGTCTTACGGGCGGCCCTGCGCTTGCTGAGTTCGTCGTCGGGAAAGGACTGTTCGACGGCGTGCTCGCTGGGAAGCGCTGCGAGGCTGCCTTCCACTTCGCGCCACACACGTCCGACTGCAATCCCGAAAACGCCCTGGCCGCCCTGGACAAGATCGATGACCTCATCCGCAGACGTGCACTCGTAGACGCTGGCGCCGTCGCTCATGAGGGTAATCTGCGCCAGGTCCTCAACGCCGCGTTCGCGCAAGTGCTCAACGGCGGTACGGATCTGCTGCAGTGACACTCCGGTATCCAGCAGCCGTTTGACGACTTTCAGCACCAGGATGTCGCGGAAGCCGTAGAGACGCTGCGAGCCGGAACCGGCGGCGCCGCGCACGGCGGGCTCAACCAGCCCTGTGCGTGCCCAGTAGTCCAGCTGGCGGTAAGTGATACCGGCTGCCTTGCAGGCCGTCGGTCCGCGGTAGCCCGCATCTTCGTCCAGTACCGGGAGGTCTTCCGTGAAGAGGAGTCCCTGAGCACCGCTCGCAGGCAGGGCGACGCCTGCCGTTGAAGCCTGCTTTAGCTCGCCAGCTTCGCCTTTCGGACTCACGTGGACCCTCCTCGTCTTTTGCTCCCCTAAGGAAGTCACAGCAACAGCGATCACAGATCTGAAATTCATCTGTGTAATTCAGCCGGGGCTGCACATTCCAGTGTGACTTGCGCGGCTGTTGGATGCAATGGGAACTTGATATCTTCGACGTTAGGCCTGCCGTGCCCCAAGGTCAAAGACGTTGGCCCCATTTCAGGGGCGTGTCGAAACTTTCAGCCTCAACTTTAACCTTAACGTGATCTCAGCCGTCGAAGTCTTCCGGCTCCACGTCGTCCAGGAACTCCCGGAAGCGCCGCAGTTCGCGCTCCTCGTCCACGGTGGGGCCAGGCTCGGTGTCTTCGCCTTCATCATGCTCGGTGATCCTGACGCCGGCCTCATCCATCACCGAGTCGGCGCACCAAATGCGGCATTTGGCCCGCAACGCCAGCGCAAGGGCGTCCGAGGCCCTGGAGCTGACCGTGGTGCCGTCTTCGAACTGCAGCTGTCCGTAGAAGATATTGTCTTCGACGGCGACGATGTTCACGCTGACAATGGAATGGCCCAGCGACTCGACGACATCGATGAGGAGGTCGTGCGTCATGGGACGCGGCGGCACCACACCCTGCTGCGCCAACGCAATGGCGCTGGCTTCAGGGGTGCCGATCCAGATGGGTACGTGCCGTTCTCCATGAATCTCCCGCAACAGCACCAGCGGCTGGTTCGACGGCAATTCGATCCGCACACCCACGATCTCGACTTCAATCATCAGATATCCATTCGCGATATACGGTCCTGCACCAGGGCACGGTGCAATGTCAGGCAGAGATCACTGATTTCGCGGGCAGCCTCGGCGGCCCGGGCATGCGAGGCGGCATCCTTGCGGGAAGTCAGCGGGGCTACGGCACGCTCCACCAGTCCGAACTCCCGTTCCGCGGCGGCCTGGAACGGCCGCAAGTGGCGCGGCTCAAGGCCGTGGCTTTCCAGCTGCACGCAGGCGCGGGCCACCTGCAGGGCATGTTCATCGAACTTCCCGTTGATGTGTCCGATCAGGCCGAACTCGAGGAGGGACCTCAACAGCGGCACACTCGCGCCGGATTCGGCCCGCAGCTGGTCCTCGCTGAGCCGGCGAACCTTGTTCTGCAGCTCAGTGGCGAGCTCGTCCGACACGATCCGCGGGGACACAGTGACGCCCGGCGGCAGGTTTTCCGGGCGTTCGCCGCGGTCGATGGCGTCGAGGTAGTCCTTAATGACCTTCAGCGGAAGATATTGGTCCCGTTGCAGCGCCAGCACGAACCGGAGCCGCTCCACGTCCGTGTCGGAATACTGCCGGTAACCGGCCGGGGTGCGCTGCGGATTGATCAGGCCCTTTTCTTCCAGGAACCTGATCTTGGACGCAGTCATGCCAGGGAAGTCGTCGCTGAGCTGCGCGAGTACTTCCCCTATGTTCAGGACCTGGGGTCCGCGCCGTTCCGGTTGTGCCAGTGCCACAGGCAACTACCCCGGGATCAGACGTTGCCTGCTGCGCGGGCAGGGCTGAGGTAGAAAGTGAGCCGGAACTTGCCGATCTGGACTTCGTTACCGGACTTCAGTTCCACGCTGTCCACACGGTCGTGGTTGACATAGGTGCCGTTGAGGCTGCCGGTATCGACAACTTCGAAGCTGCGTGCCGTCCGGCGGAATTCGACGTGGCGGCGGGACACCGTGACGTCGTCGAGGAAGATGTCCGCGTCCGGGTGGCGTCCGGCAGTGGTGACGTCGGAGTCCAACAAGAATCGTGCACCGGTGTTGGGACCGCTGTGGGCAACCAGGAGCGCTGAGCCGTATGGAAGGGCTTCGACGGCTACCCGTTCTTCCGGAGAGAGCTTGGGCGCGATGGTCGGCTCGTCACGGATTGGCGTGAGGTGGATTGAGGTGGTCTCCGAAGCCTTCACTCCGCCCGTGCCGTAATCACCACCGCTGTGGCTATTTTCGTGACCAACCATGGATTCCTCCTCTTCCGTTGCAGATGTCCCCCTGCAAACAACGCGTGCCCTCCGGAAAAGCCTGGCAGATCCGGTCCTACGGCGTGTCGTCCGGCTGTTAATCCCTCAACAGCCGGACCTCCATGCCGGTTATCTTTAGCCTACCTGTTGTTCGTACTCCGATGCACTGAGCAGGGACTCCACTGCGTCGGCCTCAGCGAGCTTGACCTCAATCAGCCAGCCCTCACCGTAAGGATCGCTGTTAATAAGCGCCGAGTCGGTGTCCAGGGCTTCGTTCCTGGCGACGACCTCCCCGCTCACGGGAGCGTAGATGTCGCTCACGCTCTTGGTGGACTCAACTTCGCCCACGACCTCGTTTGCCGTCACTTTGGTGCCGACTTCGGGCATCTGCGCGTACACGACGTCACCGAGGGCGTCCTGGGCGAAATCTGTGATGCCCACCCGCACCACGCCGTCAGTGTTGGGGGCGGAAACCCACTCGTGCTCGGCAGTGTAGGACAGGTCTTCGGGAATGTTGCTCATCAGGGGGCCTTTCATCGGGTCAACCAGGAATGTTGGTCAATCAGCAATGTCAACGGAGGTCTGCAGAACAAGCCGCCGCTGAAAGTATATGCACATCACTTGCCCCGGAAGGGAGCGCCCTGGCGGACCCTTATGGCACAGTAGTGGCATGCCAGAACTTCCCGAAGTGGCCGGGCTGGGCGCTTTCCTGGGCGACCGGCTTCGTGGAGCTGTACTGACGAAAATCCAGATCGTTTCGTTCGCGGTCCTCAAAACGGCAGACCCGCCATATGCGGTGCTGGAGGGCCGCACCATCTCCGGTGTCCAGCGCCGGGGCAAATTCATCATCATTGATGCCGACGGCGTCTATCTCGCGTTCCACCTCGCCAAGGCCGGCTGGCTGAGGTACACCGAATCGCCGTCGAACGCCCTGTTGCCCCGGGGCAAAGGGTATATCGCCGCGCGGTTCGAGTTCGCCCGGAGCCGCCCGGATGCCCACGGCGGCGAATCCCATCTAGGGATCGATCTCACCGAGGCGGGCACAAAGAAGAGCCTGGCCCTCTACGTAGTCCGCGACCCGGAGGAGATCCCCGGCATCGCAAGCCTGGGCCCGGATCCTTTGAGCGCCTCGTTCAGCCTTGAGGATTTTGCCGGGATTCTTTCCTCAAGCAGCCAGCAGATTAAGGGACTGTTACGAAACCAGGGGGTGATCGCCGGCATCGGCAACGCCTACAGCGACGAAATCCTCCACGCTGCCCGGATCTCCCCCTTCGCCATCGCGAAGTCACTGGACCCGGAATCAGTCCGCGTCCTTTACGACTCCGTGCACAATATTCTGGGTGCCGCCGTGGAGGAGGCTGTGGGAAAGGCTCCGAACGAACTGAAGGACGCGAAGCGGAGCACCATGCGGGTCCATGGCCGGACAGGCCAGGCGTGCCCGGTCTGCGGGGACACGGTCCGGGAAGTGTCGTTTGCTGACAGGGCGCTCCAATATTGCCCGCGCTGCCAGACAGGCGGCAAGATCCTCGCCGACCGGAGGACGTCGCGTTTCCTGAAGTAGGGCGCGGCAACCCGGCAGCGGAACGCGACGCAGAGAAAAAGCTTAAAGAAAAACCGCCCCGCTCCGGGATACTTCCCGGAAACGGAGCGGTTTCTTTGGTCGGGCTGACAGGATTTGAACCTGCGACCCCTTGACCCCCAGTCAAGTGCGCTACCAAGCTGCGCTACAGCCCGTTAGTTCCGCCGTTCTCCGCCTCGGTTGTCCTCCCGGGTTTCCCCTGGATTTTTACCTCAGCAGTCCGGCCGAACCACCTCCAAAAGCTTACACGATTCCGGAGGGTGCCAGTGACACTTTGCGTGTGACACGGGCGAGGTGTGTCGTAATTAACGCTTCTTGCCACGCTTTTCGCGGACACGCATGTTGACCTCGATCGGCGTTCCCTCGAAACCGAAGGTTTCGCGGAGGCGCCGGGTGATGAAGCGGCGGTATCCCGGATCCAGGAAACCGGTGGTGAACAGGACGAACTTCGGCGGACGGCTGGAGGCCTGGGTGCCGAAGAGGATGCGGGGCTGCTTGCCGCCACGGACGGGGTGCGGGTGCGCGGCCACCAGTTCGCCGAGGAAAGCGTTCAGGCGTCCGGTGGGGATGCGCTTGTCCCAGCTTTCCAGTGCGGTATCCAGGGCAGGAACGAGGCGGTCCTTGTGCCAGCCGGTCAGGGCTGAAATGTTGACCCGCGGAGCCCAGGCCACGTGGGCGAGGTCCTGCTCGATTTCACGCTCCAGGTAGGTGCGGCGTTCGTCGTCCAGCAGATCCCACTTGTTGAATGCGAGAACCAGTGCGCGGCCGGATTCGATGGCCAGCTGCAGGATGCGGACATCCTGCTCACTGAGCACTTCGTCCACGGCGAGGAGCACGACGGCGACCTCCGCCTTTTCCAGGGCGCTCTGCGTGCGCAGTGAGGCGTAGAAGTCGGCGCCCTGCGCCATGTGCTGGCGGCGGCGGATGCCGGCGGTATCGACGAAACGCCAGGTGCGGCCGCCGAGTTCGATGAATTCATCGACGGGGTCGCGTGTGGTGCCGGCGGTGTTGTCCACGACAACGCGCTCGGAACCGGCCAGTTTGTTCAGCAGCGAGGACTTGCCGACGTTCGGACGGCCAATGAGGGCGATGCGGCGCGGGCCGCCGGAGCGCTCCAGACCTTCGATCGTGGAGTACTCGGGCAGGGTGTCCATGACGTGGTCCAGGAGGTCGGCGACACCCCGGCCGTGCAGTGCCGATACCGGGTACGGTTCGCCGAAGCCGAGGCCCCAGAGCGTTGCCGAGTCGGCTTCCTGTGCGAAGTCATCCACCTTGTTGGCCACCATGATGACCGGCTTTTTGGACTTGCGGAGCATCTTCACGACGGCTTCGTCCGTCGCGGTGGCGCCGACTGCGGAGTCGACCACGAACAGCACGGCGTCGGCGAGCTCCACGGCCATCTCGGCCTGTTCGGCCACGCGGGCATGGATGCCGCGGGCATCATGCTCCCAGCCGCCGGTGTCGACGACCGTGAAGTTCCGGCCGTTCCACGTGGCCGAGTACATCACGCGGTCACGGGTGACGCCGGGGGTGTCTTCCACCACGGCTTCGCGGCGTCCGAGGATACGGTTTACCAGGGTGGATTTGCCCACGTTGGGCCGGCCGATGATGGCCAGGACCGGATCGAGCTTGACCGGACCGTCGAAGTCCTGGTCGTCGTAGTGGCCACTCAGGAGGGCGGCGTCTTCTTCATCCAGTTCGTAGTCGTCCAGGCCGGCCCGGAGCGAGGCAGCGCGGAGCTCGGCCTCGTCATCGTCCAGGGCAGCAAGATGCTCTGCCACCTGGTCCGTGCCGGTGGGCGTGTATTCGTCTTCGCCGGCGCCAAATTTGCCGGAGGTTTGAGTCGTATCGCTCATTGCACTTTCCTTAGTGGTGATCTGCCGGCGTCCCGGCTACTTCTTCATGACGTTCTTGCGGTGAATCCGCGCCGGGCAAAGCCTGCCCGCTGAGTTGAATCGTTTGCTGGACATGCCGTGCCAGTGCAGCGCGGATCTCGTTTCCCGCCCTGTCCATTGAAACACGCCCTGTCTCGCCGGGCCTGCGCCCCACAGCCACGGCCTTGCCGAAGCTGACGTGCAGCCTCCGGCCCGGCCGCGGAACGGCGTCGAGGTGTTCGCCGCCGATCCTGGTGCCCAGGATGGCAACGGGAATCACGGTCGCACCGGAGTTCAGCGCGAGCCAGGCCACCCCGTTGTTAATGGCGGAGGCCTCGCCGCTCCCCCGTGTTCCTTCGGGAAGGATGCCGACGCACCGGCCGGCGTCGAGCGCGCTCTTGCTCAGCTGCAGCGCGGCACGGTCCCCCGAGCGGTCCACCGGAAACTGGCCCGACGCCGTGAGGACCCGGCCAAGGATCCCCTTGAACATTTCCTGTTTGACGAGGATGTGCATGGGCCGAGGTGATGCTCCGAACATCACCGGTCCGTCCAGAAAGCTGATGTGGTTGCCGGCGAAGATCACAGGCCCTTCGGCCGGGACATTTTCCCGTCCGCTGATTGTTGTCCGGTAGACCATGTGGTCGAGCAACCAGCCGACGGGCCGGCTCCACGCCATGGTCCAGGCACCCGGCAGGGCACCGCCCGCTTGGAGCGGGCCCTGACGGCGACCGCCGGCGTCAGTCACGGTTGAGGACCTTGTTGACTATGCCCAGGGCTGCGTCAACTGTGCCGTCGAAATCCAGATCCGAGGAATCCAGGGTGACCACGCCGTCCGCAGCCGTGGTGAAGTTGACCACCGTGGAGTCCTTGGCGTCGCGCTGAGTGACCTGCGCTGCCAGTTGCTCCGCGCTCTGCGTGCCGCCCAGCTGGACTCCCCGGCGGCGAAGCCGGGCCTCCTCGCTGGCGGTCAGCAGCATGCGGACTTCGGCTCCGGGCGCCACGACGGTGGTGATGTCCCGGCCTTCCACCACGATGCGGCGGTGGTGGACCTCAATCAGTTCACGCTGCCGGCGGACCAGTTCCTTCCGCGCACCGAGGGTGGTGGCGATGGCGCTGACGGCCGAAGAGATGGCCGGTTCCCGGATCGCCTGGGTGACGTCCGTTCCGCCGACCTTGACGTACTCCTCGTTGGGGGTGGTGCTGACGTCCAACGGCAGGTCCTCGGAGGCCTGTTCGATGGCCGCGGCATCCCCCAGATCGATACCCCGGTCCAGGCAGTACCAGGTGAGCGCCCGGTACATGGCACCGGTGTCCAGGTAGGCCAGGCGGAGGCGTCGCGCCACTTCCCTGCTCACACTGGACTTTCCGGATCCCGAGGGCCCGTCAATGGCAACAACCAGCGGCCTGCCCTGGCGAAGCATGGGCACGGTTTCGATGAGTTCCTGTGTCATTACTGCAGTACCCGCCATCCACGGTCGTTGAGAGCTTCGATGAGCAGATCATGTTTGTTGGGCAAAACGGACAGTTCCACCATGCCTACATTCTGCCCGGAGGAGTGATCCAGCCGCAGGTCTTCGAGGTTGACCCCGATTTCGCCGATCTCCGTCAGGAGGCGGGCAATCTGGCCCGGCCGGTCGTCCACCAGGACGGTCAACCAGGAATAGGCCTGCGGGGGCCCGCCGTGCTTTCCCGGAATACGGGACTGCCCGGCGTTACCCTCGCTGATCAGCTGCGCCAGGTCGAGGCGGGCACCGGGGGCAGCCGGATCTTCGAGGGTTCCGATCAGGCGGTTGAGGTCCTCGCGGACACCGTGCAGGATTTCCACCACAGGACCGGCATTCGCGCCGAGGATCTGCACCCAGAGTGTGGGGTCGCTGGCAGCGATGCGGGTGACGTCACGCAGGCCGTTTCCGGCCAGGGACAGGGCATGCATGGGCGTGCCCTGCAAGCGGCTGGCCACGAGCGAAGACATCACCTGGGGAAGGTGCGACACGAGCGCCACGGCGTGGTCATGTTCTTCGGCGCCGAACTGTGTCACCACTGCGCCCAGGTCGGTTGCCAGGGCGCGGGCGGCCTGCAGCGCACCGGCGGATGTTTCCCCGGAGGGGCAGACCACCCACGGCATGGAGGTAAACAGCTCACCCCGCGCCGCCACCGGCCCGGACTTTTCCCGGCCGGCCATGGGATGAGTACCCACATAGCGGGCGAGGTCCACGCCACGACCGCGGAGGTCCGCCAGGATGCCTGCCTTGACGCTGGCAATGTCCACCACTGTTGCGGTCGGGTAATCAGCCAGTGAGCGTTCCACTACGTCCGCAGTCACGTCCGGCGGCGCGGCCACGACAACGAGTTCGGGCTGCTCGTCGCCAAGGCGCGACAACGGAAGGCCTGCCCCGATATCGACGGCGACCGCCTGGTTGGTGGGCGACGGGTCGGACAGGAACACGGATACTCCGCGGCCCCGAAGGCCCAGGCCGATGCTGGTTCCCAGCAGTCCCGTGCCGATAACCACCACCGGGCCGTTCAGGTGCCCGCGACCGTGGGTGCGAAAGGCAGACATGCTACAGCCCTACGGATGCCAGCAGGTGGCCGACTTCCTGCTTGCCGAGGTTGCGGATGCTCCCCTGGCGCTGGTCTCCCAGGCCAATGGGTCCCACCTTGACGCGCACGAGCCGGAGTACCGGGAAACCGACGGCGTCAAAGAGACGGCGCACGATCCGGTTTTTGCCGGAGTGCAGCACAACCTCGATCAGCACGTGGCCCGGGGTTGAGTCCACCAGCTTGAAGGAGTCAACCGAGGCCATTCCGTCCTCAAGCTCGACGCCCGCCTTCAGCTGCGCGCCGATTCCCTGCGGGAACGGACCGCGCACTTGGACCAGGTACGTCTTGGGTACCTCGTAGGAGGGGTGTGTCAAACGGTTGGCCAGTTCGCCGTCGTTCGTCAGTAGCAGCAGGCCCTCGGTGGCGACGTCGAGGCGTCCCACGTGGAAGAGGCGTTCGCCGTGGGTGTTGCGGACGAAGTCGCTGATGCACGGACGGCCGTCCGGGTCCTCCATGGTGGATACAACGCCCTTGGGCTTGTTGAACACCATGTACACCATGTTCTCGTCCAGCTGGATGCGCAGGCCGTCGACGTGGATCACTGCCGTCTTCGGGTCGACGCGGACGCCGAGCTCGGTGACAACCTTGCCGTCCACCTCCACGCGGCCTTCGGAGATCATTTCCTCGCACACGCGCCGTGAAGCGACGCCGGCGGAGGCCATGACCTTCTGCAGGCGGATGCCGTCGGCATCGTGCATTTCGGACTGCGGCACCTCGCCGCGGGGTCCGCGCTTGCGTGAAGGCTTGCGGACGGGGCCGAGGTTCTGGCCGAACCGTTCGCCGCCGAAGGCGCGCGTGCCGAAGGTCTTCGCGGCAGCGGACCGCGGCTTGGGCTTGAGGGCGCCGGGGGTGCCGGGCTCCTTGCCGGCGCCGGGTTTCCGCGAACCGGGCTTCCGGGCGGCAGGTTTGCCCTGCTTCCAGTCGCCGGCTGCCGGCCGGTCCGCCGGCGCGCCGCCGGGGCCCTGCAGGTCCGGATCGATGAAGGCCTCTTCGCGAGGCTTGGGGCGTTTGAAGGGACGGTCGCCGCCGCCCTTGTAGCCGGCGCCGCCGGCCCCGGCGCCGCGGCTGCTGCCGCCCCGGACCGGATTGCGTCCGGCCCTGTTTTGGCCATCTTTGGCCTGTCCGGCGCTGTTGCGTCCCGAACTGTTACGTGGTGAACCCTGGCGTCCCGCCTGTGTCATGACCCGTCCTTCGTTATGTTGGCCGGCGATGGCTGTCTCCCGACAACACCAGCCAGCCGGGCGGATTGCTTCCGCCCTGGTGGATACTCGTGCGCAGGCATGGATACTGCCTACATTCTTCCGGCGTCGTAGAACTCTTCGATGCCTTCAAGCCCTGGAAGATGGGGTGAAAGCTGCGGCAACTCAGCCACCGAGCCGATTCCCATGCGTTCCAGGAAATACGACGTCGTGCGGTAAAGGATGGCTCCGGATTCGGGATCGGTCCCCGAATCTTCGATCAGTCCCCGCTGCATCAGCGTCCGCACGACAGAGTCAACATTAACTCCTCGAATTGCAGACACCCTGGCCCTTGATACGGGCTGGCGGTAAGCGATGACGGCGAGCGTTTCCAACGCCGCCTGCGTCAGCCTGGCTGTCTGTCCTTCCAGAACGAATCCGCCCACGACGTCGGCAAAATCCGTACGGGAATAGATGCGCCAGCCTCCGGCGATATTCCGCAATTCAAAACCCCGGGGTCTGGATGTGTTGCCAGCAGCGTCTATACAAGCAGCGTTTTTGCAAGCCGTGTTTGTAGAAGCGGTGTCGGCAACG
Source organism: Arthrobacter sp. PvP023 (assembly GCF_017832975.1). NCBI lineage: Bacteria > Bacillati > Actinomycetota > Actinomycetes > Micrococcales > Micrococcaceae > Arthrobacter > Arthrobacter sp. PvP023. The sequence continues at coordinate 3,303,059 of NZ_JAFIBI010000001.1, forward strand.
TCCGAGTCCGGGGCATTAACAGTATAGCCGTTATACTCGCGCTGAAGTTCCGCCAGGAGCTGCTCGACGGCGTCGACCGTGAGATTGAGCCCGGCGGCCAGTTCGACGGCGGTGGCCGGCTGGTCAATCACCATCAGCACCGCCTCGAGGGCGGCATGTGCGCCGCCGGGAAGTTCGGCGACATTCAAGCCGCTGTCACTGTCCCCGCTGGTGGCGGGATCCGGGGTGTTGGCGCTCACGGCTGCTCCTCGTATTCCTCGGTGAGATGATCGCTGCTCCAGTCATCGCGTCCCGCCGTCCAATGGACCGTCAAGTCGCCCAGCGGGAGGAGCTGGTCGAACGCTACCGCCTTGTCCCTGAACATTTCCAGGAGTGCCAGGAAGCGGGCCACCACAACCAGCGTCGATTCGGCGTCCGCGATCAGTGCCCGGAAGGACAACGGCCGTCCCGCCTGGAGCTTCAGGCCAAGGATTTCAGCCTGTTCCTTCACGCTGACGGTGCTGCCGTGCAGGTGCGCCAGGCCAACCTCGTTCGGGGGCGCTTCCTTGGGCTTCAGGGCGGCTTCCGCCAGGGCGGCGAACTGCCGGGGCGTGTGCCGCCACACGAGTTCCGGAAGCAGCGCCGCGAAGTGCTCTTCCAAGGCAACCTGGCGCGGGTAACTGCGGGCTTCGAGCTCAAGGGTGGAGTTAATCAGTCCCGCCACCTGCTTGAATGCCTTGTACTGCAACAGGCGGGCGAAGAGGAGGTCCCTCGCTTCGAGCAAGGCCACGTCTTCGTCGTCCTCAACCTCCCCTGCCGGCAGGAGCCGGGCGGCCTTGAGGTCAAGGAGGGTGGCTGCGATGACCAGGAATTCGCTGGCCTCATCAAGCGCCCATTCTTCGCCCAGCTGCTGGAGGTTCCTGATGTATTTGATGAATTCATCGGTCACCGTGGCCAGTGCCACCTCGGTGATGTCCAGCTGGTGTTTGCTAATCAGGCCGAGCAGCAGGTCAAAGGGTCCGGTGAAGTTGGCGAGCCGCACTTCGAAGCCGGGTTTCTTCCCCGGTCCGCTGTGCGGGTCAGTCGCCGGTGCTTCCGCCGGGCCGGCCTGCGGGCCTGCGGGAGCGAGCGGTGTGCCTGCCAGTGCCACGGCCTTGGCTAGGGCGCGCCGCCGCGCGAAATCAGCTCCTTGGCCAGGCGGCGGTAAGCGTCGGCACCGATGTGGTTGGCGGCATAGCTGGTGATGGGTTCCGCGGCCACCGTGGCGTCGGCAAACTTGATGGAGCGCTTGATGACGGTCTCGAAGACTTTGTCCCCGAATGCTTCCACCAGCCTGCTGATGACCTCGCGGCTGTGCAGCGTGCGGGCGTCGTACATGGTAGCCAGCACGCCGTCGACCTGGAGCCTGGGGTTCAGCCGGTCCTGGACCTTGTCGATGGTTTCCACCAGCAGCGCCACGGCACGCAGTGCAAAGAACTCGCAGATCAGCGGGATGATGACGCCGTGGGCGGCGGTGAGTGCGTTGACCGTCAGCAGGCCTAGCGACGGCTGGCAGTCAATCAGGACAACGTCGTAGTCGTCTTCAACCTTCTTCAGTGCCCGGTCCAGCACCTGTTCGCGCGCTACTTCATTGACAAGTTGCACTTCCGCGGCGGAGAGGTCGATGTTTGCCGGCAGCAGGTCGACGTTCTCGACGCCGGTGTGCTGGATGGCGTCCCGGATGTCCACTTTGCGGTCCATCAGGACGTTGTAGACCGTCAGGTCCAGTTCGTGCGGATTGGTCCCGAGGCCTGCGGACAATGCGCCCTGGGGGTCAAAGTCGACCAGCAGGACACGGCGGCCGTATTCGGCGAGTGCGGCGGCCAGATTGATGGTGGACGTCGTTTTGCCGACGCCGCCCTTCTGGTTCACCATGGCGATCACACGGGCGGGGCCGTGGGACGACAGGGGCGCAGGCTCGGGGAATTCGCGGTAGGGGCGCCCGGTAGGACCCATGACGGCGTCTTCCAGATCGAGTTCGGTGCCTTCCAGAGTTGCTGAACCCTGTTCGCTGCTCACGTATCTATCCACACTTTCGATGACGTTGATGTCCTGCCGCTGAATGTTCAGCGCCTATGGTTCTTCCCACCAAGGTTACAGCGCCGCATCCGTGATTCAACGGAACTTGACACGCGCCCTTGCTTGAGCCTTTACCTTCTGGTAAAGGTCGAAGGTTGCCGGAGGGGACACAAAAACCGCCCGTGCAGGATGCTCCTGCGCGGGCGGTTCGAGTGTGCCTCAGGCTGGCGATTGAAGCCGGCCGTTCAGGCGAAGGCAGTTCAGGCGCGTGCCGGAGCCGGTGCCGGAACTTCCTGTTCGACGTGGTGGCCGGCGATCATGGTCTGCTCGTCGAAGGGCTCTTCGCCGGACAGGACACGCTCCACCTGGCCGCCGTCGATCTCCTTGACCCAGGTGCCGATCAGGACCGTGGCCACCGCGTTCCCCGTGAAGTTGGTCAGGGCGCGGGCCTCTGACATGAAGCGGTCGATGCCGACGATCATGCCGACGCCGCCGAGCAGTTCGGGCTTGTGGGCCTGCAGGCCTGCGGCCAGGGTGGCGAGGCCGGCGCCGGTGACGCCGGCAGCGCCCTTGGAAGCGATGATCATGAAGACCAGCAGGGAAACCTGGGCGCCGAGGTCCAGCGGTGTGCCCATGGCGTTGGCCACGAAGAGGGACGCCATGGTCAGGTAGATGGCCGTGCCGTCAAGGTTGAAGGAGTATCCGGTGGGTACCGTGACGCCGACAACCGGCTTGGAGACACCCAGGTGCTCCATCTTGGCGATGAGGCGCGGCAGGGCGGCCTCGGACGAGGACGTGGAGAAGATCAGCAGGTATTCGCGGGCCAGGTACTTCATCAGGCGGAAGATGTTGACGCCTGCCACGACCTGCAGCAGGCCGCCGAGGATGACCACGATGAACAGTGCGCAGGTGATGTAGAAGGCGAGCATCAGGGTGAACATGCTGACGATCGCCTGGAACCCGGTGGCGCCGACGACCGCGGCGATGGCACCGAAGGCACCGACCGGCGCCAGCCACATGACCATGATGAGGATGCGGAAGACAAGCGCCTGGCCGTGGCCGATGGCCTTGAGGATGGGGGCACCCTGGGGGCCCATTTTCTGCAGGGCGAAGCCGACGAGGATCGCGGCCAGCAGGGTGGGCAGCACCGGAATGTCGCCCGGGATGATGCCCAGCAGGAAGTCAACCGTGCTGTCTGTGGCGGCCTTCTTGTTGGGATCGTACGGCGTCAGCTTCAGGCCTTCACCGGGGTGGATGAGGTTGCCCACCACGAGGCCGATGGCCAGCGCGAAGGTGGACATTACGATGAAGTAGCCCAGCGCCAGGCCGCCCACCTTGCCTACAGTGGCAGCCTTCGCGATGGAGCCGACGCCCAGGACGATGGTGCAGAAGATCACCGGCGCAATCATCATCTTGATCAGCTTGATGAAGCCGTCGCCCAGCGGTTTGAGAGATTTGCCGACCTCCGGGAACATGAGGCCGATCACTGCGCCGAGGATCACGGCAACGATGACGGCAATGTAGAGGTAGTGCGACTTGTCGAGTCCTTTGCGCTTCGCCTTGACAGGCGCAGCTGACTCTCCTCGTTGAGAAGCCATGATGTGTCTCCTTATGGATAATCTGGAAGACGTTGCGGCACAGTCTCTGGGCTCTGCACGTCCGTCCGGTGTGATATCCATCATTGGGCATGGCGTGACCTGGCTCACCGTTGCGTTCATATTGGTCGTGGAAGGTTGGAATGAGGCACAAGTGGAGCATCGCGCGCCGGCTGTTCGTGGCGCATCTGCTGTTCATGCTCGCGCTGACCGCGACAGTCGGAACAGCCACCTTTATCGACGCCCGGGACCACGCCTACGACGAGGCCGGCCGGCGGATGTCCGGCATCGCCACGGCCATTGCGGACAACCCCCTGGTCCTGCAGGCAGCGGCGTCGGCCAACCCCTCCGCAGTGCTGCAGCCCTACGCCCTGGACGTGATGAGCGACGCCGACGCGGATTTCATCACCATCATGGCTCCGGACCGGACCAGGTGGACGCACCCGCGCGACGAGGAACTCGGCAAGCCGTACATCGGGTCCATTGATGCCGCCCTGAACGGGCAGGTGTTCACGGAAATCACGGCCGGCACGCTGGGCCCGTCGGTCCGCACGATAGCGCCCGTCAAGGACAAGTCCGGAAACGTCAAGGCCCTGGTGGCAGCCGGGGTGACGGTCCGGACGGTGGACGTTGCCGTCTCAGGCCGCCTGCCTGCCTTGCTGGCCATTGCCTTTGCCCTCCTGGTGGGGGGCTCGGTGGCGTCCTGGCTGCTGGGCCGGTACCTGCGCAATGTCACGCGGGGCTGGGGTCCCGAGCAGCTCGCCCAGCTGTTCGCGTACTACGAGTCCGTCCTGCACTCCGTCCGCGAGGGGGTGATCCTCATCGATCCCAAGGGCCGGGTGGTGATGTACAACGACCAGGCGGCCGAGCTCCTGGGGCTCACGCCACGGCCGTCGGGGGCCGATCCCGCCTCAGCCTTCCTGCTCGGCGACCTCCCCCTGGCACCCAGCTTGAAGGACCTGTTCGAGTCCGGCCGGGCGGCCCAGGATGAAATCCACCTGGCCGGCCCGCGTGTGCTGGTGATCAACCAGGGACCTGCGGTGGGCCCGGCTTCATCGGCCGGCCGGCAGCGCCCGGCAGTGTTCGGGACCGTGGCCACCATCCGAGACCGCACGGAGATCGAGTCCCTGGGCAACGAACTGGAAACCATGCGTACACTTTCGGACGCACTGCGCGCCCAAACCCACGAGCACGCCAACCGCCTCCACACGATCGTTTCCCTGATGGAACTTGGGCGGGCCGACGAAGCCCTGGATTTCGCCACCAAGGACCTGGAGCTCAGCCAGCAGCTCACCGATGAGATGGTGGGCGCCATGGAAGAGCCGGTGCTGAGTGCCCTCCTCATGGGCAAGGCGGCCGAGGCGCACGAACGCGGCGTCGAACTGGGCCTGCAGGCGAACAGCACTGCCGGGACGGCCGGTGTGGCCGTCCAGGACCTGGTGACCATACTTGGCAACCTGCTGGACAACGCCATCGACGCTGCGGCCGACGCTCCGGCGCCCAAATGGGTCGAGTTGTCGGTGGAGTCGGGCGTCAGGGGTGTGGATATCACAGTGGAGGACTCCGGACGCGGAATCGACCCCGGCGCCGTCGACGACGTGTTCCGCCACGGGTTCAGCACCAAGGCGTCCGGCACGTACGGCCGGGGGCTGGGCCTGGCGCTGGTCCGGCAGGCCGTCCACCGGCTGGGTGGCACCGTGGCGATAACCAATCCCCGCGGGGCGCATTTCCATGTTTTCCTACCCGCAGCAGGCACCACCAAGGAGACTTCATGAGCGATATCCGAGTCCTCGTCGTCGAGGACGAACCGGTGGCCGCGGCCGCGCACGGCGCCTACGTGGGGAGGCTCCAAGGCTTTTCCCTGGCCGGCACGGCTCCTGACGGCCAATCGGCGCTGCGGCTCCTGGCGGAATTCGCTGCCGCCGGCAACCCCGTGGAACTCGTCCTGCTGGACATGAACCTTCCCGATCTCCATGGCCTGGACATCGCCCGGCGGATGCGGTCATCAGGCCTGTTGCCGGACATCATTGCGATCACCGCCGTGCGTGAACTCAATATCGTGCGCAGCGCAGTGTCCATCGGCGTGGTCCAGTACCTCATCAAGCCCTTCACCTACGCCACGTTCGCGGACAAGCTGGCCAGCTACCGGCAGTTCCGTGAGCAGCTCGCCGCAGGGGTGGGCGGGAGCAGGTCCGGCGCGTCACAGAGCGACGTCGACCAGGCATTCGCGAGCCTGCGGGCGCCGAGTGAGCTGCCGCTTCCCAAGGGCCTGTCGACGTCGACCCTGGACGCCGTGCAGGAGTTCATGAAGCAGCAGGCTGATGCCGTCTCCGCCACGGAAGTCATGGACGCCCTCGGGATGTCCCGCGTGACGGCCCGGCGGTACCTCGAGTACCTCGCGGATGCCGGAACCGTCTCCAGGACTGCCCGTTACGGTGCGCCGGGCAGGCCTGAGAACGAGTACCGCTGGATCAGGAGCTGACGGTGGCGGGCTCCGGCGAGCGCACGGCTGATAGCTCCCCGGGCTAGTTCCGGGGCGCGGCCGGACGCAGTGTTTCGATTAGCTGGTCGATCACCCCGGCGTCCTCAATCGTGGACGGCACGACATACTCCTCGCCGTCCGCAATCTGCCTCATGGTCTTGCGGAGGATCTTGCCCGAACGGGTCTTGGGCAGGGCATCGACCACTGCCACGTGCTTGAAGTCCGCGACGGCTCCGATGTCCCGGCGGACCAGCGCGATCAGGTCCTTGACCAGAATGTCCTCCGGCACATCCACCCCCGATTTCAGCACCACGTAACCGCTGGGCCGCTGGCCCTTCAGCGGATCCGCCAGGCCGATCACCGCGCACTCGGCCACCGCCGGGTGCTGTCCAATGACCTGTTCCATGGCGCCGGTGGACAGCCGGTGACCTGCCACGTTGATGATGTCGTCAGTGCGGCCCATCACGAACACGTAGCCGTCCTCGTCCCGGTAGCCGGAGTCGCCGGTGGCGTAGGAGCCCTCAAATGCCTGGAGGTAGGAGGAGACGTAGCGTTCGTCGTCGCCCCAGAGAGTGGTCAGCGTTCCGGGCGGCAGCGGCAGCCCCAGCACAATGTTTCCTTCCGTCCCGGTTTCGACGTCCTCCCCCAGACCGTCCACGATGTTGAGCTTGAAGCCCGGCATCGGAACGCTGGGCGAGCCCGCCTTGATGGGGAGCTCTTCCAGCCCGCGCGGGTTGGCGCAGATGGCCCAGCCGGTCTCGGTCTGCCACCAGTGGTCCACCACGGGGACACCCAGGGTCTGCGCGGCCCAATGGAAAGTATCGGTGTCCAGCCGCTCCCCCGCTGCGAAAAGCGTTCGCAGGCTGGAGATGTCATAGTCCCGCAGCAGTTTCGCTTCGGGGTCGGCCTTGCGGATGGCGCGCAGCGCTGTGGGGGCCGTAAAGAGGACATTGACCTTGTGGTCCCGGATCACGCGCCAGAAAGCGCCCGCATCAGGTGTTCCTACCGGTTTTCCCTCATAGAGGACAGTGGTGGCTCCGGCCAGCAGCGGCCCGTAGACAATGTAGGAGTGCCCCACCACCCAGCCGACGTCGGAAGCGGTCCACATGACGTTTCCCGGGCCGATGCCGTAGACGTTTTCCATGGTCCAGCTAAGCGCCACGGCATGGCCGCCGTTGTCCCGCACCACCCCCTTGGGTGCACCCGTGGTTCCCGAGGTGTAGAGGATGTAGAGCGGGTCCGTGGCCTTGACGTCCACCGGCGCCGCCGGTTCTGCGGCCGCCATCTCGTTGTCCCAGTCCAGCCAGCCCGGGTGGTCAGACACTGAGGACGCAAACCCCTCCCGTGCCGCGACGATCACGGGAAGCCCCGGAGCGCCGGCGAGGCCAAGGGCTTCCTCAACCGCGGGAAGGTATTCGATCCGGCGCGATGGCTCGATTCCGCCGGATGCCGTGACCACCACGGCGGGGGCGGCGTCGCGGATACGCGCCGCCAGCTCCTTGGGCGCAAACCCTCCAAAGACCACCGAATGGACCGCTCCGAGCCGCGCAGTAGCCAGCATTGCGATGGCGGCTTCCGGGATCATCGGCATGTAAATAACAACCCTGTCCCCCTTGCCCACGCCGCGCCGCCGCAGAACCCCGGCAAAGCGGGCCACGAGCTCCGTGAGTTCGGCGTAGCTGAAGCGCCGCTGGATACCGAGCATGGCTGAATCGTAGATCAGCGCATCCTGCCCGCCACGCCCGGCCGCCACATGACGGTCCAGGGCGTTGTAGGACGTATTGAGGACGCCGTCCGGAAACCAGCTGTAAAGCGGCGCCCGGCCGGAATCAAGGGCCCGCGTCGGGGGCGCCGACCAGGAGATCTTTCCGGCAGCATCCAGCCAGAACTCGTCGGGCCTGTCCAGGCTCTGTGCGTAGCTGTCCTGATAGCTCTTGGTACCCATGAAATGCATCCCGTCCACGACATTGTGATGAGGGCCATGCTAGTCCCGGCCGGGAAGCTGGCACAAGGGCTCATGTATACAAATCCGAAGCCAAATCAAGATTTTAGGGCAATTACTGGGCAATCGAGCCCTCCGTGTATACACTGGGGAGCGTCAACCACTGAAGGAGGCAAAGATGCGCGCCAGCGACAGGGCCTATGCGGCATTGCGCGATGACATCATCGAATGGCGCCTCCTGCCCGGGACTGTCCTCGCGGAAGTGGAGCAGTCCGAGCGGCTGGGGATCTCCCGCACACCTCTCCGGGAGGCCCTGAGCCGGCTCACCGCGGAGGGCCTGACGACGACGGCAGGCGGCCGCGGCGTCGTCGTCACCGATATTTCGCTTGACGACATCGACGAGCTGTTCGAACTGCGCGAAACCCTCGAAGGCAAGGCGGCCGCCCTGGCCGCCGAGCGCGGCGACTCCGCAACCTTCGAACAGCTCCGCCTTGAGCTCCTCCAGGCTCCGGAGCTGATCAACGGCAGCGATCCCGGCCGCCATGCTTACTACGAGCTCGCGGGCCGTCTCGACGCCGCCATCGACGCGGCGATTTCCAACTCCTATCTGGCCCAGGCCATGCGCAGCCTGCGCGTGCACCTGGTCCGGGTCCGCCGCCTGGCCGCCGACGACACCCAACGGCTCACCGCGGCCGCCGCCGAGCACGCCGCCATCGCGGAAGCGATTGCCGCGGGCAATCCCCGGCTGGCCGAAGCGGCCACCACCCTTCACCTGCACCGAAGTCTTTCCCACGTCAAAGTCACGCATACACCTCACTAAAAGGAGCACCATGGTCAAGGAACACCACGTCCGCGTTTACAAGAGCGAGGAAAACCTGCCCCGCGAGGACCAGCTCGCCTACAAGATCGCCAAGGTTGCCACCGATCCCGTCGCCGTCACGGACGAAGTCACCGACATGGTGATCAACCGGGTGATCGACAACGCCTCCGTGGCCATCGCCTCCCTGAACCGGGCCCCCATCGTTGCGGCCCGCGCGCAGGCACTGACCCACGGACCCACCACCGGCGGCAAGGGATCCAAGGTCTTCGGCATCGACGAACGCGTGGCACCGGAATGGGCCGCCTGGGCCAACGGCGTCGCTGTCCGTGAACTCGACTACCACGACACCTTCCTGGCCGCGGACTACTCCCACCCCGGCGACAACATCCCGCCGATCCTCGCTGTCGCCCAGCACGTCGGCTCCAGCGGACACGACCTCATCCGCGGCATCGCCACCGGCTACGAAATCCAGGTGAACCTGGTCAAGGCCATCTGCCTGCACAAGCACAAGATCGACCACGTGGCCCATCTCGGCCCCTCCGCCGCCGCCGGCATCGGCACCCTCCTCGGGCTCGACGTCGAGACCATCTTCCAGTCCGTGGGCCAGGCCCTGCACACCACCACCGCTACGCGCCAGTCGCGCAAGGGTGAGATTTCCACCTGGAAGGCGCACGCACCGGCCTTCGCCGGCAAGATGGCCGTCGAAGCCGCGGACCGCTCCATGCGCGGCCAGACGTCGCCGGTCCCGATCTACGAAGGGGAAGACGGCGTCATCGCCTGGATGCTGGACGGCCCCGAGGCTTCCTACATGGTGCCGCTGCCGACTCCCGGCGAAGCCAAGCGCGCCATCCTGGACACGTACACCAAGGAACACTCCGCCGAGTACCAGGCCCAGGCCTGGATCGACCTCGCCCGGAAGCTGCACGGCGAGCGCCCCGAGGTCACCGACCCGGCCAACGTGAAGTCGGTGCTGATCAAGACCAGCCACCACACCCATTACGTGATCGGCTCCGGCGCCAACGACCCGCAGAAGTACAGCCCCACCGCGTCCCGCGAAACACTGGACCACTCGATCCCGTACATCTTCACGGTCGCGTTGCAGGACGGCGCCTGGCACCATGTGGACTCCTACGCCCCGGAGCGGGCCGCGCGCCCCGACACCGTGGAGCTGTGGCACAAGGTCACCACGGTGGAGGACCCGGAATGGACCCGCCGCTACCACTCCCTCGACATCGCGGAGAAGGCGTTCGGCGGATCCGTTGAAATCACGCTCAACGACGGCACTGTCGTTACCGACGAGATCGCCGTCGCCGACGCCCACCCGCTGGGTGCCCGGCCGTTCGCCCGAGAGCAGTACGTCAACAAGTTCCGCACCCTCGCGGCCGGCCTCGTCGCCGAAGAGGAGATCGAACGGTTCCTTGCCGCAGCAGCCCGGCTCCCGGAACTGGCCGCCGGCGAACTGGACCAGCTGAACATCAAGGCAGCCGACGGCGTGATCGACCTCGCTGCCGCGCCGAAGGGACTTTTCTAATGCTGTATTCGAAGGTCACCCCGGAGCAGAAGCGGATCCGGTTCCGCGAGCTCCTGGCGTCCGGCTCGATCCAGCAGTTCCCGGGGGCCTTCAACCCGCTCTCGGCCCGGCTCATCGAGGAGAAGGGCTTCGCCGGGGTTTACATCTCCGGCGCCGTCCTGGCCAATGACCTGGGCCTGCCGGACATCGGGCTGACCACGCTCACCGAGGTGGCAACGCGTGCCGGGCAAATTGCCCGGATGACCGACCTGCCCAGCATTGTGGACGCCGACACGGGCTTCGGCGAGCCCATGAACGTGGCCCGCTCGGTGCAGGAAATCGAGAACGCAGGCCTCGCCGGCCTGCACATCGAAGACCAGTTCAACCCCAAGAGGTGCGGCCACCTGGACGGCAAGAACGTGGTGGACCTGGACACCGCCACCAAGCGCATCCGCGCCGCAGCCGACGCCCGCCGGGACCCCAACTTCCTCATAATGGCCAGGACCGACATCCGCGCCACGGACGGGCTGGAAGCGGCGCAGGAGCGTGCGAAGGCGCTCGTCGAGGCCGGGGCGGACGCCATCTTCCCGGAGGCCATGAAGGACCTCAGCGAGTTCCAGGCCATCCGCGACGCAGTGGACGTGCCCATCCTCGCCAACATGACCGAGTTTGGCCAGAGCGAGCTTTTCACCGTGGAGCAACTCCAGGGCGTGGGCGTCAACATGGTCATCTACCCGGTCACGCTGCTCCGTAGTGCCATGGGGGCAGCTGAGCGTACTCTGGAATCGATCAAGTCCGACGGCACCCAGGAGGCACAGGTAGAGAGCATGCTGACCCGTGCGCGGCTGTACGACCTGGTGGACTACGAGGCCTACAACCGCTTTGACACCGGGGTCTTCAATTTCAGGATTCCCGGCACCAACTGACCCCCTATTTATCCGGACTTCCGGCTCCGGCCGGCACACAGCATAAGGAACGAAGGAGTTTCAGCATGGCTGAAAATGAGATCAAAAAGGGCCTCGCCGGCGTCGTGGTGGACTACACCGCGGTGTCCAAGGTCAACCCCGACACCAATTCGCTGCTCTACCGCGGCTACCCGGTCCAGGAACTCGCAGCCAAGTGCAGCTTCGAGGAAGTGGCCTACCTGCTCTGGAACGGTGAACTGCCCACGCCGGAGCAGCTGGCCGGGTTCACGGCCAAGGAAAAGGCGGGGCGCCGGCTGGATCCGGTGGTCAAGCAGGTGATCGACGCGCTGCCCATCACCTCCCACCCGATGGACGTCTGCCGGACAGCGGCGTCCGTGATGGGAGCGCGGCATGAACTTGCCGAGGACTCCTCGCGCGAGGCAAATATGCAGAAGGCCATCGACCTGTTCGCCGCCATGCCAGCCGTGGTGGCTTACGACCAGCGCCGCCGCCATGGCCTGGAACTGGTGGAGCCCCGTGACGATCTGGGATACGACGCCAACTTCCTCTGGATGACCTTCGGTGAAGAGCAGGTGCCCGAGGTCGTGGACGCGTTCAACGTGTCCATGATTCTGTACGCGGAGCACTCCTTCAACGCCTCCACGTTTACTGCCCGGGTGATCACATCCACGCTGTCAGACCTGCATTCGGCCGTGACCGGAGCCATCGGTGCCCTCAAGGGTGCGCTCCATGGCGGCGCCAATGAAGCAGTCATGCACACCTTCGATGAGATCGGCATACGCTCCGAGGAATCCCTGGAGGACGCCGCCGCCCGGGCCAAGGCCTGGATGGAGGATGCCCTGGCGAAGAAGAAGAAGGTCATGGGCTTCGGCCACCGCGTCTACAAACACGGCGACTCCCGCGTCCCCACCATGAAGGCCGCACTGGACAAGATGATTGCCCACTACGGCCGGCCGGAGCTCCTGGGGCTCTACAACGGCCTGGAAAGCGCCATGGACGAGGCCAAGGGAATCAAGCCCAACCTTGACTACCCCACCGGCCCCACCTACCACCTCATGGGTTTCGACACCGCCACGTTCACTCCGCTGTTCGTCGCCAGCCGCATCACCGGCTGGACCGCGCACATCATGGAGCAGCTGGAATCCAACTCCCTGATCCGTCCGTTGAGCGAGTACAACGGCGTGGAAGAACGGCACCTGCCGTAATTCCGCAACCCCGGGAGTTTACGACGGCGGGCTGGTCACCTTTTCACAGGTGGCCAGCCCGCCGTCGTTCTTGGTGGTTACAGGGTCCGCAAGACGCTCACTGAAGAGGCCACCGTTTCGTTGTCGGCGTTGAGGGTGACCACGATGTCCACCGTCCCGCCTTCCAGTACCGGCGGCAGCCAGTGGTCCGCGTCCTGCCACATGCTGTCCACCGGCAGCGACAGTACATCAAACCATTCGGGGTCGATCTCCGGACTTTCCACCGGCTCGCCCTGCCACCGGCGGGTGGTGAACAGGGTGGTGTGCATGTTCCATTCCGGGCGGTGGGGAAAGACAAACTCCACCACGCCGGCAGGGCGCAGGTCCCGCTCGAGCACTATGACGCCGGACTCTTCCTGGACCTCCCGGCAGGCGGCTTCGGCGTGGCTCTCCCCCGGCTCCACATGACCGCCCAGCCCCACGATCTTGCCCCTGCCGAAGCCGGTCTTCTTGAGGCCGAGAAGGACTTCCGTTCGGCCGTCGGGCCAGTCCCGGAGCAGGAAGCAGAGGGTTACGGGCGTCGAGGTCATGGACACCAGACTAGCTGTGTTGACCTCAGCCGGCGTTGATCTGCAGCGACGTGATCATGCGCCTGGCGTTGAGGTAGCCAGGTGTCTTCATATACGCCTGTGCGTCACCGACAGTGGCAAACTCCTTTACCCCCGGTGCGTCGTCAGGCAAAGGAGCAGAGTTCACCTGCACGGCGTCAGCGAACATGTACGTGGGAGATTCTTCCGGCCCGTTGACCACGTTGTAGAACATGCACGACTTTCCATCGACGCCGGCCCTGGTGGATGTGATGCCCAATGAGGCATTGACTCCGGAGCCTGTTTCGACGGCCCGGAAAATGAATCTCGGAGTGACGTCGCTTCTACCGGGGTTGTAAGGCAGTTGCATCTCTTCGGTATCGAGCACGGAATAGGGGCGAGGCCCTTCACATCCTCCACCGAGGCCACCGTGGACCCCATAGACGAGTTCCGCGACAAACATGCCGGCATCGTCGGTGACCTCGAGCCTCACTGCGTTGCCGTCGGCATCCCCAGACAGCGGAACGACATCCCAGCTGGCAGGGTGGTCAAAGGTGACTTTTCCGTTCGCGCTTGTAAACGCCTGCCAGCCCACGTCCGGTTCGGAGGGTGCCGGCGGCGGCACTGCCGAAGCGGACGGTTTAGGAGTGTCGGCTGCCGCGGCCGAACTGCTTGCGGACGGCCCGGACGAGGGAGCTGAAGTGCTGCCGGTGTTGCTGGCGGCAGGTCCTGGCGCCGGAGAGTTGATGGACCCCATGTTGCCGGCCACCACCGCGAGGGTAACTACTGCTGCCGCCGCCAATGCCGCGACGACTGTGCGGATAGCCGTGCGGCGTTTGGACTGCCGTGCCCGGTCCAGGGAAGTGACGCCGCCGCTGTCGGTGAAGGTTCCGGAGAACGTGTGGGCGGCCTGTGCCTCTGGTTTGTCCTCGGGGACCTCAGGGCTGGCCGGGACGGTCTGCGGCCGGGTACCGGGAATCTGCGGTTTTGCGTTTTTCATGAGCTGTTCGATCCGATCCATGGCTAGGCCGTCCTTTCGTTCATCAGGTGTGCCGGGACCATGCCGGCGAATGATTTCCTGGCCCGGTGCAGGCGCACGCCTGCAGCAGAGAGGGAGCAGCCCAGGCTTTCGGCGAGTTCAGCTGTTGTCAGCCCGTCCCAGTAGGCGAGCATAAGCACTTCGCGCTGTTTGTCGTTCAGCTTTGCGAGGACGTCGGCCACGGCGTTGGATTCATTGTCGTTCGTAGCCGCTGCGGCCCTTACCTGGTCCTGCAGTCTTCGCCGCAGCAGCTGCTGACGGTGACGGCCCTTGTACTCGTTGGCCACAACGTTCCGGGCGGCGGCAACAAGCCAGCCAATCCCTGGTTGCTCGGGGAGATCCTTCTCCCAGGCAATCCTGAAAACATCTGCCGCGAGCTCCTCTGCCCGGTCTGCATCGTTGATTCGATAAGCGATATACCGGTAGATGCGTCCGAAGTGCTCCGAGTGCAAAACCGTGAATGAGCGCTCCCGTGCCCCCAACATTCGTCCCCCTGGAATCCCGTACCGACCTGCTAACAGTTAAGTGTTTGGCGGGGGCGGAATTATTACATTCGACAGAAGAATATTTCCTCCGCCAGGTCAGCCCAGCGCCCTCGGGTGGGCCGCGGCGTAAATCTCCCGCAGGGTATCTGCCGTCACCAGCGTGTAGACCTGGGTGGTGGTGACAGAGGCGTGGCCGAGAAGTTCCTGCACCACCCGCACGTCCGCACCACCTTCCAGGAGATGGGTGGCGAACGAGTGGCGGAGCGTGTGGGGCGAAACGTCCTTGGTGATGTTGGCCTTGTCTGCAGCAGCCTTGAGGATCGTCCACGCGCTCTGCCGGCTGATCCGGCCGCCGCGGGCGTTCAGGAACAGCGCCGGCGTACCCTTGCCTTTGGCGGCCAGCAGCGGCCGGCCGCGCACCAGGTACGCGTCAAGGGCACGCGCTCCGTAGGACCCAAGCGGCACCAGGCGTTCCTTGGACCCCTTGCCGAAGAGCCGGACGATGGCCGGGCCGGCCTGCTCCGTCTGGAGCGATATGTCGTCGACGTCCAGGCCCACCGCCTCGCTGATGCGGGCACCGGTGGAATAGAGAAACTCCAGCAGGGCCCGGTCCCTCAAGCCTGTAGCCGTGTCGGTACCGGCCGCTTCCAGGATCCGGGTGACTTCGTCCACACTGATGGCCTTGGGCAGCCGTTTGCCGGGCATGGGCGGGTGGACATCGCTGGCGGGATCCGCCGTCGTAATTCCTTCCAGCGCCCAGAACTTATGGAGGCCGCGGACCGCCACGACGGTCCGGGCGGCGGACCTGACACCGAGTGCTGTCCCGCCGTCGGAACCGTCGGACAATGCCTGCACAAACCCGGTGACGTGCCGCCGGGTGACATCGCCCGGGCGTTCCGGGCCGCATACGGCGAGGTAGTTCGCGTACCGGGCAAGGTCACGGCGGTAGGCGGACAACGTGTTCGCCGCCAGACCACGCTCCACGCCCATGTGCTGGAGGTAGTCGTTCACGGCGCGGTCTATGGCGTTGCGTGGCCGGCCGGAACCTTCGCTTTGTGTTTGTCCGGCACGGGTTGGTTCAGCACGCGTTGGCTCCGCACGGGTTGGTTCTGCACGCGTTGGTTCAGCACCGGCACGTTCCGGCGCGGGAGTGACGGTGCTGCCCATTAACGCTGGCTGGGATGGGCGGGCCAGGGGGCGTTTGCCGGACGCAGATGCTCGAAGTCGTCCGCGCGTGCTGCCGCGGCGGCAAGAATTCCGACGACGGCGGACGGGTTGTGCAGCCGGCCCTCCAGAACGGCCGCCACCGCTTCCTCCAACGGTGTCCAGTGCAGTTCTATCTCGGCTTCCTCATCCGTTCGGACGTGGAGTTCATGATCCGGCACGTCACTCAAATCCCGGGCGAGGTAAATGCGGATCGCCTCGCTCGAGGATCCCGGGGAGTTGAAGAAGTCGGCCAGCACATTCCAGCTGCCGGCTACCAGGTCTGCCTCCTCGGCGAGCTCACGTGCGGCGCCCACCACGAAGTCCTCGCCCTCAATGTCCAGCAGGCCGGCCGGGATCTCCCACAGGTCCATGCCGACGGGATGCCGGTACTGCTTCATCAGCAGAACTTCGCCGGCATCGTTCATCGGCAGGACTGCCACCGCACCCGGGTGGTCGATGTAGTCGCGCACCAGTTCGTCGCCGTGTTCGCTGAGCTGGAAACTGTCGCTGACGACGTCCCAGATGCGGCCTTCGTACACCTTCCGGGACGACAAAAGACGGCGCGGGCTCGGCGCATCCGAAACCTGCCGTGCAGCATTGGGGGTTTCAGGCATACCGGGCATCGCGCCGTCCTTTGATTTAGTTGGTGACTACTTGGCGGAGACCTTGCGGGCGGAGCCGCTGGCCTCAGCCGGTGCTTCCGCACTGGTTGCTTCCGCACTGTTGGCGCCGGGAAGCAGATCCCCGCCCTTCTGGTGATCCAACGCGGCCTTGACCAGGCCCGCGAACAAAGGATGCGGCCGGGTGGGGCGGGAGCTCAGCTCCGGGTGGGCCTGGGTGGCGACGTAGTACGGGTGGACCTCGCGGGGAAGCTCAACATACTCCACCAGCTTGCCGTCCGGGGACGTTCCGGAGAACACGAGCCCCTTCGCTGCAATCTGGTCGCGGTACTTGTTGTTGACTTCGTAGCGGTGGCGGTGCCGCTCGCTGACCTTGGTGGTGCCGTAGGTCTCGGCAATGACGGAACCTTCGTCCAGCTTGGCTTCGTAGAGGCCAAGACGCATGGTGCCGCCGAGGTCGCCCTTGCCGTCAACGATGTCCAGCTGCTCTTCCATGGTGGCGATGACCGGGTACTTGGAGTCCGGTTCGAATTCGCTGGACGATGCGCCCTCAAGGCCCACCACGTTCCGGGCGTATTCGATGACCATGCACTGGAGGCCCAGGCACAGGCCCAGGACCGGCAGCTTGGTTTCGCGGGCAAACTTGAGCGCGCCCAGCTTGCCTTCGAGGCCGCGGATGCCGAACCCGCCGGGCACGCAGATCGCGTCCACGCCGGAGAGCGAGTTCACGGCACCTTCGTGAGTTTCGCATTCGTCCGAGGGGACCCAGCGGATCTTGACCTTGGTGTCGTTGGCGAAGCCGCCGGCGCGCAGGGCCTCGGTGACGGAAAGGTAGGCGTCCGGCAGGTCGATGTACTTGCCGACCAGGGCGATTTCCACTTCGTGCTTCGGGTTGTGGACTGCTTCGAGCAGCTTGTCCCAGCTGGTCCAGTCAACATCCTTGAACGGCAGGTCCAGTGCACGGACGATGTAGGAGTCCAGGCCCTGGGAGTGGAGGGTCTTGGGGATGTCGTAAATGCTCGGCGCATCCGGGCAGCCGATGACGGCGTCGATGTCGACGTCGCACATGCGGCCGATCTTGTCACGCATGGCCTGCGGGACTTCGCGGTCCGAACGGATCACGATCGCCTCGGGCTGAATGCCGATGGAACGCAGCGCGGCAACGGAATGCTGCGTCGGCTTGGTCTTCAGCTCCTGGGACGGCCCGATGTACGGGACCAGGGACACATGCAGGAAGAAGACGTTGCCGCGGCCGATGTCCTGGCGCACCTGGCGGGCTGACTCGAGGAAGGGCTGCGACTCGATGTCGCCAACCGTGCCGCCGATCTCGGTGATGATAACGTCCGGAGCGTTCTTGCCCTCGGCAGGAAGCCGCATCCGGCGCTTGATCTCATCCGTGATGTGCGGGATGACCTGGACGGTGTCGCCGAGGTACTCGCCACGGCGCTCCTTGGCGATGACCGTGGAGTAGACCTGGCCCGTTGTGACGTTGGCCGAGCCTTCAAGGTTTTCATCGAGGAAGCGCTCGTAGTGTCCGACATCCAGGTCAGTCTCGGCACCGTCGTCAGTCACGAAGACTTCGCCGTGCTGGAAGGGGTTCATCGTGCCCGGATCCACGTTCAGGTAAGGATCGAGCTTCTGCATTGTTACAGACAAACCGCGTGCCCGCAGCAGGTGGCCGAGGCTCGAAGCCGTCAGTCCCTTGCCTAGCGAGGACGCCACACCGCCGGTGACGAAGATGTGTTTGGTCGTCTTGGACGAGCCCGGGAACCGGGAATTTACACGGGAATTTGATCGCTGCACCACGGAATTCGAGCCTATCATCATTTGAGCCTTCCACGGGTCGAAAATCGGATTCCCCAAATGACTCAGTCTCCCCCGCCGCTGGAACCTGATCAAGTTTTAGCTGCAAACCACGGGTGGCGGGCGGCCGATGTGACGGTTCTCGCAGTGCGGTTCAGGCCCTCTGCGGCAGCAGCTTGGCGTCGTCCAGCAGCTCCTGGGCGTGGGCCTGGGCTGTTTCGGAATCTTCCTGGCCGGCAAGCATACGGGCCAGCTCCTTGACCCTTTCCGGGCCATCGAGGAGCCGCACGTCGCTGGATGTGAACCCGGTGGCGGTGCCGCCGTCGGCCCCTCTGACCGATGTCTTAGTGACGGTGATGTGCTGGTCAGCGAACGCGGCAACCTGAGGAAGGTGCGTGACCACCAGGACCTGCACATGCTGCGCCAGCATGGCCAGCCGGCGGCCGATCTCGACGGCGGCCCGACCGCCCACGCCGGCGTCCACTTCGTCGAACACAAAGGTGGGCACCGGATCCACTGCGGCGAGCACCACCTCGATGGCCAGCATCACGCGGGACAGCTCGCCCCCGGAAGCACCCTTGCCCAGCGGGCGGGCCGGCGCACCGGAGTGGGGCTGAAGCAGGAACGAGATCTCGTCCGCCCCGTACGGCATCAGCTGGGCGGCAGGCTCGATGGTGATCACCAGGGTCGCGTCGGCCATGGCCAGCGCCTTTAGTTCGGCGCTGACCCGTGCAGAAAGATCTTTGGCGGCCTTGCCCCGGACCTTGCTGATAGCGGCGGCCTGCTTCTTCAGCTCGGCCTCGGTCCGGGCGACTTCCGCGTCCAGCGCCTCGATCCGGGTGGAGTCATCCTGCAGTTCGTCGAACCGGACGCGGGCGTTCTCCGCCCACACCAGGACCTCGTCGATGCTGGGGGCATACTTGCGGACCAGTTTGGCCAGCGCGGCCCGTCGGTCCTCGATCTCCGCGAGCCGCTCCGGCCCCTCTGAATCCAGCCCGGCCTGGTAGCTCGCCAGTTCCGTGGCGATGTCGTTCAGCAGGAAGCCGACCTCGGCCAGGCGGGCGGCTGCCGCGCCGAGTTCGGCATCGTGCTCGGCCACATGTTCCAGGGTCCGTTTCGCCGCATCCACCAACGTGGTGGCGTCGCCTTCGTCTCCGTAGTCCTCGGCGATGAGCGCCTGATGGGCGGTGTTCGCCGCAATCCGGAGTTCTTCGACGTTGGCCAGTTTCACGGCCTCCGCCTTGAGGGACTCGTCCTCACCCGGTTGCGGGTCCACCTCATCGATTTCAGCCAGCGCGATCTCCAGCGACTCTGCTTCCCGCAGCCTGTCACGAGCCGCGCCCCGCAGCGCGTCCAGCTCCGCCTGGCTGGCTTTCCAGTGGCTGTACAGGGCCTGGTAGGTACCCAGCGGGCCGGCCAAGGTGTCGCCGGCAAACTTGTCCAAGGCACCGCGCTGGGCAAGCGCCCCCTTCAGCCTGATCTGGTCCGACTGGCCGTGGACCACCACCAGGCTTTCGCCGATCTCCGCCAGGACCCCCACGGGGGCGGCGCGGCCGCCAAGGTAGGCACGGCTGCGTCCATCCGCACCCAGCCTCCGGGCAAGGATAAGTTCAGCGCCGCCGTCGAACTCCTCCACCTCAGCACCCGCCTCCAACGCGCGTACGACCGCTGCGTGCCCGGCGTCCAATTTGAGGACGGCTTCCGCCGAGGCGCTCTTCGCACCGCTCCGCACGGCGCCCGCATCCGAGCGGGCACCCAAGAGGAGGCCGACGGCGGTGACCACCATGGTCTTACCGGCACCGGTTTCGCCGGTCACCACGCTAAGGCCCGGGCCGAGCGGGAGGGTTGCGTCGGTGATGACGCCGAGGTCGCGGATTCTCAGTTCTTCAAGCATGATTCACTTCGCAGTCGTCGGATCAGTCTCGGACGTCCCGGCGAGCCGGGGACCCGCAGGCGGCGCCATGGACCTGGGGGTACGGATGACGGGTACAGGGCCGGTGTGGACGGACTCGGTCTGGGGCATGGGGCCGCGCCACCCGTGGATGGGGAGCTGGAACTTTCGGACCAACCTCGCCGAGAACGGTGTCTGGTGTGTCCGCGCGAGCCGCACGGGCGTGGCCGAGCGGGTCACTTCAACACGTGCGCCAGGCGGCAGGTCCACAGACCGGCGTCCGTCGCACCACAGCACACCCTGGGCGTCGGTACGGTTCAGGACCTCCACGGCCAGCCTGGACCGGGGCGAGACCACCAGCGGCTTGGCAAACAGCGCGTGGGCACTGATGGGAACGATCACCAGGGCTTCCACTTCCGGCCAGACCACGGGGCCGCCGGCCGAGAAGGCATAGGCCGTCGAACCGGTGGGCGTGGCCATCACCACGCCGTCGCAGCCGAACGACGTCAGCGGACGCTCGTCCACTTCCGTGACCACCTCGAGCATCCGTTCCCGGTTGCCTTTCTCGATGGCCGCCTCGTTCAGTGCCCACGTGTGCCATATCTTTTGTCCGCGGACCCAGACCTGGACATCGATGGTCATCCGTTCTTCCACCGTATAGTCGCGGCTGGCGATCCATTCGACGGTCTGCGCAAGGTCCGCCCGCTCGCTCTCGGCGAGGAAGCCCACATGGCCCAGGTTAACGCCCAGCAGCGGGACGTCCACCTCCCGGACCAGTTCGGCGGCACGGAGGATGGTGCCGTCGCCGCCCAGGACCATCACAAGCTCGACGTCGGGGAGCTGGATGTGGTCGTGGAGGATCTCCACGGGGTCTTCGAGCCGCCCGAAAAACCCCTCCATGTCTTTGAGTTCGGATTTTTGCATCACCGGAACAATGCCTGAGGCGTGCAGCTGGATGCACGCCTCCCAGGCAGCCTTCAGTGATTCCTCGCGGCCGGTGTGGGCAAGGACCAGTACACGCCTGCTCATCGGGTTCCGCTTTCTAGTGGTTCGGCCAGATTGTTCCGAGCAACGCAGCAACGGCTGCGTCCCGCTCTTCGATCTTAGGCAAGTCTGTGGTGATCCTGCGCTTTATCCACAGGAAGTATTCGACGTTTCCGTCCTGGCCGGGCAAGGGGCTTGCCGCGAGGCCGCGAAGTTCGAGGCCGGCGTCGAGCGCCGCATGGGCGACTTTTTCTACCGCCATCCGGCGTTCACGCTCGGAATTCACCACGCCGGTGCGGCCCAGCCGGTCCTTGCCGATCTCGAACTGCGGCTTGACCATCAGGACCAGGTCGCCACCGGGATGCGTGCACGCCGCCAGCGGCTCCAACACCAGGGTCAGCGATATGAACGACAGGTCAGCGACCGTCAGCGCGGCCGGGCCGCCAATCTCGTCCGGCGTCATGTAACGAACATTGAGGCCTTCGTGCACCGACACGCGGGGGTCGTCCCTGAGCTGGGGCACCAGCTGGCCGTGTCCGACGTCGACAGCCACCACATGGTCCGCACCCCGCCTGAGCAGGACCTCGGTAAAGCCGCCGGTGGACGCACCGGCGTCCAGGCAGCGCTTGCCTTGAGCCGTGACTTCCGGAAAGGCCTCCAGTGCCCCGGCCAGTTTGTGGCCGGCCCGGCTCACGTAGCTGTCCTGCCCGTCATCGGCTACGTCCAGGGGCGTGAGGTCATCCACCTGGGCGGAGGCTTTCGCGAGAACGGTGCCGTCGGAGCTGACTTTGCCTTCGGCGATCAGGCGCGCGGCGTGGGTGCGGGATCTCGCCAGCCCACGGGTGACGAGCATTTGGTCAAGCCTGGCCATCCTCAGTTGTCACCCGCAGCGGACGGATCGTCGTCGTTGAGCGCATCCAGCAGGGCATCGTGAAGTGCCGCGTAGGCATCGGCGTGCCCGGCAACCGGGAGCCCTTCAATGGCAGCCAGCCGGTCCAGCGCAGCGTCGACTGACGCGTCGCCGACCGGTCTCATGCTGCGGCCGGCTTCCGGAAAGTTGTTCAGCTCGGTCATCTGTCCAGTCTAGTGATCCGGATTAGTGCGTCAGCCACTCGATGGCCGGCGTCAGGGCAGTTTCCGCCTGCGGATTGGCCGTCCACCACGCGGAGCAGGCTGCCCGCCACGAGTCGAGGTCTCCCGGAACTCCGCTGATGTGGACCGTCTCTCCGCGCACAACGGCGGAGGCCGAACCGCAACGGAACGTGCCGCCGTCGTGCTCTTCCACAGCGGGGTACGGGCGGTACAGATCGCTGAGGTCGTTGATGAGGAAGTCCGGCCGCTCGGCCGTGCGGGCGGCGAGGATGGATTCCCGGGTGTCGACGCCGGTGAGCACTGCCACCGTGGCAAATCCGGCGTTGTTCCCGCCGAGGATGTCGGTGTCCAGCCGGTCGCCCACGACGAGCGGCCGGTCGGAGGTGAGCCGTTTGGCGGCGGTGCGGAACAGCGGAGCCTCGGGCTTTCCGGCCACCAGGGGCCGCTGTCCGGTGGCCGCAGCAACGGCAGCCACCAGGGTTCCGTTCCCCGGAGCGATGCCGCGGGCCTGCGGAATGGACATGTCCGTGTTGGTGGCAACCCACAGGGCGCCGCCGGCGATGACGTACGAAGCCTCAGCGAGGTCCCTCCAGCCGATCTCGGGATTGAATCCCTGGACCACCGCCACCGGGTTGTCCTTGGCACTGTGGACGGGTGTCAGCCCAACCAGTTCCACCTCATGCGCCAGCGCCGGGCTCCCGGTCACCAGGACCCGCGCCCCCGCCGGAAGAAGTCCCGCCAGCAGCTCGCCGGCAGCCTGCGAGGAACTGACCACCTGCTCGTCTTCGGCAGGCGCGCCAAGCTCACGCAGGTGCGCCGCCACCTGGGCGGGGGTCCGGGACGCGTTGTTGGTCACGTAGCCAAGTCCGATGTCGATACCCGCCAGTTGGCGGAGGGCCTCGACGGCGCCCGGGATGGCGTGGGGACCGGCGTAGACAACACCGTCAAGGTCGGACAGGAGGGCGTCGAACCGGGAAATCAATGAAGCACCGCTCATGCGCAGTTATTCCCTTTCGCGGTCCGACTGTGCGGTGTCCGCATCGCCGGCGTCCTGGACGGCGTCCTCGGTGGTGCCGTATCCGCTGGTGCCCTCTTCGAGTTCGTCCTCCTCAACGGAGTCCTCGTCGGATTCAGCGTCGTCGGATTCAAAGTAGTCCGCTTCGGCGTCGTCGGAGCCCTCATCCAGGACAGCAGCATCTGATACGGCGGCGTCCGATGCGGCAGCTTCGACCACGGCCGACTGGCTGTCGTCACGGACACCCGGCGACGGGGCGGGCGCACTGGCAGCCTGCTGCTGAGCGAGCAAGCGGCGCCTTGCTTCCTCTTCGCGGGCTTCTTCTTCCTCGTCCCAGCCGAGGTCGATGATGTCAGGTTCCTCGTCTTCTCCGAGGCCCAGGGCGTTTTCCGCAACAACGGCCTGGCGCTGCCACTTCGCCGCTTCCTCGGTCCGTCCTACTGCCGCGAGGGCGTCACCGTAGGCGCGGAAGAGGCGGGGGCTGTAGGAGAAGGCGCGGTTGATGTCCAACTGGGCAATTTCCAGTTCGGCCACGGCCGCGTCCAGCTGGCCCAGGTCGGTGCGGGCGCCGGCGGCCACGATGGCCAGTTCAACCTTGCCGGGTGCGTCGAGGTCATTGGCTTCCTCGGAACGGGCCACGTCAAGGGCACGGTCCGGCCGTCCCAGGCCGCGTTCGCAGTCGGCCATGACGGGCAGGTGCACGTTGGAGCCACTAATACGGCGGTAGGTGCGGAACTCGCGCAGGGCTTCACCGTAGTGGCCTGCGGCGTAAGCGGTCAGACCCACCGCCTCGCGCACTGCCGAGAGACGTCCGCCGCGGCGGCTGGCAGCCAGGGCATGCTGGAAGGCAAGCTCCGGCTCTTCGTCGATGAGGCGGCCTGCCATTACCAGGTGGCGTGCAACCCACTCTGCGCTCTTGGGCTCGAGGGTCTTGATCTCATGCTTGGTTGCGCGGTCCAGCTCCTGGCCGGTGACATCTTCGTCGATCTGGGGAGAGCGCTCACGATCCGGGCGGTTGGCGCTGCGCAGGTCACGGGCGTTCGGTACGCGTGCGGGGCGGTCCTCGGGACGGTCGCGTCCGAAGTCGCGGGGGCCTGAATCGCCACGGTCGAAGCTGCGGGGCGCCCGTTCCTGGCGGTCACCAAACGGTTTACGGTTGTCCCCGCCACCGTAGCTGCGACGTTCGCCGTCGCCTTCCCGGCGCGGGCGATCACCAAACGGCTTACGGTCACGGTCACCTGCACCGAACGGCTTACGGTCACGGTCGCCTGCACCGGCGCCGAAGCTACGGCGTTCGCCGCCTTCACGGGACGGACGATCACCGAACGGCTTACGGTCACGGTCACGGTCACCTGCACCGAACGGCTTACGGTCACGGTCACCTGCACCGGCGCCGAAGCTACGGCGTTCGCCGCCTTCACGGGACGGACGATCACCGAACGGCTTACGGTCACGGTCACGGTCACCTGCACCGAACGGCTTACGATCGCGGTCACCTGCACCGAAGGGCTTCCGGTCGCGGTCGCCTGCGCCGAAGCTGCGGCGTTCGCCGCCTTCACGGGACGGACGATCACCGAACGGCTTACGGTCACGGTCACCTGCACCGAACGGCTTACGATCACGGTCACCTGCACCGAACGGCTTACGGTCACGGTCACCTGCACCGAACGGCTTACGATCACGGTCACCTGCACCGAACGGCTTACGATCACGGTCACCTGCACCGAAGCTACGGCGCTCCCCACCCTCACGGGACGGACGATCACCAAACGGCTTACGATCAGCGCCTTCACGCGACGGACGGTCACTGCGATCATCCTTTGCGCGGAATCCGCGGGGATCCCCGCCGGAATTATTCGAGGCGCGGTACGGTCCCCCGCCCGAAGGTCGGCCGCCTCCGTAGCTGCCGCGGTCTTTACCGTTTCGATTTCCGCCGTTGTGCTCAGCCATGTTGGATTCCTCCTGTTGTGAGCCGACCACTGGCGCAATCGCAGCCGCTCTTATCCGTGTTTCGTTATCCTACGCAACCCGAAATAAAGCGCTTCGAAGTCCGTACATCTCATGCAATTCTAGGCGAGTCACCGCTCACCAACTAACTGCCACAGCCACGGAAGCTGCTCTCGTGGCAAGCCTCACAGGGACGCGGATCCGTGTCAGCGTCTGGCCCAGTAAGGGCACCGGTCCAAGTAGCTGCTCAGGCGAAATCCAGGAGCAGCCGGCGGACCTCCCCCGGTGACGCTCTCTCAGCTTACGCACTCCCCCGGGCGACGCTCGCTCAGTTGTGGCGGGTGGTTTCCGGATGCTCTCGCGGTTGTGGCGGGGGTTCGAGGGCGGTGCCTGGTTCGGGTGCCCGGGCGGGCGGCCGCCGGATGTGGGAGAGGGTCCGGTAGAAGGGGTGCCGGATGTGGGAGAGGGTCCGGCAAAAGGGGTGCCGGGTCTGAGAGAGGGTCCGGCAAAAGGGGTGCCGGGTCTGGGAGAGGGTGTGGGGGGTGGGTTTTGGTGGTTAACGTGGGAGAGCCCCAACCAGTTGCCTGGTTGGGGCTCTCGACCTGAATGATGTTCCGGCGGTGACCTACTCTCCCACACCCTCCCGGGTGCAGTACCATCGGCGCTGTGGGTCTTAGCTTCCGGGTTCGGAATGGGACCGGGCGTTTCCCCCACGCTATGACCGCCGTAACCCTTCTACCCGTCACACGCCCCGGGGGGTGTGTGTGGGAAATCTGTGGTTACAACATGCTCCTGCCGGTCAGGGCAGGTGTGGTGTTGTTATTTTGTTGTGGTTTTGTTCCTGCAACGCAACGGGTTTGTTGGTTGGGAACCACATAGTGGACGCAAGCAGTCTTGTTTTCTTTTTACCCCTTTCATGGTGTGAACGTCTTTTGAATCCGTTCACGAAAGGGGTGTGTGGTGTAAGTTATCGGCCTATTAGTACCGGTCAGCTTCACGAGTCGTTAGTCCTCGCTTCCACATCCGGCCTATCAACCCAGTGGTCTGGCTGGGGGCCTCTCACACACAAGGTGTATGGAAATCTCATCTCGAAGCGAGCTTCCCGCTTAGATGCTTTCAGCGGTTATCCCATCCGAACGTAGCTAATCAGCGGTGCACTTGGCAGTACAACTGACACACCAGAGGTTCGTCCGTCCCGGTCCTCTCGTACTAAGGACAGCCCTTCTCAAATTTCCTGCGCGCGCAGCGGATAGGGACCGAACTGTCTCACGACGTTCTAAACCCAGCTCGCGTACCGCTTTAATGGGCGAACAGCCCAACCCTTGGGACCTACTCCAGCCCCAGGATGCGACGAGCCGACATCGAGGTGCCAAACCATGCCGTCGATATGGACTCTTGGGCAAGATCAGCCTGTTATCCCCGAGGTACCTTTTATCCGTTGAGCGACGGCCATTCCACAATGTACCGCCGGATCACTAGTCCCGACTTTCGTCCCTGCTCGAGATGTCTCTCTCACAGTCAAGCTCCCTTGTGCACTTACACTCGACACCTGATTGCCAACCAGGCTGAGGGAACCTTTGGGCGCCTCCGTTACTTTTTAGGAGGCAACCGCCCCAGTTAAACTACCCATCAGGCACTGTCCCTGACCCGGATTACGGGCCGAAGTTAGATGTCCAAAGTGACCAGAGTGGTATTTCAACGATGACTCCACCCGAACTGGCGTCCGGGCTTCAACGTCTCCCACCTATCCTACACAAGCCACTCCGAACACCAATACCAAACTATAGTAAAGGTCTCGGGGTCTTTCCGTCCTGCTGCGCGTAACGAGCATCTTTACTCGTACTGCAATTTCGCCGAGTTTATGGTTGAGACAGCGGGGAAGTCGTTACTCCATTCGTGCAGGTCGGAACTTACCCGACAAGGAATTTCGCTACCTTAGGATGGTTATAGTTACCACCGCCGTTTACTGGGGCTTAAATTCTCAGCTTCGCCTTGCGGCTAACCGGTCCTCTTAACCTTCCAGCACCGGGCAGGAGTCAGTCCGTATACATCGTCTTGCGACTTCGCACGGACCTGTGTTTTTAGTAAACAGTCGCTTCCCCCTGGTCTCTGCGGCCCCGATCCCCTCCGGACAGCGTGTGTCCATCAAGGTTGGGGCCCCCCTTCTCCCGAAGTTACGGGGGCATTTTGCCGAGTTCCTTAACCATAATTCTCTCGATCGCCTTAGTATTCTCTACCTGATCACCTGTGTCGGTTTGGGGTACGGGCGGCTAAAACCTCGCGTCGATGCTTTTCTAGGCAGCATAGGATCACCGAATCCCCCCTAAAGGGGTCCCGTCAGGTCTCAGGCATCATGAACGGCGGATTTGCCTACCGTTCGCCCTACATCCTTGGACCGGGACAACCATCGCCCGGCTCGGCTACCTTCCTGCGTCACACCTGTTAATACGCTTACCTCCCAGGATCAGGTCCCGCGCTCCACCAAAACCCTCACACCACAAGGGTGATCGGGCAGGTCTCGGGCGGTTAGTATCCCCTGTTCAGCATGGGCGGTTTTTCGCCGGTACGGGAATATCAACCCGTTGTCCATCGACTACGCCTGTCGGCCTCGCCTTAGGTCCCGACTTACCCAGGGCAGATTAGCTTGACCCTGGAACCCTTGATCATTCGGCGGACGGGTTTCTCACCCGTCTTTCGCTACTCATGCCTGCATTCTCACTCGTGTAGGCTCCACCGCTGGTTTACACCGCGACTTCACTGCCCACACGACGCTCCCCTACCCATCCACACTCCTGAACCAACCCCACAAGGAGGCGGCTTGGATAAAATGTGAATGCCACAACTTCGGCGGTGTACTTGAGCCCCGCTACATTGTCGGCGCGGAATCACTTGACCAGTGAGCTATTACGCACTCTTTTAAGGATGGCTGCTTCTAAGCCAACCTCCTGGTTGTCTTCGCAACTCCACATCCTTTCCCACTTAGCACACGCTTAGGGGCCTTAGTTGGTGGTCTGGGCTGTTTCCCTCTCGACTATGAAGCTTATCCCCCACAGTCTCACTGCTGCGCTCTCACTTACCGGCATTCGGAGTTTGGCTGACGTCAGTAACCTTGTAGGGCCCATTAGCCATCCAGTAGCTCTACCTCCGGTAAGAAACACGCAACGCTGCACCTAAATGCATTTCGGGGAGAACCAGCTATCACGAAGTTTGATTGGCCTTTCACCCCTACCCACAGCTCATCCCCTCCATTTTCAACTGAAGTGGGTTCGGTCCTCCACGACGTCTTACCGTCGCTTCAACCTGGCCATGGGTAGATCACTTCGCTTCGGGTCTAGATCACGCCACTGCAACGCCCTATTCAGACTCGCTTTCGCTACGGCTGCCCCACACGGGTTAACCTCGCGACGTAACACTAACTCGCAGGCTCATTCTTCAAAAGGCACGCCGTCACCAGAATCAGACTGGCTCCGACGGATTGTAAGCACACGGTTTCAGGTACTGTTTCACTCCCCTCCCGGGGTACTTTTCACCTTTCCCTCACGGTACTGGTCCGCTATCGGTCATTAGGGAGTATTTAGGCTTATCAGGTGGTCCTGACAGATTCGCACGGGATTTCTCGGGCCCCGTGCTACTTGGGATACTTCCCAGGCGGTACACAACATTACGGTTACGGGGCTCACACCCTCTCTGGCCGGCCTTTCAAGACCGTTCACCTATGCCTGCACATCACACCTCGCTGTCCCGGCAGAGACAGCACGGAAAGTCCCGCAACCCCGACCATGCAACGCCCGCCGGCTATCACACATGGAACGGTTTAGCCTGATCCGCGTTCGCTCGCCACTACTAACGGAATCACTATTGTTTTCTCTTCCTGCGGGTACTGAGATGTTTCACTTCCCCGCGTTCCCTCCACGCACCCTATGTGTTCAGATGCGGGTCACCAGGCAACTCGCGTCCCTGGCGGGGTTTCCCCATTCGGACACCCTGGGATCACAGTCCGGTTATCGACTCCCCCAGGCTTATCGCAGATTCCTACGTCCTTCTTCGGCTCCTAATGCCAAGGCATCCACCGTGTGCTCTTAAAAACTTGACCACAAAAGATCAAAAACGCTAATTTTCGAGAGAACCACAGAAACCAATCCCCCACCCCGAAAGGCGAAGAACCAGATCCAGGTTCATATTCTTGGAAATTGCTTCTTATAAAAGATGCTCGCGTCCACTATGTAGTTCTCAAACAACAACCCCGTACCACACACCCCACACACGCACCCCCGCAAAGGGACAACAACCGTGTGATCGGTGCAGCCAGGAAACCAGAAACAAACAAAACCCGGGAAGAAACCCTCCCGGTCCTGTTGCCTCAGGACCCAACAGTGTGCCAAACACTAAACCGCCTGCGCCCCGCCCCCGCCGTTCCAGGACACTCAAGAGCATCCGTACTGGGCAAGGACAAAACCATGCGGCCGCTATTTGCTGATATTCCACCCGTGAGCACCCGCCGCAGAACTATCGTCTGCGCAACGGGCGTACTCCTGACAACACCACCACACCCGCATACACGGGGCAGGGTTGCTGTAGGTGCTCCTTAGAAAGGAGGTGATCCAGCCGCACCTTCCGGTACGGCTACCTTGTTACGACTTAGTCCCAATCGCCAGTCCCACCTTCGACAGCTCCCTCCCACAAGGGGTTAGGCCACCGGCTTCGGGTGTTACCAACTTTCGTGACTTGACGGGCGGTGTGTACAAGGCCCGGGAACGTATTCACCGCAGCGTTGCTGATCTGCGATTACTAGCGACTCCGACTTCATGGGGTCGAGTTGCAGACCCCAATCCGAACTGAGACCGGCTTTTTGGGATTAGCTCCACCTCACAGTATCGCAACCCTTTGTACCGGCCATTGTAGCATGCGTGAAGCCCAAGACATAAGGGGCATGATGATTTGACGTCGTCCCCACCTTCCTCCGAGTTGACCCCGGCAGTCTCCCATGAGTCCCCGCCATTACGCGCTGGCAACATGGAACGAGGGTTGCGCTCGTTGCGGGACTTAACCCAACATCTCACGACACGAGCTGACGACAACCATGCACCACCTGTGAACCGGCCCCAAAGGGGAAGGACTGTTTCCAGCCCGGTCCGGCCCATGTCAAGCCTTGGTAAGGTTCTTCGCGTTGCATCGAATTAATCCGCATGCTCCGCCGCTTGTGCGGGCCCCCGTCAATTCCTTTGAGTTTTAGCCTTGCGGCCGTACTCCCCAGGCGGGGCACTTAATGCGTTAGCTACGGCGCGGAAAACGTGGAATGTCCCCCACACCTAGTGCCCAACGTTTACGGCATGGACTACCAGGGTATCTAATCCTGTTCGCTCCCCATGCTTTCGCTCCTCAGCGTCAGTTAATGCCCAGAGACCTGCCTTCGCCATCGGTGTTCCTCCTGATATCTGCGCATTTCACCGCTACACCAGGAATTCCAGTCTCCCCTACATCACTCTAGTCTGCCCGTACCCACCGCAGATCCGGAGTTGAGCCCCGGACTTTCACGGCAGACGCGACAAACCGCCTACGAGCTCTTTACGCCCAATAATTCCGGATAACGCTTGCGCCCTACGTATTACCGCGGCTGCTGGCACGTAGTTAGCCGGCGCTTCTTCTGCAGGTACCGTCACTTTCGCTTCTTCCCTACTGAAAGAGGTTTACAACCCGAAGGCCGTCATCCCTCACGCGGCGTCGCTGCATCAGGCTTTCGCCCATTGTGCAATATTCCCCACTGCTGCCTCCCGTAGGAGTCTGGGCCGTGTCTCAGTCCCAGTGTGGCCGGTCACCCTCTCAGGCCGGCTACCCGTCGTCGCCTTGGTGAGCCATTACCTCACCAACAAGCTGATAGGCCGCGAGTCCATCCAAAACCACAAAAAGCTTTCCACCCCCCACCATGCGATGAGGAGTCATATCCGGTATTAGACCCAGTTTCCCAGGCTTATCCCAGAGTTAAGGGCAGGTTACTCACGTGTTACTCACCCGTTCGCCACTAATCCCCCCACAAGTGAGGTTCATCGTTCGACTTGCATGTGTTAAGCACGCCGCCAGCGTTCATCCTGAGCCAGGATCAAACTCTCCGTTGAAGTAAAACAAAAACAGACACAACCAGGAACCACGGGAAAACGCGGAACCAGACTGCACAAAATTTGAAACCAGCTGTAAAAACCAGACCACACCACGGGGTGGCGGATCCAGTCAATTCAACCAATCCATAAAATAAATTGGTATCAACAAACTTGGCACACTATTGAGTTCTCAAACAACAGACACATTCGAATACTTTTCAAACAAATATTTGAATTCCAGTGAATTCTTTGTTATCATTTCTTCGCTGCGATGTTTCTAGCTTATTTCATTCAATTCCACTTTGCAAATCCGGCTATTCTCCCGAAATTCACTTGGTGGAGTGAATCCGCCCAGCAAAATGCGAAGCAACTTCTCATCTTTGCGCCTTGCGCATGAAGAATTGCTTCTCATTTGTAGGGGGTTTGTCACCACTCAGCGGCGGCGACTCAGAAAACATTACACGCTCCTCCCCGGCCGCGCAAATCGGCCGGAAAGGAGCGTGCATATGACTTCTTGGGTGCGCCTTATCCTAGGAAGCTGCCACTTCCACAGTTGCCAGGTTTTTCTTCCCGCGGCGCAAGAGCAGGTAGCGCCCGTGCAGGAGTTCGCTGCCCGGAATAACTGCATCAGGATCGGTGACCTTGGTGTTGTTGACGTAAGCGCCGCCTTCGCCCACCGTCCGGCGGGCGGCCGACTTGCTGTCCGAGAGTCCCGAGGCCACGAGCAGATCCACAATGCCCATCCCCTCCGAGTCAACACGCGCCGACGGCAGTTCGGCTGTGGCGGCCGAAAGCGTCTGCTCGTCCAGCGCAGCGAGATCGCCGCCGCCGAAGAGTGCCGCCGAGGCAGCGATGACCTTCTCCGTTGCCTCCACGCCGTGGACCAGCGAGGTCACTTCGAACGCAAGCCGGCGCTGCCCTTCGCGGGCGAAGGGACGCTCGGCAATGGAAACCTCCAGGGCTTCTATCTCTGCGCGGGTCAGGAACGTGAACACCTTCAGCCTCGCGGCAACGTCGGCATCAGCAGTGTTGAGCCAGAACTGGTAGAAGGCGTAGGGGCTGCACATCTCCGGATCAAGCCAGATGGCGTTGCCTTCGCTCTTTCCGAACTTGGTGCCGTCCGAATTGGTGATGAGCGGCGTGCCAAGGGCATGCACGTGCTTGCCCTCCACCTTGCGGATAAGTTCGGTACCGCTGGTGAGGTTGCCCCACTGGTCCGAGCCGCCGGTCTCCAGGACACAGCCGTAGTCACGGAAGAGCTGGAGGTAGTCCATGCCCTGCAGGATCTGGTAGCTGAACTCGGTGTAGCTGATGCCCTCATCCGAACTGAGGCGGGAGGCAACGGCGTCCTTGCGGAGCATGGTGCCGACCCGGAAGTGCTTGCCGATTTCGCGAAGGAAGTCGATGGCGCTAAGCGGGGCCGTCCAGTCGAGGTTGTTGACCATCCTGGCGGCGTTGTCGCCGTCAAAGCTCAGGAAGCGACGCACTTGGGCCTGAAGGTACCCGACCCATTCGGAAACGGTGTCCTTGGTGTTCAAGGTGCGTTCCGCCGTCGGCCTCGGATCACCGATCAGGCCGGTGGATCCGCCTACCAGGCCCAACGGCTTGTGGCCGGCGAGCTGAAGGCGGCGCATCAGGAGAAGCTGCACGAGGTTGCCCAGGTGCAGGCTGGGAGCGGTTGGATCGAACCCGCAGTAATAGGTGATCGGGTCCCCGGCGAGCAGCTTTTCCAGTTCCACTTCGTCAGTGGACACGTGGACCAGGCCGCGCCAGTTGAGCTCTTGCCAGATATTGGCAAAGGTCGGATCGTTCTGCTGGGACTCGAGATCATTTAGTTGGGACACGTGATCTAAGTTAGCAGGATTGCCCGGCCCCCAGCGCTGCGTGACAGCGCCCCCGGGGTGGCGGGAGCCCGGGACAAACCGGTCCTCCCGCCACCGGGGATCAGCGTTCGATGCCTGCCGGCACCGGGGCGGCTGCGATCAGCCGCAGCCGCTGTGTGGGCCGGGTCATGGCCACGTAGAGGTCGCCGACGCGTCCGTGTTCATGGTTGAGCATCATGGACGGCTCCAGCACCACAACGCCGTCGAATTCCAGGCCCTTTGCTTCCCGCGGGCTGATGACCACAATGTCCTGCTCGTAGCTGCCGGCCCCGGTACCGACTCGGTGGCCGTAGGCAGCGCGCAAGGCAGAAGTGGCCTGCGGCAGCAGTTCGCCGTCGGCAATCACTGCCAGCAGGCCGCCGTCGAGCGCGTCGAGCTCATCCGGAAGGACCTCAACGAGCCTGCTGACGATTGCCCCGTCATCCACGCGGTCAATGATCGGCGACCAGCGGCCTTCGCGGACGGCCTTGGGAGCAGAGATCACCAGACCGGCGGCGGTGGCCATCCGTGCCGCCGCCTCCGCGATCTGGGAGGGCGTGCGGTAGTTGACGGTGAGTTCCTCGAGCTGCCAGCGGTCGCCGAACATGGGCTCCAGCGCGCTCTGCCAGGACTTGGCGCCAGCCACGGAGCTCGTCTGGGCGA
The DNA here is from genome assembly GCF_017832975.1 of Arthrobacter sp. PvP023. Lineage (NCBI taxonomy): Bacteria > Bacillati > Actinomycetota > Actinomycetes > Micrococcales > Micrococcaceae > Arthrobacter > Arthrobacter sp. PvP023. Next base: position 3,336,844 of record NZ_JAFIBI010000001.1, read on the forward strand.
TGTCGCCCACGATCGTGAACGATTTCAGCGGGCAACGCCGCACCAACAGCCGCCACTGCATCGGCGACAGCTCCTGCGCCTCATCGACAACGATGTGCCCAAAGGCCCACGTGCGGTCGCTGGTGGCGCGTTCCGCCGCGGTGAGCCGCGCTTCGCGCTCCTGGTTCTGGTCGACGAGTTCCTCGGCCGTCATCAGCACGTCCACCCCGGCGGTTTCCATGTTCACCAGGGTCTGTTTGGCGTTGGCGATGTCCCGGGCACGGTCGTGCTCCTGCTGGGCCAGCCCGCGACCGGCGGCGGGATCAAGTTCGCCCAGCAGTTCGGCCGCTTCATCCAGCAACGGCACGTCGGCTTCGGTCCAGGGGCTGTCCACCGGGCGGCTGAGGAGGGCGCGTTCAGCGTCGGTCAGGTGGGGCGTGCACGCCTCCAGGATCGCCGGCTTGCTGAACAGCTCGGAGATGAGCTTTTCCGGGGTCATCGGCATCCAGCACAGATTCAGTGCGATCCGGACATCGCGAGCAGTGCGGACGTCCTCGGCGAGATACGAACGGTCGGCGTTGTTGCCGATGCTGCCGGCCTCGACGAGCTCGGTCATCTGCTCGGTGAGCTCACGAAGCAGGATCTTCACGAACGTCAGGCGCGCCTCGTTGTGCGGCTTGTGGGTGGCGCGGGCTTTTTCCCGGGCCCGCCGCACCTGGCGGGGTGTCAGGACCAGCTTGCGGCCGTCGACTTCAAGGATCCGGTTCTCAGCCGGAATGCGCTGCCGGTTGGAGACGGCGTTGGCAACCACCTCGGCCATGTCCAGCCTGCCCTTGAGGGCAGCGACGTCCGCTTCCTGTTCGGGCACGGCGTTGATGCCGGGCATGAGCCGGCCGACGCTCGCCATGACCACGCCCGTCTCGCCGAGTGACGGCAGGACGCGCTCAATGTATTTCATGAATGACGACGACGGACCCACCAGGAGAACCCCAGCGGTCTTGAGCCGGTCACGGTGGGTGTAGAGGAGGTATGCGGCGCGGTGCAGCGCAACCGCCGTCTTGCCCGTTCCGGGCCCGCCCTGGACGACGACGGCGCCGGAGATCGACGAGCGGATGATCCGGTCCTGTTCCGACTGGATGGTGCCCACGATGTCGGACATGCGTCCGGTGCGCTTGGAGTTAAGGGCGGCCAGCAGCGCGCCCTCGCCCTGCAGCGATTCATTGTCGGCCAGCATGCCGGCGTCGAGGACGTCGTCTTCGATGGCCTTGACGTCGCGGCCCTGCAGAATAAGGTGGCGCCGGCGGCGCACGCCCTGGCGGTCGAAAGCAGTGGCCTGGTAGAAGTGCCCGGCCTCGGGCGCACGCCAGTCGACCATGAGCCGCTGGAGGTCGTCAGTCGTCAGGCCGATACGGCCGATGTACTGGGCCTCCCCCGAGTCCAAATCGAGGCGGCCAAAAACCAGCCGGTCGTCCACAGCATCCAGCTGTGCCAGGCGGTCCTCATAGAGCGCCGCGAAGGCGTCCCGTTCGGAAACATTTTGCATGGTTCCCACGGCACCGGCACGGCGGACCTGGGCAAGTTGAGTGCGCTTTTCCTCGCGCAACTCATCAAGGCGGGCATACAGTCCGGCAACATAGTCCCGTTCATGGGCCAAATCAGCGTCGAGCATCGAGACTTTCCCCTATCGCAAAAGACAGACCGTCCATTCTACAACCATTTTGATGAACGCGTCTGAAACATTTCAGTGACCCCGGTTTTTCCGCACCCGGCGCCCCCGCGGCTCCGGCCGCGGCTCCGGGACCGGAACGCCCGACGTCGGGCGGCAGGCCCGGCGCGGCTTCGGGACAGGCGCGCGTCCTAGAGCCGGATGAGTGAGCGGACCCGGTGGCCCGTGAGTGCCGAGCGTCCACGCAGTTCACCAAGTTCCATGACCACGCCCACGCCGGCAACGTGGACGCCGCAGCGTTCAAACAGGCGGGTGGCGGCGCCGAGCGTACCGCCGGTGGCAAGGACGTCGTCGAGAATCAGCACACGGCTCCCGGCCGGCAGGTCAGTGGTGTGCAGCTCGAGCGTTGCCGTCCCGTATTCCAGCGCATAGTCCTCCGCGACCACCTTGCGGGGGAGCTTTCCGGCTTTTCGCACCGTGATCACGCCAGTATCGGTGGCATAGGCAGCAGCGGCCGCCAGCAGGAAGCCGCGGGCTTCCACCCCCGCCACGGCGTCGAATTGTCCTTTGAACGGCTCAACCAGTGCGTCCACCACGGCACGGAGGGCGGCACCGTTGGCAAAGACCGGCGTCAGGTCCTTGAAGATGATTCCGGGCTTGGGATAGTCCGGCACGGTGGCGCAGAGGCTGCTGATCAGCTGGTCCACAGGAACGCTTCGTCTGGTTTGGCCCGACTCGCTTTGATTCACGCATCCACCCTATGCCGGTGGCGGCCATTCTTCACGATCCGGACGTCCGCGGCGCCGAAGCCTGGGCCGAAGCGGCGGCGCCTAAACAGGACGGGCCTTCGCGGCCTTGTAGCGGGAGACCGTGGGATCGCCGGTCAGCCAGTACCGCCACGGATAGGCGTGGCTGCCGCCGGCCCCCGAAACCCCCACCCGCGGCCCGGTGCTGATGTCGCGTGCCCGCGCCACCGGCAGCTCCAGCCTGAACGGTTCACCGAGCGCGTCCCGCCCGCTGTCCGCCGTCGTCAGTCCCAGTGCGGTGGCCAGCCTGGCGGGCCCGCTGGCCAGGTCTTTGGAGGATTTCGACGTCGGGCGTCTGGTACGTGCCAGGTCTTCGCCAGCCACGATTTCCCCGCCCCGCAGGAGCAGGGCCGACGCTGTACCGGGCGGTCCGCAGACGATGTTGGCGCAATAATGCATGCCATAGGTGAAGTAGACATACAGGTGCCCGGCGGGTCCGAACATGGGCTTGTTTCGCCCGGTCTGTCCGCGGAAGGTGTGGGAACCGGGGTCCGGGTGCGGGGAGTCGTGCGGGCCAAGATAGGCCTCCACCTCGGTGATCCGCACGGAGACCGCACCCTCTGGACTGTCATGGGTGAGTATGGCCCCAAGCACCAGGGGCGCCACGTGCCGGGCGTCCCCGGAAAGTAACTCCCGCACGGCGTGTTCGTGTCCGGGTCGCGGCGGGCTGCTGCTCATGCATCGATTTTAACAAAGGCCGACCTCAGCATGGCCCACGGCCGTGTCCGATTTCCGCTAGCACCCGGGTTCCCGAGCTGACAGGATGGAGCCATGGACTTCTGGCAGCGGTACCGGGCAATCGATGCCCGCGACCCCCGTTTCGACGGGCAGTTCTACACAGCCGTCCGGACCACAGGCATCTACTGCCGACCCTCGTGCCCGGCCCGGACGCCGAAAGCGGAGAACGTCACGTTCTACGAAACCTCCGCTGCGGCCCACGACGCGGGATACCGGGCCTGCAAGCGTTGCCTTCCGGAAGCCGTTCCGGGAACGCCGGCGTGGAACATCCGCTCGGACATCGCGGGGCGGGCCATGCGGCTCATCAACGACGGCGTCATCAACCGCGACGGCGTGGAAGGGCTCGCGTCGCGGCTCGGCTACTCCTCGCGGCAGCTCAACCGGATCCTCAGCCACGAGCTTGGCGCCGGCCCGCTGTCGCTGGCCCGGGCCGGCCGGGCACAGACGGCCCGGACGCTGCTGGTTTCCACGCAGATGAAGCTCGCCGACGTGGCATTCGCGGCCGGGTTCAGCAGCGTCCGCCAGTTCAACGAAACAATAGGCGAGGTCTTCGACATGACGCCGACGGCTCTCCGGGGCACCGCGCGCCACCACCGGACGCCTACTGCGACGACGGCCCTGACGCTGAACCTGCCCTACCGTGAACCGTTCGACCCGGGCATCTTCGAATTCCTCGCCGTGCGCTCCATTCCCGGGATCGAGGCCGGCACCGGAACCTCCTATGCGAGGACCTTGCGGCTGCCGCACGCTGACGCCCGCTTTAGCGTTGAGTTAGACGCCGGCGCCCCGGGGCGGCCCCTGGTCCTCACCATCGGGGCCGTGGACCTCCGGGACCTGCCGTCGCTGCTCAGCCGGGTCCGGCGGCTCCTGGACCTCGATGCAGACCCCGTTGCCATCGACAGCGCGCTGGAAGACGATCCGCGGCTGGCACCCGCGGTCAAAGCCTTTCCGGGCATGCGGATGCCCGGGGCCGTGGATCCGCAGGAGTTGCTGATCAGGGCGATGATCGGCCAGCAGATCACCGTCGCGGCCGCCCGGACCGCCCTCACCCAGCTGTCCGCCTGCGGAAGCGAGAGCCTGGTGCCGGCTGATGGCCTGCACCGCCTCTTCCCCACTGCGGCCCAGATCGCCGACCCGGGATTCGCCCTGCTGCGTGGTCCGCAGCGGCGGATTGACTCGGTCCGCGCCGCAGCCGGCGCCATGGCCGCAGGGGAACTCGACTTCGGTTACGGAGACGACCTGGCAGGCCTGCAGTCCAAGCTCCTGCCGCTGCCCGGGGTGGGACCCTGGACGGTGGGGTACGTTGCCATGCGCGTGATCGGTGCACCGGACGTGTTCCTGGCCAATGACGCCGCCGTGCGCAACGGCATCCTCGCCCTCGACACCGGCCCGCAGGCGGGTGAACGGCCGCCCGGCGTGCAGCCCGCGGACTTCACGGACGTGAGCCCCTGGCGTTCCTACGCCACTATGCACCTCTGGCGTGCTGCCGCCATGCGCCCTCAAGCCAGGCCGAGGCGGCAGGCCGAGTCTGCCGCCTCGATGAGTTAACCCTGAAGAGTTAATCCCGGAGATTTAACCCAAGAAAGCGAAGAAATGAAAGCCCAATTGCTGACCATGTCCACCCCGGACGGTCCGTTCACCATCATTGCCCGCGACGGCGCCGTCCTGGCGTCCGGCTGGACCGCGGAGGCTGCGGAGCTGACCGGGCAGATCCATCCCGAACTGCTGCCGGATGAATTAGTCCCGGCCCTGGATCTTGGCGATATCTCGGACGCCGTGGTTGCCTTCTACGCCGGCGATCCGGAGCCTGCGATGCGTGTGCCGGTCCTGCAGAAATCGGGGCCGTTCCGCAGCCATGCCTGGGATGTCCTCCGGACGGTGAGCCCCGGACGCCCGGTGACCTACACGGAATACGCGGAGCTCTCCGGAAACCCGAGGGCCGTCCGGGCCGCGGCGAGTGCCTGCGCCTTCAACGCGGCAGCCCTGTTCGTACCGTGCCACCGCGTGGTGCGGACAGACGGCACGCTGGGCGGATTCCGGTGGGGGCTCGCCGTCAAGGAAAGCCTGCTGGGACGCGAGAAACGCTGACGGAGCCGGCAACCCTACTTGCTGGCCGGAACGCCCGCGGGCCACGGCAGGAGTTCCGGAAGATCCACCCCGTCGGCAGCAGCAGACGCACGCAGGCTGCCCAGCGAGGGCTCACGCCCCGCGAGCCAGGCCGCGATGTCCGTCAGCATTCCGTTAATGACGATGGATCGGTTGCCGGTACCAATGGTCACCGGCGGAAGGCCAAGTGGCTGCAGCACGAACCGCTGGCCCTCCGGCACGCGGGCGGCCAGGAAATCGAACAAGTGCTCGCAGAAGGGCCGGCTCCAGGATTCCGGGCCACGTCCGGTGTTCAGGTCCGAGGCATGGATCACGAGTTCGCGCCAGAGGGCCAGGCCACCGTCCATAACCACTCCCCCGCGGTAGGAAATCGGCACCTGCCAGGCGCTGGCATCCAAAGCATCGAAGGCCCGCAGGGCGTGCTCCAGCGCAGAATCCACATCCGCCCGGTGTTGCTCCAGGGTGTGCCCGGCGGACATTTCGATGGCTTTGGTGCGGCCTTCAAAGCCGCCGTCATAAAGTTCAACTGTCTCGCCGCGGCCGGCGAACTCAAGTTGCCGGGCCATGGCATTCGAAATGCCGGCCAGGTGCGCAAGCACGTGGCCCCGGGTCCAGCCCGGCAGTAAGGAAGGGGCCGTCACGTCTTCTTCGGTGAGTTTGCCGGCCTGGGAGGCAACGACGTCGGCAGCTTTGTGGAGTTCGGCGAGCAGCGCGTCCGGTGTGATTGCGGTCATACCCGCCATCGTAGCGGACAGTTAATCGCCCTTAACGCAGGTCCCTGCCGGAATCGCGACCGTCAGTACCGGCACCGTAGCGGTGGCGCACGTGGCGGCGGTCGTGGCGGGCCTGCCAGAACTCAATCTCGTCCGGCCGGACGGCGTAGAGCTGCCAGTCCGGATTGCCGCTGCCATCCGCCGCAGGCCTGGCGGCCCAGTCCGCTGCCGAGGCCTCTGTGGACAGCTCCACGACGCCGCCTGCCACGCGGACCTGCCGGCCCTGCAGCGGCCAGTAGAAATTCAGGGCCGCCTTCGGGGTCGCCGCGAGTTCCTTGCCCTTGCGCGAGGTGCGGGACGTCGCGATGTGCCAGCCGTCGTCGTCGATGTCCTTAAGGATCAACATCCGCGACGAGGGCTGGGCGCCGGCCCCGACCGTAGCCAGGCTGCACGCATGCGGCTGGGGTTCTCCGGCGGCCAGCGCCTCTGCCAGCCATTGCCGGAACAGCTGGGCCGGGTCAGCCGGCGCCTCCGCCGGATCAAAATCCGGAAGGTCGTCGGGAAAGTCCGGCAGGGCACGAAGGTACTGGCGGAAGGATTCGCTCATGCACCCACCATAAACGCACAACGCTCTCTCACTTATTGCATGACCACCGGCAACGCTCTCTCACTTTCCCGGGGAAAGTGAGAGAGCGTCGGCCAAATAGCTGCAACAAGTGAGAGAGCGTGTGGGTGTTAGCCGGCGTACTCCCGCACGCCGGTCAGCTCGGCTTCCAGCGCGATGAGCTGGCGCTCGACGGCGGCAGGTGCCGTCCCGCCCTGGGAGTTGCGGCTGTTGAGCGAACCCTCGGTGGAAAGGACCGTGCGGACCTCCGGCGTCAGGTGCTCCGAGATGGCGGCATATTCCTCGTCCGTCAGGTCCCAGAGTTCAACCCCGCGGCTTTCGGCCTGCTTCACGGCTGCGCCGGAGAGCTCATGCGCCTCGCGGAACGGAACCCCCTGGCGGACCAGCCATTCGGCAATGTCCGTGGCCAGGGCGAAGCCCTGCGGTGCCAGGGATTCCATCCGCTCGGTGTTGAATTTCAACGTCGCAATCATGCCCGAGACGGCCGGAAGCAGGACCTCCAGCGTGTCGGCGGCGTCGAAGACCGGCTCCTTGTCCTCCTGCAGGTCGCGGTTGTACGCGAGGGGCAGGCCCTTGAGCGTGGCCAGCAGCCCCGTCAGGTTGCCGATCAGGCGTCCCGCCTTGCCGCGGGCCAGTTCTGCAACGTCCGGGTTCTTCTTCTGCGGCATGATCGAGGAACCGGTGGAGTACGAATCGTGCAGGGTGACAAAGGAGAATTCCTTGGTGGCCCACAGGATGACCTCCTCCGACACGCGCGAGAGGTCCACACCGATCATGGCCGTGACCCAGGCGAACTCGGCGAAGACGTCGCGCGAGGCGGTGCCGTCGATCGAGTTATGCGTCGCGGAGAAGAAGCCGAGTTCCGCCGCCACTGCCTCCGGGTCCAGGCCCAGCGAGGAGCCCGCAAGGGCGCCGGAACCGTAGGGCGAAACGCCTGCGCGCTTATCCCAGTCCTGCAGCCGCTGCACATCGCGCAGCAGCGCCCAGGCGTGGGCGAGCAGGTGGTGGCTGAGCAGGACCGGCTGTGCGTGCTGAAGGTGCGTGCGTCCGGGCATGGCCACGCCCTGGTGCGCCCTGGCCTGTTCCACGAGGGCATCGATCGTGGCGAGCACGCCGCGGGCGATGATCCGGGCATGGTCACGCAGGAACATCCGTCCCAGCGTGGCCACCTGGTCGTTGCGGGAGCGCCCGGCGCGGAGCTTGCCGCCGAGCTGCGTACCGGCACGCTCGATGAGGCCGCGTTCCAGCGAACCGTGGACGTCCTCATCGGACTCCGCCGGCAGATAGGCGCCGGAGGCAACGTCTGTATCAAGCCTGTTCAGGGCGTCCAGCATGCCCTCGAGCTCGGCGTCGTCCAGCAGGCCGGCTTTGTGCAGCACGCGGGCGTGCGCCTTGGACCCGGCAATGTCATAACGGGCCAGCCGCCAGTCAAAGTGCGTGGACTTGCTCAGCGCCGCAAGGGCGTCGGCGGGGCCGCCGGCGAACCGGCCGCCCCACAGTGCGCCCGTATTGGTGGCTTCGGACTTTTGCTCAGCCACAGGGGCTACTTTCCGGCGACGCGGATGTCGCGGCCGGAGGCAACCTTGGCGGACATGCCCCACAGCTCGATGAAGCCGCGCGCCATCGACTGGTCGAAGGTGTCGCCGGTGTCGTAGGTGGCGAGGTCGAAGTCGTAGAGGGAGGTCTCGGAGCGGCGCCCGTTTACCACTGCCTGGCCGCCGTGCAGCGTCATGCGGATGTCACCGGAGACGTACTTCTGGGTGTCCTCGATGAAGGCGTCCAGGGAGCGTTTGAGCGGGGAGAACCACTGGCCGTCGTAAACCAGCTCGGACCAGCGCTGGCCGACAGTGGCCTTGAAGCGTGCCTGTTCGCGCTCAACGGTGATGTCCTCGAGGTGCTTGTGCGCGGTGATCAGCGCCATGGCGCCGGGGGCCTCGTAGATTTCGCGGGACTTGATGCCGACAAGGCGGTCCTCGACGACGTCGATCCGGCCCACACCCTGGGCGCCGGCGCGGCGGTTGAGCTCCTTGATGGCCTGCAGCGGGGTGACCTTGACGCCGTCGATCGCGACCGGCACGCCGGCTTCGAAAGTGATGGTGACTTCATCCGGGGCCGGCGGGAATTCCGGGGTGGCGGTGTAGTCGTAGATGTCCTTGGTGGGGGCGTTCCAGATGTCCTCGAGGTAGCCGGTTTCGACGGCGCGGCCCCAGACATTCTGGTCGATCGAGTACGGGTTCTTCTTGGTGGTCTCGATCGGCAGTCCCTTTTCCTCGGCGAAGGCGATGGCCTTGTCGCGGGTCAGGGCGAGGTCGCGGACCGGGGCGATGCACTTCAGGTCCGGGCCGAGGGTCTGGATGCCCACTTCGAAGCGGACCTGGTCGTTGCCCTTGCCCGTGCACCCGTGCGCCACGGTGGTGGCACCGAATTCGCGGGCTGCCTTGACCAGGTGCTTGACGATCACCGGGCGGGAGATCGCGGAGACCAGCGGGTAGTGGCCCTGGTAGAGGGCGTTGGCCTTCAGCGTGGGCATGCAGTACTCGTTGGCGAACTCGTCGCTGGCGTCGGCCACGTAGGCTTCGACGGCGCCGCAGCCCAGGGCACGCTGGCGGATGGTCTCCAGCGACTCGCCGCCCTGCCCGACGTCGACGGCCACGGCGATGACCTCGGCACCGGTTGCTTCACCGATCCAGCCGATCGCTACGGAAGTATCCAGGCCACCGGAGTAGGCCAGCACAATACGCTCAGTCACTTCAAATGCTCCTTAGTTGTTTGGTTCTTGGTTGTCTTCAAGCTTATGGCCGGCTTCTTCGGCAAACTGCAGGAAGCGGGCGGCCACTTTCCCGCCGCCCTGCGGATCCCGCGTGACCAGCAGCACCGTGTCGTCCCCGGCGATGGTCCCCAGGATGGACGGCATGACCGAGTGGTCGATCGCCAGTGCCAGGAAGTTCGCCGCACCCGGCGGGGTCCGGAGCACCACGATGTTAGCCGAAGCTTCAGCGGTCACGAGCAGTTCCCCGCACAGCCGGGCAAGCCGGGCGTCCAGGATCTCCTGGGTAACGCCCGCCTTGGCCGCACGTTCACCGCCCTCTCCCGGAACGGCGTACACGAGCACGCCGTCCTTGCCCCGGACCCGGACCGCGCCGAGTTCCACGAGGTCGCGGGACAGCGTTGCCTGGGTGACCTGGACGCCGTCGTCCGCCAGCAGGGCGGCAAGCTCGGCCTGCGAACGCACTGACTCACCGGTCAGGATCGCGGTGATCCGCGCCAGCCTGGCCGTTTTGGTGGCCGGGCTGGCGCCCTGTGCCGCCGGAGGGTTGGTGGACACTAGAACGTGCTCTCCACGGTGCCTTCAACGGGAGAAAGACCGTCGACGAATGCCAGACCGGACCGGTGCATTAGCCACGCCATCAGCGCCTTCTGGGCGTGGAGGCGGTTTTCCGCCTCGTCCCAGACGATCGACTGCGGACCGTCAATGACTCCTGCGGAGATCTCATAGCCCCGGTACGCCGGCAGGCAATGAAGCACGACGGCGTCCGGCGCCGCGAGCTGCATCGCCGCTTCGTCGACGGAATAGTCGCGGAACAGCTGGAGCCGGGCTTCCTTTTCGGCCTCCTGGCCCATCGACACCCAGGTGTCCGTAGCGACGACGTCGGCCCCCTTGAGAGCTTCCGCGGCATCCGTGGTGATCAGCACCGAGCCGCCCGTTTCCGCGGCCCGCTCCTCTGCGGCGGCGACGATTTCCGCGGCCGGCAGGTAACCCTCCGGACCTGCAATGCGCACGTGCATCCCGGCGGTCACCCCGGCCAACAGGTAGGAGTTCGCCATGTTGTTGGCGGAGTCACCGAGGTAGCTCATGGTGAGGCCCTTGAGCTCGCCCTTGTGTTCCTTGACGGCCAGCAGGTCGGCCAGCAGCTGGCAGGGGTGGTAGTCATCGCACAGGGCGTTGATGACGGGGACTTTGGAGTTTTCCGCCATGGTCACCAGGCCCGAATGGGCACCGGTGCGCCAGACGATGGTGGAGACCATTCGTTCCAGGACCTTGGCAGTGTCCTCCACGGATTCCTTGTGGCCGATCTGCGCCTCGCCCGGGTTGATGATGAGGGCGTTTCCGCCCATGTCAGCCACGCCGGTGGCGAAGGAAACGCGGGTCCGGGTGGACGTCTTGTCGAAGATGACCGCGACAGTTTTGCGTCCGCTGCCTTCGGCCGCGAACGGCTGGACGCTGTAGGGCGCGGCTTTCATGCGGACGGCGAGGTCCAGGACCTCGGCCTGTTCTGCCGGGGTGAGGTCGGTGTCCTTGAGGAAGTGACGGGTGGTTGCGGAGCTGGTCACTGGGCATCCTTTGCGGTCTGGAGGAGCGTGGGCAGTGCCTCGATGAAGCTGTCGGCCTGTGCAGCCGTCAGGATCAGCGGCGGGGCGAGGCGGATAGTGCGCGGACCCGGGCTGTTGACGATGAACCCGGCATCCAGTCCTGCGGTCACGACGGCGGGCGCGATGTCCGCGTCCAGGTCAAAGCCGATCAGGAGGCCTTCGCCCCTGACTTCCGTCACGCCGTCGACTGCCGCGAGCTTCGAGCGGAGGTGCTCCCCCACCGTACGGACGTTGTCCAGGACGCGCTGGCTCTCGATCGCGTGCAGTGTGGCCAGCGCGGCGGCCGTGGCCACCGGGTTTCCGCCGAAGGTGGTGCCGTGCTGGCCTGCGGTGAGGAGCGAGGAGGTTTCAGGGCCGAAGGTGATCAACGCCCCGATTGGGAAACCGCCGCCCAAGCCCTTGGCGAGCGTCACTGCGTCCGGGACGATGCCGGCGTCTTCGCTGGCCAGCCACTTGCCGGTGCGGCCGATGCCGGTCTGGACCTCATCGAGGATCAGCAGCGCTCCTGCCTTCGTGGTCGCTTCGCGGGCGGCCTTCAGGTAGCCGGGGGGCAGCGGCCGGACGCCGGCTTCACCCTGGATCGGCTCCAGGAAGACAGCCGCAGTCGTTTCATCGATTTCCCCGATCAGTGCGTCGATATCCCCGAACGGGATGTGGACGACACCGCCGGGCAGCGGTTCGAACGGCGCCCGGTAGGCGGCCTTGGCAGTCAACGCCAGGGCGCCCATGGTGCGGCCGTGGAAGGCACCCTCGAGCGCGATGATCTTGGTCCGCCGTTTGATGATTCCACCTTCGCCGGCCGACGCCTCGGCCCCCGAGTTGCGGCGCGCCAACTTGAAAGCAGCCTCCACGGCCTCGGTGCCGGAGTTCGCGAAGAACACTTTGGAGCCAGCCGGCGCCTTGGCCAGTTCGAGCAGCTTTTCGGCCAGCGCGATCTGCGTGGGGCTGGTGAAGAAGTTGGACACGTGGCCCAGGGTGGCGAGCTGGCTGGAGATCACCGACGTCACGAACGGGTGCGCGTGGCCCATGGCGTTCACGGCAATGCCGCCGAGCAGGTCGAGGTACTCCTTGCCGTCGGCATCCCAGACCAGGCACCCCGCGCCGCGGACCAGGACCCGCTGCGGCGTGCCGAAAACGCCCATGAGGGACGAGGAATAGCGCGCCAGCCACTCGGCTCCGGTTGTGTGGCCTTTGGTTTCGACCAGCTCAACCACCGGGGATTTTTCTATCTGGCTCATGCGTTCGTTTCCTCGTCCGGGACCACCTGCGTGCCGATTCCGGCGGTGGTGAATGTTTCCAGCAGCATGGAGTGCGGCAGGCGCCCGTCCACAATGTGTGCGCGCTCCACGCCGTCGTCAACGGCCTTCAGGCACGCGGCCATTTTGGGGATCATGCCCGATTCAAGCCTCGGCAGCATCTCCCGCAGTTCGGAGGCCGTGAGGGATGAAATCAGCGACGACTTGTCCGGCCAGTTCGCGTAGAGGCCCTCGACGTCGGTCAGGATGACCAGCTTGGAGGCCCCCAGCGCCGAAGCGACGGCGGCCGCCGCGGTGTCCGCGTTGACGTTGAGCACCTGCCCGGTGGTGGATCCGTCGTCGGCTATTTCCGGGGCAACAGTTGAGATTACCGGGATCCTGCCGGCCGCGAGGATGTCTACGATGCCCTCGGGGTTGACGCCCACGACTTCGCCCACGAGGCCCAGGTCCACTTCCTCGCCGTCCACGACGGTTCCGGTGCGGACGGCACGCAGCAGTCCGCCGTCTTCACCGGACATGCCGACGGCGTACGGGCCGTGGGAATTGATCAGGCCCACGAGTTCACGCCCCACTTGGCCGGTCAGCACCATGCGGACCACGTCCATGGCCTCGGGGGTGGTGACGCGCAGCCCGCCCTTGAATTCGGACTCGATGCCGAGGCGGCTGAGCATGGCGTTGATCTGCGGTCCTCCGCCGTGCACCACCACAGGGTGGATACCTACGTGGTGCAGGAAGACGACGTCCTCGGCAAACGCCCGGCGGAGGTCATCGTTGACCATGGCGTTGCCGCCGTATTTGATCACCATGGTGGTACCCGCGAAGCGCTGGATCCACGGCAGGGCTTCAATCAGGGTGCCTGCCTTGTCCTGGGCATCACTCATGGAGGTGGTCTCGCGTGTCTGGGTGTTCATGCTGCTGTCTCCCCGGAAGGTGGGTGCGCCACCTAGCTTGAGTAGGCGCTGTTTTCGTGGACGTAGTCGTGCGTGAGGTCGTTGGTCCAGATCGTGGCTTCGGCTTCTCCGGCCTGCAGGTCGATCCCGACGTGGACCTCCCGGGGCTCCAGATCCACCAGGCTGCGGTCTTCGCCGATGCTTCCGTTGCGGCAGATCTGCACGCCGTTCATGGAAACGTTCAGCTGGTCCGGCTCGAAGACGGCGTCGGTGGTACCTACGGCGGACAGCACCCGGCCCCAGTTCGGGTCCTTGCCGAAAATTGCAGCCTTGAAGAGGTTGGAGCGGGCCACGGCCCTGCTGACGATCTCGGCGTCCTTTTCGCTGGCGGCGTTGAATGTACGGATGGCGATGTCATGGCTGGCGCCCTCGGCGTCGCCGATCAGCTTGCGGGCCAGTTCGGCGCAGACCTGCGTCAGCCCGGCACCGAAGTCCTTGGCCGAGGGGACGGCACCCGAGGCGCCCGAGGCAAGCAGCACCACGGTGTCGTTGGTGGACATGCAACCGTCCGAGTCCGCCCGGTCAAAGGTGACCCTGGTGGCGTCGCGGAGCACGACGTCGAGCATTTCCGGCTGGACGTCCGCGTCGGTGGTGATGACCACCAGCATGGTGGCCAGCCCGGGAGCAAGCATGCCGGCGCCCTTGGCCATGCCGCCGATGGTGTATTCGTTGCCTTCGGCGTCCTTACCCGTGAATACGGCTTCCTTGGACACGGAATCCGTGGTCATGATCGCCGTGGCCGCAGCCGGACCGCCGTCGGTGCCGAGGGCCGCCGTGGCCGCGCCGATGCCCGGGACGATCTTGTCCATGGGCAGCTGTTCGCCGATCAGCCCGGTGGAGCAGACAAAGATGTCGGTGGCCGAGACGCCCAAGGCTTCCGCCGTCTTTTCTGCGGTGGTGTGGGTGTTCTGGAAACCCTGCGGGCCGGTGCAGGCGTTGGCGCCGCCGGAGTTGAGGATCACGGCGTCGACGCGGCCGTCCTTCACCACTTCGCGCGACCAGTGGACGGGCGCCGCGGCAACACGGTTCGAGGTGAACACCGCGGCCGCCGCCTTCGAGGGGCCGTCGTTGACTACCAGGGCAAGATCAGGATTCCCGGACGCCTTCAGGCCGGCTTTGACGCCGGCGGCGCGGAATCCTTTGGAGGCGGTGACGCTCACGGGGCAACTCCCTGCAGGTTGAGGCCGGCGGTTTCCGCCAGGCCAAGGGCGATATTCATGGACTGCACGGCGCCGCCGGCCGTCCCCTTGGTCAGGTTGTCGATGGCGCAGGTAACAATGACTCGGCCGGTGTGAGCGTCGAACGCCAACTGCATCACGGCGTGGTTGGACCCCTGCACGGACTTGGTGGCGGGCCACTGGCCCTCGGGAAGCAGGTGCACGAACGGCTCGTCGTCGTACGCTTCCTCCCAGGCGCTGCGCAGATCCACTGCCGTGACGCCCGGCTTTACCCGGGCGGTTGCCGTGGTGAGGATGCCCCGGCTCATCGGGGCGAGGGTGGGTGTGAAGGACACTGTCACGGGCTCACCTGCGGCGTTGCCCAGGCCCTGCTCGATCTCGGGGGTATGCCGGTGGCCGCCGCCCACACCGTAGGGGCTCATCGAGCCCATGACCTCGGAGCCGATGAGGTTCACCTTCGCGGCTTTCCCGGCACCGGAGGTGCCGGAGGCGGAAACAATCACGACGTCGTCGGGCTGGAGCAGGCTGCCGGCGAACCCGGGCGTCAAGGCCAGCAGGGCCGACGTCGGGTAGCAACCCGGAACGGCGATCCGCTTGGCTCCCTTCAGCTTCTCCCGCTGTCCCGGCAGTTCGGGGAGCCCGTACGGCCACGTTCCGGCGTGCGCGGAACCGTAAAACTTTTCCCAGGCGGCGGCATCTTCCAGGCGGTGGTCGGCACCGGCGTCGATCACCACCGTGCCGTCGGGCAACTGGGCCGCGATCTCAGCAGATGCACCATGCGGGAGCGCCAGGAACACCACGTCGTGGCCTGAGAGGTTCTCCACCGTGGTGTCTTCAAGGATGCGGCTCGCCAGACCGTGGAGATGCGGCTGCAATTCGCCTAGTCTGGAACCGGCGTTGCTGTGTGCTGTGATGGCCCCGATAGTGACGTCGGGGTGTCCGGCCAGAAGGCGAAGCACCTCACCGCCGGCGTACCCGCTGGCACCGGAAACGGCAACAGAAATAGTCATGGAAATGACTATACAGCAAGACTATGCATAGAACCCGATATTTATGCATGCGCTGCCACCTGCGCTCATTTATGCGCATGCCCGCCTTCGCGTTTTGAGCGTCAGCGTATGCTAGGAGAAGGGTGAACCTGACCGCGCGGTCCGAATGTCGGCTGCAGCGTTGCCCGTAACAGTTACGAGGCCCCGAGTCCATGACCCCCACCACTACTTCGGAGCGCCCGCAGTCGCGTGTCCGGCAACCCAACCAGGTTGTCCTGAGCTATTCCGAGCTCCTCAAAACCGTCAAGGCTGCAGGCCTGCTCGAACGGCGCGTCGGCTTCTACATCACGGTCTTCTCCGTCCTGGTGCTCCTGATGACAGCCGCCTGGTTCGGTTTCGCGCTCATCGGTGACAGCTGGTTCCAGCTCCTCATCGCCGCCGCCATCGGCATCCTTTGCACCCAGCTGAGCTTCCTGGCCCACGAGGCCGGCCACCGCCAGATCTTCGCCTCCCGCCGTGCCAACGACTGGGCCGCCAGGCTGCTGGCCACGTCCGTCGCCGGCATGAGCTACTCCTGGTGGGAGCAGAAGCACGGCGCCCACCACAACCACCCGAACGTCATTACCAAGGACCCCGACATCGCGCCCGGGCCCATCGCTTTCCACACCGAAGCGGTTGCCGACCGGCAGGGACGGTTCGCCTTCCTTACCCGGAAGCAGGGCTGGTTCTTTTTCCCGCTGCTGTTCCTGGTGGGCCTCGGCCTGCAGATCGATTCGGTCAAGTTCGTCTTCCGCCGCGCGAAAGTCACGCACCGCTGGGTTGAACTCCCGATCCTCCTGGCCCGCCTGAGCCTGCTGCCGGTCCTCACGTTCACGTTCCTGCCGTGGGGCATGGCGCTGGCGTTCATCGGCGTCCAGCTCGCTGTCTTCGGTTTCTACATGGGCGCTTCCTTCGCCCCGAACCACAAGGGCATGCCGGTCCTGCCGGCCGACAGCCGCGTGGACTTCTTCAGCCGCCAGGTCCTGACCTCCCGGAACATCTCCGGCGGCCGCTTCATGGACATCCTGATGGGCGGGCTCAATCGCCAGGCCGAACACCACCTCTTCCCGGACATGGCCCGCCCGCAGCTGGACAAGGCCGCGGTGATCGTCCGGGAGTTCTGCGCCAAGCACCAGGTTCCCTACACGGAGACCACGCTGCTGCAGTCCTACGGCATCATCGTCCGCTACCTCAACGAGGTGGGCCTCTCCGCCGGGCGCCACTTCGAATGCCCTATGGCCACTGTTACCCGCCGCTACTAGGCACACGCCCCCCGATTAACCCTTGAGACGAAGTGACGGCCGTTACCGGCCGTCACTTCGTCGTTGGCGGCGGTGTCCCTAGGATGGTTCCTGTATCCGGGCCTGGAAATCCCAGCCCAGGGAAGGAGACACATGATGCACGCAATTGTTGCCCGCCAGGCAGGCGGCCCTGAGGTGCTACAGCTTCGCGAAGTGGAGCGTCCGGTACCTGGTCCACGGCAACTGCTGGTGAAGGTCTCCGCCACCGGGGTGAACTTCATCGACACCTACAAGCGCAGCGGCGCCTACAAAGTGGCGTATCCCTTTACCCCGGGTTCCGAGGCTGCCGGCACCGTCGAGGAAATCGGCGACAACGTCACGGCGTTCTCCCCGGGCGACCGCGTAGCCACAGCAGAAGGCACCAACTGCTACGCAGGCTACATCCTGGTGGACGAGGATAAGGCGCTCCCGGTCCCCCGCGGCGTGGACGATTTCACGGCAGCGGCCCTTCCCCTGCAGGGGATCACCGCGCACTATCTGATCAATTCCTCTTTCCGGGTTGAGCCCGGCCACACCATCCTGCTTCACGCCGGTGCCGGCGGGGTGGGCCTGCTGGCGATCCAGCTGCTCAAGGCCAAGGGCGCCCGCGTCATCACCACCGTCTCCACCGACGACAAAGCGAAGCTGGCCCGCGAGGCCGGCGCCGACCATGTCATTCCCTATGACGGCTTCTCTGCCAAAGTCCGGGAGCTGACCGACGGAACCGGCGCGGATGCGGTCTACGACGGCGTCGGCAAGGACACCTTCGACGGTTCCCTAGCCGCCCTGCGGGTCCGCGGCACGCTGGTTCTCTTCGGCGCCGCATCCGGACCGGTTCCGCCCTTCGATCCGCAGCGCCTCAATGCCGGCGGCTCCCTGTACCTGACCAGGCCGACCATAAACCACTTCCTCCGCAACGCCCAGGAACGCCGCTGGCGCTCCGATGAAATTTTCGCGGCGGCCGCAGAAGGGAACCTCAAGGTCCGGATCGGCGGCCGCTACGACCTGGCCCATGCAGCACAGGCGCACGACGACCTTGAACAGCGCCGCACCACCGGCAAAATCATTCTGGTCCCCTGAACCAGCGATCATGACCCCGCTGCAGGGTCCGGTAGCAGGGCCCCGCAAACGGGACGCAAACGCCAGGCGAACGCCGGGAGAACTGCGACATCTTCTGTTCATCTTGTGCGGAAAGAATGACCCCCGTGACTGAACAACCGCAAGCCTCCGGATCCGTGCCCGCGCCGGAGTCCGCGTCCGGCCTCCGGGAAGGACGCACTGCACTTCCCGCCGTCCGGAACGTGCATCCGCCGCAGCTGCCGGGCGCCGCCGCGGCACCCCCGGAGCGGACGCTGATCGACATCCTCGAGGACACGGCCCGGAAGTATCCCGAAGCCTCGGCCCTGGACGACGGCCACCGGCGCCTGAGCTATGCGCAGCTAATGGCGGACGTCCGCGCCACGGCAAGGGAGCTGCATCTGGCTGGCCTTGGCGCCGGGGACAAGATCGGCGTACGCATACCCTCCGGCACCAACCGGCTCTATGTCTCGATCCTGGCCATCCTGCTGATCGGGGCAGCGTACGTTCCGGTCGATGCTGATGACCCCGACGAACGCGCCAAGCTGGTGTTCAGTGAAGCCCGCGTCAGGGCAATCCTCAGAGGTAACGGCGAGATCGTCACGGACAGCAAGCGTCCCCGGCCATTCCCTGACCCGCGGAAGCCGCAGCCCGACGACGACTCCTGGGTCATCTTCACCTCCGGCTCCACGGGCACGCCCAAGGGTGTCGCCGTCCAGCACCGCTCCTCGGCAGCATTCGTTGATGCCGAAGCCCGGCTCTTTCTCCAGGACGAACCCGTCGGTCCCCAGGACCGGGTGCTCGCCGGACTCTCGGTGGCCTTCGACGCTTCCTGCGAGGAGATGTGGCTGGCCTGGCGCTACGGGGCCTGCCTCGTTCCGGCCCCGCGGTCGCTGGTCAGGACCGGCATGGACCTGGGCCCGTGGCTAATCAGCCACGGGATAACAGTGGTGTCCACGGTGCCCACCCTCGCGGCACTGTGGCCTGCCGAATCGCTGGAAAATGTCAGGCTGCTGATATTCGGCGGTGAGGCGTGCCCCCCTGAACTCGCGGAGCGCCTCGCCGTCGACGGCCGGGAAGTGTGGAACACCTACGGCCCCACGGAAGCCACCGTGGTGGCCTGCGCGGCGCAGCTCGGCGTGCCCGGGCCCCTTCGGATCGGCCTGCCGCTGGACGGCTGGGACCTCGCCGTGGTCGACGCCAACGGCGTTCCGGTGGAAGAAGGGCAGGTGGGCGAGCTGATCATTGGCGGCGTCGGGCTGGCCCGGTACCTCGACCCCGCCAAGGACGCCGAAAAGTATGCCCCCATGCCGTCACTCGGCTGGCCCCGGGCCTACCGTTCCGGAGACCTGGTCCGCTACGAGGCGGCCGGCCTCATCTTCATGGGCCGCGCCGACGAACAGGTGAAGCTCGGTGGCCGGCGGATCGAACTCGGAGAGATCGACGCCGCGCTCCAGGCACTGCCGCATGTCGCCGGAGCGGCGGCCGCGGTCCGCACGACGGCGGCGGGGAACCAGATCCTCGTCGGTTACCTTGCCGCTGCGGGCACTGCGGAACTCGATCTCGTCGCGGCCCGGGAACTCCTGGGAGCCAGCCTCCCTGCGCCGCTCGTCCCCCTCCTGACCGTGGTGGAATCATTGCCCACCAAAACCAGCGGAAAAGTGGACCGCCATTCCCTGCCCTGGCCGCTCGCCGGCGCGGGGGCGGAAGATGCGGACAATGCCCCGCTGAACCTGCCGGACGATGCACGCTGGATCGTGGAGCAGTGGGGCAGCGTGCTGGGGACACCGGCGTCAAGCCTTGATGCCGACTTCTTTGCCCATGGCGGCGGATCACTGGCAGCCGCGCAGCTCGTGTCCGCGCTGCGTGTCCGCTATCCCACCATCACGGTGGCCGACATCTACGCCACCCCGCGGGTGGGCGCGCTCATCGACGCTGCCCGGCAATCCCTGCCCGAGGGGGAGGCCGGACCGGCGCCGGAGCGTGAAGTCCGTCCCACAGCCCTGAAATCGCAGGTCTTCCAGACGCTGATGGGGGTCCCCCTGCACATCCTGGTGGGGATGCGCTGGCTGACCTATGTGATGGCAGCCAACAACCTGTTGGCCGCCCTTGCCGGCTTCACGGCTGCTCCCGTTGTTTCCTGGTGGTGGGTGGCTGCTTCATGGCTGGTGTTCGTGAGCCCGGCCGGCCGGATGGCCCTCTCTGTCCTGGCCGCCAGGACCCTGCTCCGGCGGGTTGTCCCCGGGACCTACCCGAGGTCCGGAAAGGTGCACCTGCGGCTGTGGCTGGCGGAACAGATCCAAGACTTGTCGGGCGCCATCAGCCTGGCAAGTGCCCCCTGGGTTCCGTACTATGCGAAAGCGCTCGGCGCGAAGATCGGCAACGACGTCCAGCTGCATTCGCTGCCGCCTGTCACCGGAATGCTGTCGCTGGGGCGCGGCTGCAACATCGAACCGGAAGTGGATCTCTCGGGCTGGTGGATCGACGGCGACACCGTCCACATCGGCCGGGTGCACGTTGGTGCCGGCGCCACAGTGGGGGCACGCAGCACGCTCATGCCCGGGACAAGTATCGGAGCCGGCGCCCAGGTGGAACCGGGATCGGCGGTCCTGGGAAAAGTCAAGGCCGGGCAGCTCGTAGCGGGCTCGCCCGCCGAGCGGATCGGCAAGGCCAAACAGGCGTGGCCGGACATGCCGCCGCCGGCGCACCCGCTGATCGGACGGCTCTGGTTCGCGGCATTTGCCGCAGCCTCCGCGGTGCTGGCCACCATCCCCTACCTGTCCGCTACCGCCGGGGCGCTGGTGGTCTTCCTGTTCATCAGCGGCAGCGAATCACTTTCGGCAGCCCTCCCCCAGGTACTGACCTCACTGCCGCTCGCGGCGCTGACGTGGTTCATCACCAACCTCCTGCTGATCCTTGCGACCACCCGGCTGCTGGGCGTCGGACTCAAGGAAGGCTACTTCAGGGTGCGGAGCCGGATCGGCTGGCAGGTCTGGGCGACAGAACGGGTGCTGGACCTGGCCCGGGACGTCCTGTTTCCGATCTACGCCAGCCTGTTC
The DNA here is from genome assembly GCF_017832975.1 of Arthrobacter sp. PvP023. Taxonomy (NCBI): domain Bacteria; kingdom Bacillati; phylum Actinomycetota; class Actinomycetes; order Micrococcales; family Micrococcaceae; genus Arthrobacter; species Arthrobacter sp. PvP023. The sequence continues at coordinate 3,357,676 of NZ_JAFIBI010000001.1, forward strand.
ACCCCTGTCTGGCTGCGCCTCCTGGGGGCCAAGGTTGGCAAAAACGTGGAGGCCTCCACCGTCCTCCTTCTCCCCAAGATGACAACCGTCGGCGAAGGCGCGTTCCTCGCGGACGACACCATGGTGGCCTCCTATGAACTCGGTGGCGGGTGGATGCGGATTGCCCCCGCAAAAATCGGCAAACGCTCATTCCTGGGCAACTCCGGAATGACAGGGGCCGGGCGGAGCGTGCCCAAGAATTCCTTGGTGGCCGTCCTCTCCGCCACCCCGGCCAAGGCGAAAGCCGGCACGTCCTGGCTGGGCAGCCCGCCGGTCCGGCTGCGGCGTACAGCAATTGCCACGGACAACACCCTGACCTTCCAGCCGCCCCGGCGGCTGAAACTGGCCCGCGCCCTCTGGGAACTCTGCCGGTTCATTCCGGTGGTTCTCACAGTGGGGCTGGCAGCCGGTATCATGCTAGCTTTCGACCGGCTCGCCTCGCTATGGGGCTACGGTTTCGCGGCCCTCCTCGGAGGCATCGTGGTTTTGGTGGCAGGAGCCGTGGCCGCGGCCAGCGCCGTTGCGGCCAAATGGCTGCTGGTGGGCAAAATCAGGCCGGGCGAACATGCGTTGTGGAGCTCCTTCATCTGGCGGAACGAGGTAGTGGATACCTTCATCGAAATGGTGAGTGCGCCCTGGTTCGCCCGTTCGGCTTCGGGCACTCCGGCGCTTGTGTGGTGGCTGCGCGGGCTGGGTGCGAAAATCGGCCGCGGCACATGGTGCGAAAGCTATTGGCTGCCCGAAGCGGACCTTGTCACGCTGGGCGAGAGCTCAACGGTCAACCGGGGCTGCGTGGTCCAGACCCACCTGTTCCACGACCGGATCATGAGCATCGACACTGTTACCCTCGAAGACGGAGCCACGATGGGACCACACGGTGTCATCCTTCCGCGGGCACGCATCGCGAGGGGCGGTACCGTTGGGCCGGCATCCTTGGTCATGCGCGGGGAGACTGTTCCCGCCGCGACCTACTGGATGGGCAACCCGGTCAGCCCCTGGGCAGGTCCGGCCGTACCGGCTCCGCGGCTTAAGTAGGTACCACACGGTCGGCTCCGACTCCCGCCATCCGCAATTCGAAGGCCAGTTTATGAGTTTTGCAGCACCAGCCAGCCCCGGCGATACGCGCCGGCCGGGCGAACCGTCGGGCTCTCCGGATCCCTACGTCCCCGGGCACGGCACGAACGCCTACCGGGTCACGCGATACGAACTGGACCTGGACTACAAACTGGCCAGCAACAGGCTGAACGGCAGGGCCGTCCTGCACGCCGAGGCGGACCGGCCGGCGTCGGCCGTAGTCCTGGACCTCGCGGGACTGCGCGCGGTCAAAGTTTCCCTGAACGGCCGAAGGCTGCGGAGATTCAGCCAGCGGGCCGAACAGCTGGTGATCGTTCCTGACGCGGCACTGCTGCCGGGAGACCGGTTCACGCTGGACATCAGGTATGAGGGGAATCCTTCCCCCCGCCGGGGCCTCTGGGGCGAGGTGGGCTGGGAGGAACTTACCGACGGCGTGCTGGTGGCGGGCCAGCCCAACGGTGCCGCCTCCTGGTTTCCCTGCAACGACCATCCGCAGCACAAGGCCAGCTACCGTATCGCCGTCACCACCGACGCCAACTACCGGGCGGTCTGCAACGGCCTGCTGATCTCCCGCAAGACCGGCTCCAGCCGTGAAACCTGGACATATGAGCAGGCCGAGCCGATGGCGACGTATCTCGCCACCGTCCAGATCGGCCGGTACGACGTTCTGACCCTTGATACCGCGTCGGTGCCCGGCAGCGTCCCCCAGCACGTCGCAGCGCCTGCCTCCCTGGCCGACGCAGCACGCCGGGGCCTGGCCCGCCAGCCGGAAATGATGCGGACCTTCGTCAACAGCTTCGGCCCCTACCCTTTCCAGGAATACACCGTGGTGGTGGCAGAAGACGAACTCGAAATTCCGCTCGAGGCCCAGACGCTGTCCATCCTGGGCCCCAACTACCTGGATACGGGATGGGAGTCGCAGCGGCTGATTGCCCACGAACTGTCCCACCAGTGGTTCGGCAATTCCCTGACGGTTGCGGCCTGGAGCGACATCTGGCTCCACGAGGGATTCGCGTGCTACGCGGAGTGGATCTGGTCCGAGGCGGCCGGGGTCATGAGCGTTGCGGACCGCGCTGCGGCCGCCTGGCGGAAGCTCGACGGTGGCCGCCAGGATCTCATGGTCGGTGACCCCGGGCCGGAGCTGATGTTCGACGACCGGGTGTACAAGCGCGGCGCCCTGGCGCTGCACGCGCTCCGGATCCGGTGCGGCGACCTCGCCTTTTTTGCGCTGCTGCACGAGTGGGCGGCCAGCAACCGCCACGGATCAGTGTCCACTGCCGGGTTCATCCAGACAGCGGACCGCGTGGCCGGAATCGATTCCGAAGCTTTGCTCCATCCCTGGCTGTTCGAAGAGGCACTGCCGGGCCTACCCGTGCGGTAGCGGCCGGGCATGCGGCGGCCGGGCTTCACCCGAGGGCGACGGCGGCCACCAGGTGGTCCGGCAGCCCCGACTCGGCGGACGCCAGGTCACGGATGCCGGCCAGATCAAGCACGTCGAGAGTCTCAGGCGGACGCCTCAGGCCCTCCCCGGTCATCTTCAGGAAGGCCTCCTTCCGAGCCCACAGCCGGGCACGCTCACGCAGCAGGGCGGTCCCGCGCAACAGGGCCACGGCCTGGCGCTCCGCGGGGGTCAGCGCCACCGCGTCGAAGCCCCCGAACTCCATCCGCGTCGGATCCTCGACGTCGACGCCCAGCCGCTGACCCGGCGCCGGCGACTTCAGGGCGGCCAGCAGGGTCCAGCCGGCAGCCCGGGACAGGCTCAGCAGCAGGGGCACGGGCACTCCGTCCAGGGTGTAGCCGGGCCTTCCGTGGGAAACGTCCGGTCCGGTGCCGCATTGCGGACAGCTGTACCTGGCGGCAAGATCCCGGGCGCGCACGCCGAGCAGCTCCGCGGCCAACATCCGCTGGGCCAGGCGGCCGGCCAGGAAGTCATCGCGAGTCCGGGGGACCATGGCGCGGGCCCGGTCCAGTTCAGTCCGTTCCAGGAGTTCTCCGGCCCTGCGTTCCAGTCCGGCAACCGTCTCGGCAGGCTCCTGCCCGGGTACGCGGAAGGGCGGGCAGGCTCGCACAACAAGTTGTGATGCCATGGCCCGCCCTTCCGCGTGCTTAGCGCCGTTGGAACTAGCGCTGAACGGCTCCGAACCGTTCCGCAGCCACCGCCACGGCGCTTTCGCGGGCAGCAGAGGCCTCATCGGCCGTGAGCGTCCGGTCAGCAGCACGGAAGCGCAGGCCGAAGGCCAGCGACTTCTTGCCGTCCTCAATGCCCTTTCCTGCGTACACGTCGAACAGCGCCACGTCTTCCAGCAGCTCGCCGGCTCCTTCGCGGAGGGCGGCCAGGACGTCGTCGGCAGGAATATCCCGGGGAACTACCAGCGCCACATCCTGGGTGGCCACGGGGAAGCCGGAAATGTGCTTGGCCACGATGACATCCGCGGCGGCTTCGAAGAGGGCATCGGCGTTGAGCTCAAGCGCCACCGAGCGTGCCGGCATGTCGTGCGCGGCCAACAGTTTGGGGTGCAGTTCACCGGCATAGCCGATGACTTCGCCCGAGCGCAGCGACAGCCGAGCGGTCCGTCCCGGGTGGTAGGCCTGGTGGTGCCCCTGGCTGACGACAATTTCGACACCCAGGACGTCGCCAGCGAGGCGGGCGAGGTCCAAAGCGTCGGCCCAGTCCCAGGCACGCGGTGTGTGCGACGCTGCGGCGGGCGAGTCGTGGCCCGTCAGGACCGCCGCGATGTGCAGCGGCTGGTCGGGAACGCCGTCGTACAGGGCATCCAGTACCTCATCGGAGGGCTTGACGCCGAGCGGCGGGATCGACGGAGTACCCACGGTGTCCCCCGGCAGGAAGACAAGTCCCGCTTCGAAGACCGCCAGATCGCGGAAGCCGCGCGAGTGGTTGCGCTTGGCCACCTCGATAAGTCCGGGCAGGATGGACGTCCGCAGGTAGCCCTGTTCTTCGCTGATCGGGTTGGCCAGTTTGACGGCCTTGCGGCCGGCGCCCTGCTCAGCCACTCCGAAGGTGTCATTGGCGGCTTTGGACACGAAGGGGTACGCCAGGACCTCGGTGAGGCCGGCATCGGCGAGTGCCTGGACCAGGCGGCGGCGCTGCTGCTGGACGCGGGTCAGGCCGCGTCCCGGTGGCGCCACGGGAAGCGTCGCGGGAATCTGGTCGTAACCGACCAGCCGCGCGATTTCCTCGGAGAGGTCTTCCTTGGTTTCGAGGTCGTTGCGCCAGCTCGGGGCAGTGACCGTCCAGCCGGCGTCGTTCCTGACCACGGCAGCGCCGAGGTCCTCAAGCGAGGTGACGATCTGTTCGTCGGTGAAGTCGATGCCGATGCGGGCCGCGGCGAATGCCGCCGGCAACTCGATGGTCACGGCATCAGGGGCCGTGCCGACGTCGGTGCCCGTTTCGTCTGCGGTGCCGCCGGCCAGCTCCACCAGAAGGTCAACCACCCGCTGCGCGGCAATGCCGGCAACCTGCCAGTCCACGCCGCGTTCGAAACGCTTGGACGCTTCGGAGGGCAGCTTGTGCCGGCGGCGTGACCGTGCGATCGACACTTCGTCGAAGTGCGCCGCTTCTACCAGGACGTTCGACGTCGAATCGCTCACCTCCGTGGCGGCACCGCCCATGACACCGGCGATGCCGATCGCGCCGGAGCCGTCGGTGATCAGGAGGTCCTCGACGTCGAGCTTCCGCTCCTTGTCGTCGAGGGTGGTGATCTTCTCCCCCGCCACGGCGCGCCGCACCACAATGTCGCCGGACAGCTTGTCCAGGTCGTAGCAGTGCGTGGGCTGGCCGAGTTCCAGCATGACGTAGTTCGAGATGTCCACCGGGAGGGAGATGGAGCGGATCCCCGCAAGACGCAGGCGCGATGCCATCCACGGCGGCGTCGGCCTGGTGGCGTCGACGCCGCGGACGGTGCGGGCCACGAAACGGTCGCAGCCAGGCTTGCCGTAGATGGGAGCGTCGTCGTTGAGCTTGACTCCGTAGCCGCCGGCCAGTTCAGCCGGTGCCTGCACCTGTGAAGCGGGGTCCGTGAAGGTGGTCCCCGTGGCGTGGGCATATTCGCGGGCGACGCCACGGATGGAGAACGCGTAGCCGCGGTCAGGCGTGACGTTGATTTCGGCGGCCTGGTCGTAGAGGCCGAGCAGTTCCATGGCGTCGGTTCCGATTTCGGGGTCCAGCCCGATCCGGGAGAGCACCAGGATGCCGTCGTGGTCCTCGCCGATGCCCAGTTCACGGACGGAGGCGATCATGCCGGCGGACAGGTGGCCATAGGTCTTCCGGGCGGAAATGTGGAAGTCTCCGGGCAGTACGGCACCGGGAAGGGTGACCACCACCTTGTCACCCTCCACGAAGTTGTGGGCGCCGCAGATGATGCCCTGCACACCCGACGGGTCAATACCGTCGCCGGTGAGGGTCTGCTCCCGGCCCTCGGGGACCACGCGGACCTGGCACCAGTTGATGGTCTTGCCGTTGGTCTGCGGCTCCTTGACCAGGCTCAGTACCTGGCCCACCACCACGGGGCCGCGGAGCGTATCCGTGGGACGGTGGACTGCTTCTTCTTCAAAACCGACCTTGACCAGTTCTGCCATGACGTCTTCGGCCGTTGCTTCGGCCGGTACCTGCGCGAACTCACGCAGCCAGGAAAGTGGGATACGCACTGTTAGATCTCCATCCCGAAGTGCTCGCTGAAACGTACGTCGCCTTCGATCATGTCGCGCATGTCGCCCACCTCGTTGCGGAACATAAGGGTGCGCTCGATGCCCATGCCGAAGGCAAAGCCTGAATAGATGTCCGGATCGATGCCGGCCGCGCGGAGGACGTTGGGGTTGACCATGCCGCAGCCGCCCCACTCGATCCAGCGCGGACCGCCCTTGGCGCCCGGGTGCCAGATGTCCAGCTCCGCGGACGGCTCGGTGAACGGGAAGTAGTTGGGGCGAAGGCGGATCTGGGCTTCGTCGCCGAACATTTGCCGGGCGAAGTGCTCCAGCGTGCCGCGGAGGTCCGCCATGCTGAGCTTCTTGTCGATGGCGAGGCCTTCGAACTGGTGGAACACCGGGGTGTGCGTGGCGTCGAGTTCGTCGGTACGGAACACCTTGCCCGGGCAGAGCACGTAGATGGGCACTTCGCGTTCGAGCATGGAGCGGACCTGTACCGGCGAGGTGTGGGTGCGCATCAGCAGGTGGGCTTCCGGGGGCTCCACGAAGAAGGTGTCCTGCATTTCGCGGGCCGGGTGGTCCGGTTTGAAGTTCAGTGCGTCGAAGTTGAACCACTCGGATTCGACCTCGGGGCCTTCGGCAATTTCCCAGCCCATTCCGACGAAGATGTCCGCCACCCGGTCCTGCAGGGTGGATAGCGGGTGGCGCGCACCGGCACGACGGCGGCGCGGAGCTGCCGTGACATCGACGGTCTCCTCAACGAGGATGCGTGCGTCGTTCTCAGCTTCGAGCTCGGCGGTACGGTCCGCGAGCGCCTTGTTGACGCGTCCGCGGGAAGCACCCATGAGCTTTCCGGCGGCGGCCTTCTGATCCTTCGCCAGGCCGCCGATTTCGCGGTTGGCAAGGCTCAGCGGCGACTTCTCACCCGTATGTGCCAACCTCACGGCCTTGAGTTCGTCAAGGGTGGCGGCAGCGGCAATGGCGGCAACGGCGTGGTCTACGGCGGCAGTAATGGCGGCTTCATCCAGAGGATTCGGGATGGCAGCGCCCGGCAAAGTTTCAGTCATCTACTGTTCTTAGCTACGAGTCGGGTATCGCCAGCGAGCTGTCCGGCTGCATTCGGGTCCACCGGCAGCGTGTCCGTCACTGGCTTGTCTTTCCGCGCGGCCGGGTTCAGGGACCGCGTGAAGCGACAAAGGGCAGGGCTCGCCGGAATTCGTCCGGCGGGCACTCTCCCCCAGTCTAGTTGAACGCGCCCGGCGGAACGCGCCACAGTCCCCAACGTGACAGCCCACGGGCCGGAATGGCGGGAAGGAGCGGTAAGTACCGGCCCCCGCTACCATGGCCTCATGACCGGCCCCATAACCCCCGGACAGCGGCTGCGGCAGATCGCCAATGCGCTGAACGCAACGACGCTCCTGGGCCTGCTGCTGGCAAGGTGCGCAGGCACGGCCGTCCATGCCGGACCGCGCGGCCTGCTGGTCGCCACGGGCTACCGGTGGCGGCTCCCCTTCGCCCGGGCGTTCACGGTGGGGAACGTGGTGCTGTTCCGGGACCACGCGCCGGAGGCTCTGTCCAACCCGGTGCTGCTGGGGCACGAGGAACGGCACAGCAGCCAGTATGCATGGTGCCTGGGCCTGCCCTTCCTGCCGCTGTACTTCATCGCAGCCGGCTGGTCTCTGCTGCGGACGGGAAACCCGGGTTCCGCGAACGTCTTTGAACGTCTTGCCGGGTTGGAGGCCGGCGGCTACGTGGAGGGGCACCGCCGTGGAACAAATAAACCCCGTAAGAGCAACGCTGCCCGCAATGGAATTGAGGGATGACATGACCGAAAATGCCAGGACTGTCGCAGTGACCGGCTCGGGCACTGCCGAAGCAGTGCCCGACCTGCTGACAGTTTCCATCGGGGTGGAATGCCGCCGGGAAGACGTCGGTGCCGCGTACGCGGCTGCCGGGAGGGCCGCGGCCGGGATATCGGCGGTACTCCGCGAGCACGGTGTACCCGATCCGGACATCAGCACCTCCGGCTTGAACGTCCGTGCGGACGTGGTGTGGAAAGAGGGCCAGGGCCAGACCGTTGCTGGCTACATTGCCTCCAGCATCCTGGGCGTCCGGCTGCGGGATGTTGCCGGCTCCTCGGAAGTCATCGCGGGTGCGGTGGCCGCCGGCGGCAACGACGTCAGGCTGAACGGGCTGGAGCTCGGCTTCGCGGATCCTGCCGCCGTGACGGCGCAGGCACGGGAGGCCGCCTGGCAGGATGCCCTGGCCACTGCCGGGCAGTTCGCCTCGCTGGCGGGCGCCGAACTCGGCCCGGTAGTGTCCGTCACTCAGCGGCCCGGACCGTCAGGACCGATCCCGGTGGCCAAAATGCAGCGGGCCATGGCCACGGACTCCGTAGGGATCGAAGCGGGGCAGTCCAGCGTCTCCGCCACGGTGGACGTCGTCTGGGAGCTCCGCTGACAGGCTAGTGAACGCTTCCGGCCGGCAGCTTGATGTCCGCGGTGGTCGCCAGTGTGGTCCGGACGACGACGGCGAGCGCCTCCGCCATCACGGCGGCGGGCAGCGACGGCGTGCCGCTGCCGCGGGGCACCTGCTGCGTCTCGTACGGGACATGGATGAAGCCCCCGCGGGTTGCAGGAGAACCGTTGCCGGGGGACCTGCCGCCTGCCGGGCCGATGTTTAGCGCATGCATGAGTGCGTAGAAAACATGGTTGCAGACGTAGGTGCCGGCGCTTTGCGAGACTTCGGCCGGTATCCCCGCAGCACGCAGGGCCTCAAGCCCCGCTTTCACCGGCAGTGAGCTGAAGTAGGCTGCCGGGCCGCCGCGGACCACTTCCTCGTCCACGGGACGGTTTCCCGCGTTGTCGGGGATGCGGGCGTCGTCGCAGTTGATGGCGACCCGTTCCAGCGAAATCCGCGGCCGGCCGCCGGCCTGGCCGACGCACACCACCAGCTCCGGGCGGTAACGCTGCAGTGCATCCTCCAGAACAGCAATGGAGTGCCCGAACACGCACGGCAGTTCCACAGCAGCGACGGCGTGGCCCTCCGCCTGCAGGATTTTGGAGGCTGCTTCCGCCGCGCTCCAGGACGGGTTGACGGCTTCGCCGCCAAAGGGTTCGAACCCGGTGAGGAGGATCATTGGCCCAGCGTAGCAATCAGCCCTATCGCGTCGTCTCTTTCGAGGACCTTGACTTTGATTCGAACATACCTTCGAATAGTAACCATGAGATGGGACGCACAAGCACTCCGCCCGGCGTTGGCGGACACCACCGCCGGCAACGTACCAGCATCCGGCCCGGCCGCTGAACCATTGCTGCCGCTGGCAGGGCTCGTGCGTTCCGTTTCCACCCCCGAATTTGCCGGGGTCACTTTCCATGAGGTCACGGCCAAATCAGTGCTCAACAAAGTGGCGGCCGGTTCGCGCATGCCGTTCGAATGGACCGTCAATCCCTACCGTGGCTGCAGCCACGCCTGCGTTTATTGTTTCGCCCGTAAAAGCCATACGTACCTGGATTTTGATGCCGGCCTGGACTTTGACAGCCAGGTGGTGGTGAAGATCAACGCCGCCGAGGTCCTTCGGAAGGAACTGGCCAAACCTTCGTGGGGCCACCATCATGTGGCCCTGGGCACCAACACGGATCCGTACCAGCGGGCCGAGGGCCGGTATCAGCTGATGCCCGGGATCATCCGCGCGCTTGCCGATTCAGGGACTCCCCTGTCCATCCTCACCAAGGGGACACTGCTGGCCCGGGATATCCCGCTGCTCAAGCACGCCGCCGCCCAGGTGCCCGTGGGGATCGGAATTTCGCTGGCCATGACCGACGAACAGTTGTCGGAGGCGGTCGAGCCCGGCACTCCGGGACCCAGGGCACGGCTCAAACTCGTCTCAAGGCTTCGCGATGCCGGACTTCCGTGCGGCGTGATGGCCATGCCCATCCTGCCGTGGCTTTCCGACAGCGATGAAGCCTTGGACTCGCTGTTTGGTGCGCTGGCTGCGGCGGGCGCCACCGGCGTCACCGCCGGGGCCCTGTACCTCAAACCGGGTACGCGAGAGTGGTTTATGCAATGGATCGCTGCCAGGCACCCCGAACTGGCGGGCCGCTACCGCCGGCTGTACGGAACCGGCTCCTACGCGTCCAAGGAGTATCGCGAGTGGCTCGCGGGACGGATCCGTTTCTTCAAGTCCCGTCACGGCTTTTACGGCTCACACGGGTTCAGCCACCGCGACCTCGCCGGGGACCCGAGGGAAGAGGAAGCGCAGTACCCCGCCGGCAGTATCCCCGCAGCAAGAACAGGCGCGGGAACCGGCCAGAGCGCGGAGTCCGCTCAGCCCACGCTCTTCTGACTGTCCGTTACGATTCCGGCGAAAGCCGTTCCGAACCGGCAACCGCCGCCAGCAGGGCCCGGACAATCGGGACATCTGCCGGTATCCACGGCAGGGTGAGAGCTTCGTCGTTTCCTGCCAAGGCAATCCAGCGCAGCTCGTCGTGGTCTTCCAGGGGGCGGGGTTCCCCGTCGGCGATCTCGGCAAACCACACGCGCATCGAAGCCCTGGCATTGAGTGGCCAGCCGGCGGCGGTTTCCGCCGGCAGTTCAGCGCCGAGCCTGACCCCGATTCCCAGTTCCTCGCGGAGTTCCCGGTGCAGGGCGTCTTCCGCCGACTCACGGGGCTCCACCTTCCCGCCCGGGAATTCCCACATGCCGGCAAACTGCGGTGGAGCTGTCCTCCGGGCGACAAGAAGCCGGGCAGGGGAACTCAGGGAATCCACAACGGCTCCGCCAACAACATTGATCATTCCAGTCACCGCACCAGTCTATGGGGGACAATAGTGGGTGGCTGGTTCCGCCGGCGCGCCGAACGACACTCACCGGCAAAGCGTTCACTCCGGAATACGGCCCCCTCCCGCTACGTTGAAGTAATCAGATTTTATGCTGCGTACTGACTGAACCTTTGATGAACCAGAACTTTCGAGAAGCAGGCCAATGACCTCCACGCCCACCCTCAGCCCCGCCAAGCCCAGGGGCGGAACCAACCACCTCGCCTTAGCCATCGTGTCGCTCGCGATGGGCGGGTTCGGTATCGGCGTCACAGAATTCACCATGATGGGACTGCTTAAGGAGGTGGAACAGGGCCTGAACATCGGCACTCCCGAAGCCGGCCACCTCATCTCCGCCTACGCGCTCGGCGTCGTGATCGGCGCACCGCTCCTGGCGGCGGTCGGCGCCAAACTCCCCCGCAAGCACCTGGCTCTGGGCCTCATGCTGTTTTTCAGCCTTGCCAACCTCACGTCGTTCATCGCTCCGGATTACGGCACCATGCTGGTGTCCCGGTTCGCGGCCGGCCTGCCTCACGGAGCTTTCTTCGGCGTTGCCGCGGTGATTGCAGCTTCGCTGGTCGCTCCGACCAAGCGGGGCTGGGCGATTTCCATGGTGATGGCCGGGCTGACCGTCTCGAACGTCATCGGGGTCCCCTTCGCCACCTGGCTGGGCCAGGCATTCGGCTGGCGCCTGCTCTTCGTGCTCGTCGGCGTGATCGGGCTGGCGACGCTCGCAATGCTCTGGAAGTTCGTCCCGTTCCAGGAGGCGCACCCGGACGCGAGCATCCGCCGCGAACTTGGCGCCCTGAAACGGCTGCAGGTGTGGCTCGCCATCCTGATTGGCATCGTTGGCTTCGGAGGGTTCTTTGCCACCTACACGTACATTGCACACACCATGACCTCGGTGGCGGGAATCCCGCCCGCGTTTCTACCCCTGGTGGTGGCTCTCTACGGCCTCGGCATGGTGGCGGGAAACATCGTGGGCGGGCGCATTGCCGACAAATCCGTCATGGGCACCATCTACTGGGTCCTGCCCGGTATCGCCATCGCCCTGGTTGTGTACGCGGTGGCCGTCCACTGGCCGTGGTCCGCCTTCGTCATGGTGTTCGTGGTGGGCGGTGCCGGCTCGTTGCTGGTGCCCGCACTGCAGACGCGGCTGCTGGATGCCTCACCCGATGCCCCGTCCCTGGCATCCTCACTCAACCATGCGGCCCTGAACGTCGCGAACGCGCTCGGCGCCTTCCTCGGCGGCCTGGTGATCGCATGGGGCTGGGGTTATGTTGCGCCCGCACTTGTGGGCGCGGTCCTGGCAATCCTGGGCCTCGGGGTCGCGGCAGTCAGCGGCCTGCTGGAACATAAAAGGCCGCTGGTTTCCTAGCCTGCACCGGCGCGCAAAGGAACCCAGCGGCCTTCCGGGGAACACGCAGCCCCGCGCCCGGGTCAGACGTGTGCGCGCTCCAGGTCCGGTTCAAGGTAGATGACCCGCGCAATGGGCACTGCGTCACGGATGCGGCTTTCGGCGGCGTCGATTGCCTCGGCGATCTCCGCCCCGGAGGCGGCTGCGCCGATGCTGACCTTGGCAGCCACCAGCAGTTCCTCCGGGCCGAGGTGCAAGGTCTTCAGGTGGATGATTCTAGTGCCGTTGGCCTCGAGCGCACTGCTGATCCTCACCACATCCGCCTTGGTGGCGGATTCACCGAGCAGCAGTGACTTGGTCTCCATGGCAAGGACGATGGCAATAGCCACCAGCAGGATGCCGATCATTGCGGTTCCGAGGGCGTCCCAGATGCCGTTGCCGGTGACCAGCGTCAGGCTCACGCCGAACAGGGCGAACACCAAACCCAGCAGGGCGCCCAGGTCCTCCAGCAGGATGACGGGGAGCTCGGGCTGCTTGGCATTGCGGACGAAGTGCACCCAGCCCTGCTTGCCCCTGATGTGGTTTGACTCGATGATGGCCGTCCGGAACGAGAAGGATTCCGCGATGATTGCACCGATCAGCACTGCCAGCGGAACCCACCAGAAGTCGCCTTCGATGGCATGGGGATGTTGAATTTTCCCCCACGCCTCGTACAGTGCAAACAGGCCGCCCACGCTGAACAGCACAATCGAGACAATGAACGCGTAGATGTAGCGCTCACGTCCGTAGCCAAAGGGGTGTTCGGGGCTCGCGGCACGCTTGGCACGCTTACCGCCGATCAGCAGGAGGAGCTGGTTGCCGGAGTCGGCAACGGAGTGGATGGCCTCGGCCAGCATGGATGAAGACAGCGTCAGGATGAAAGCGACGAACTTCAGTGCAGCGATGGTCAGGTTTGCAGCCAGAGCCGCGACGATCGCCTTGGTGCCGCCATTTGCAGCCAAGTGAGCTTCACCTCTTCAGGGATTGCCGGAAAATTTGCAGGTACGATCACCGCGCAATGCTGATGCCCGCAAGGAATACCGTACCCGCCTGCCGCTGCAGGCCGCACCACAGGCCACTGCGGATGACACCAAAAACATTGAAACTAAGCCTGCTGACAAGCAAACACACCCTGTGTTAGCTTGAATCCATAATCGGGACCCGTAGAGAGTTCCGACGAATATGTAGGAGGAGAAATGGGCTTTATTGGCTGGATCATTCTCGGACTCATTGTAGGAGCTATCGTCAAGGCGATCATGCCTGGCAAGGTCGGCGGCGGCTGGGTCACCAGCCTCGTTCTTGGTGTTGTCGGCGCCATCGTCGGCGGCTGGATCGGCGACCTGTTGTTTGGCGGCGGCAAAATGGAATTCTGGAACCTCGGTTCCTGGCTTCTTGCCATCGTCGGCGGCCTGGTTGTCGCCGGAATCTACGGCTTCATCACCGGCAGGAGCAAGACCACATAACGACACTCACCACCACATAAGGCACCAAGGTGCCGAATGGTGCAATTTACGACGGCGGGGGCCCACCGGAAGGTGGGCCCCCGCCTTTGCGTTCAGGCCCGCTTCTGGGAACGCGCACTTGCGTAGAGGCACACTGTCGCGGCAGTGCCCACGTTCAGGCTTTCCGCGGCGCCGTAGACAGGAACGGCCACACGGTGGTCGGCCAGTGCGAGTTCGGCGTCGGACAAACCTTGGGCTTCATTGCCGAACAACCACGCCGTGGGCCGGCCAAGGTCGTATGCGGACTCGGTCCCCGGGTTGCCCAGCCTCCGGGCAGCACTTTCGTCCTGGAGCTGGTCCAGGTCCAGCTGGCCGTATCCGTCCGCGGCCAGGACGCCGATTCCGCGTTCGCGGCAGGCAGTGGCGAACCCGGCCAGGTCCGCGCCGAGGACTACGGGGAGGTGAAACAGAGAACCTGCGGTGGAACGGACAGCCTTGGGATTGTAGATATCCACGCTCGAGGCCGTCAGGACGACCGCGTCGGCCCCGGCAGCGTCGGCTGCCCGCAGGACGGTTCCCGCGTTGCCGGGGTCCCGTACCTGGCACAGCACAGCAATCAGGCGGGGCCCCGCCTCGAGCACGGCGTCAAGGGCCATATCCACAAACGCGCAGACGGCGATGATGCCCTGGGGATTGACAGTGTCCGCCATGGCGGCGAGCACCTCGTCCGTGGCGAGCCTGGCGTTAACGCCGTCAGCCAGCTCTTCAAACTCGGGGTAGCGATCAAGGCAGGCCTCGCTCGCGAATACCTCGTGGACCACGCCGGGCTCCCCCGCCGCCATCCTTTTCTGGTGGAGCACCAAGGCTTCGCGGACGGCCTGCGGCCCCTCAGCCAGGAACTGCCCGCGCTTTAAACGGGCCGGGCGCCCGGCAAGCTTTGCCACATCCCTCACCCGATCAGCTCGGGGGTTGGAGAGTGGAAAATCTTGCGGGCGCCCGGTTTCGTTCATATAAGAACTTTAGTGGCTGTTGCCACCGGTTCTTGAACTACCCAGAACAGGTACTACTTGGCAGCCTCTTCAGCAACAGGCTTCTTCGCTGCGGCCTTCTTGGCGGCGGGCTTCTTGGCAGCCTTTGCCTTCGGGGCGGCTTCGGCCGAGACGGCCGGCGCGGAGGTGTCGGCAGGCAGCGAGTCCTTGGCAACCTGCACCAGGGCAGCAAAAGCGTTGGCGTCAGAAACAGCCAGCTCGGCCAGCATACGGCGGTCAACCTCGACCTCAGCGGCCTTCAGGCCCTGGATCAGACGGTTGTAGGTCAGGCCGTTGGCGCGGGATGCAGCGTTGATGCGCTGGATCCACAGGCGGCGGAAGTCGCCCTTCTTCTTCTTGCGGTCACCGTAGCTGTACACAAACGAGTGCAGCAGCTGCTCTTTGGCCTTGCGGTACAGGCGTGAACGCTGTCCACGGTAGCCCTTAGCGCGTTCAAGGATAACCCGGCGCTTCTTGTGGGCGTTGACCGCCCTCTTCACACGTGCCACGTGCGTACTCCTTCAGAATTCTGATCCCAAGCGACTACTGCCGGAACAACCGGCTGGCCTGAGAAGCCTTTTTGGTAGTTGACCGCTGCCAGGTGGCGAGCAGTCAGAGAACTTGGAACTTAGATGCCGAGCATCTTCCGGATGACCTTGGCATCGCCCTTGAAGACGATCTTGTCGCCGGCAAGGCGACGGGTCAGCCTGGAT
Organism: Arthrobacter sp. PvP023; assembly: GCF_017832975.1. Taxonomy (NCBI): domain Bacteria; kingdom Bacillati; phylum Actinomycetota; class Actinomycetes; order Micrococcales; family Micrococcaceae; genus Arthrobacter; species Arthrobacter sp. PvP023. The sequence continues at coordinate 3,372,847 of NZ_JAFIBI010000001.1, forward strand.
GACTTGTGCTCGAGGTAGTGGCGGCGGTTGGCCTGCTGGCGGCGCAGTTTGCCGCTGCCGGTCAGCTTGAAGCGCTTCTTAGCACCACTGTGGGTCTTCATCTTCGGCATGGGGACCGATCTCCTTACGTATCCGCAGACAAGTCTGCAGTCTTTCGTGCAGCCACCCCTGCGGGCGGCGTGCTGGTTGCTTGCTGCGCTCAGGCGATGCTTCGCGCAGCTTTGAACTAGTTGGTCTTCTTGGTGCCCGGCTTGGGAGCAGCCGGCCGTGCAGCAGGCTTGGGCGCCGCGGGCCGTGCTACCGGTTTGGGCGGCGACGGCACTCCTGCCGGCTTCGGCGCTGCGGGGGCTGCCGCTGCAGGCCTGGGCGATTCAGGCGCCTTCGCCGCTGCGGGCTTGCTTACCGCAGGACGCGGAGCTGCCGCTGCCTTGGGGGCTTCGCGTTTCGGCGCTGCCTGCTTCGGCGCTTCCTTGACCGGTGCCGCCTTGGGAGCTTCCTCTACAGGGGCTTCCTGCTTCGGGGCTTCCTGCTTCGGCGCTTCCGTGGCCGGAGCCTCGGCTTCCGGTGCCGCGACCGCTTCGGCAGGTGCCTCGGCGCTGGTTGAAGCCGTAGCGGCCTCGGCGCTAGCCTCCGGCGCTGCCTCTTCAGTGTTTACAGCGAAACCCTCAGGAAGCAGGTCCGCCAGGGACTGCGTCATGGCGGGCTGGTCACGGCTGACATCAACGCGGCCGCCGGCCTTGGCTTCGTTCTGCGCCTTTGCTTCAGCGCGCTGCGTTGCACGGCGCGCTTCTGCCTTGGCCTCCGCCTTGTTCTTCAGCGGACCGACGACCATAACCATGTTGCGGCCGTCGATGCGGGGGCTGGACTCGACAACGCCCACTTCGGCGACGTCGTCGGCGAAGCGCTGGAGCAGGCGGATGCCCATTTCCGGACGCTGCTGTTCGCGGCCGCGGAACTGGATCATAGCCTTGACCTTGTCCCCGGCGCCGAGGAAGCGGAGGGCGTGGCCGCGCTTGGTCTCGTAGTCGTGGGTGTCGATCTTCAGCCGGAAACGGATTTCCTTCAGAACCGTGTTGGTCTGGTTCTTCCGGGCCTCGCGTGCCTTGACGGCGGCTTCGTACTTGTACTTGCCGAAGTCCATCAGCTTGCACACCGGAGGCTTGGCCTGCGGTGCAACTTCAACGAGATCAAGGTCGGACTCGGCAGCCAAACGCAGGGCATCCTCAATACGGACGATTCCTACCTGTTCACCTGCAGGGCCGACCAGCCGCACCTCGGGGACGCGGATACGCTCATTGATTCTTGGCTCGCTAATGTTAGAACTCCTGTTGTTGAGATGAGTATTCCACCGGCAAATAGAGAAGGCCCCCAATTGCCGGAGCAATCGAAGGCCTCGAAGATCGGATGTGCACTGCCTCCGGAGAGGCTGTACGCGTTCCAGGCAGCTATCGCTGCCGTGGTTCGCCCGACCAGGTACCCGGCAACCTTGCTTCCATGGGAATCACTTCCGGGAAAACGGCTGACGCGGGTGGGAGAGAACTCCGCTTGCAAACTGAAAGTCAATTCTACAGAGAGAACCCCGAATACTGCACATTGGCAGCCGCGGGTTCCACATAGCAAAATAACGACATTCAGTCGGTCTGTGACAAGCTTACCAGTATGAGCACTTCAGACAGTAATTCACACGTTTTCGAGCCCGCCGCCGGTCAGCGTGACGGCCAGGAGCAGGTGTCGCAACAGATCCGCGATATCTCAGAGGTCCCCGCCATCGAGGTCATCACCACCGCCGCTGTGCACCTCATGAGCGCGTCGGCCGTTAAGCTCGGCCTTGCCGCTGAGGACAACGCGGAGGAGCTCAAGGACCTGGACGAAGCCCGCAAGCTGATCACGGCGCTGGCCGGACTCGTGACCGCCGCCGCCCCGGAGATCGGTTCCCAGCACGCCGGTCCGTTGCGCGACGGACTGCGCTCCCTGCAGTTGGCGTTCCGCGAAGAGTCGGTCATTCCGGACGCTCCGGGCAAGGGTCCGGGGGAAAAGTACACCGGGCCGGTCAACTAGGCATTTCACCGGCAATTGTCGACGACGGCGGGGGCGGACCAAGCGGGTCCACCCGCCGCCGTCGTCATTCCATGAGTTTTTGTCCAGATAAAGGGACCTACGCACCCCGGAGGCCCCGGTATCTGGACAAAAACTCTGGGCGGCCGGCCTAGGCGATCGCGCCGCGCCGGCGCCGCCGCTGCTGCAGCCCCAGTCCGAACAGGCAGAGGACAACACCGGCTGCTCCCACCGAGACAAACCCGACGGACGGCCCGACTCCGTCGATGAACAGGCCCGCCAACGGGGCGCCAAGGGCGACTCCGGCCGTGAGCGCGGACCCGTACCAGCCCATGGCCTCACCGCGGCGGGCCTCCTCCACGAGGTCGGCCACCTTTTCGGATGCAGCGGAAAGGACCGGCGCACACAGCAAGCCGGGCAGCAACGAGAGAAGGCACAGCGTCAGCGTGTCCCGGGCAAAGCCCATGGGGATGGTGAGGGCGGCCATGCCCAGCAAGAGGAGAATCGGTGAAACCGGCCTGTGCATGGCGCCGTAGAGAAGGCCGCCGACCACGGAAGCCGCACACCAGAAGACGAAGACCAGACCGATCTCCGCCTGGTGCCCGCCGGTCTCCAAAGCGGCCACGATCCCCACATCCGTGCCGCTGAGCACCATGCCCGCCCCTGCGGCCACGGCGAAGACCGCTGCTACGGCCGCGGTAAACCAGGCGAAGTTGTGTGCCACGCTGTGCCGCAGCCCTGAACGACGGAGCTCACCGGCCGCCACGGGAGCGAGTTCCGCCGCCGCTTCCTGCAGATGTGCCGGAGCGGCCGCGACGACCGCCACTTCCGCGCCCTCCTGCTGGTCCGTTTCGTATTCCTCGTCCGGCACCGCACTGCGGGTGGGAGGGTTGAACCACATCAGGAAGAGTCCGGCCACGGAGGTGCATACGCCCACCACCGTCAACCCGACAACCGAGTAGCCGGCAGTGGCCACAATGGCCCCGGCTGCGGGGCCGAGCATAAAGACCAACTCCGTGGCGATCGCGTCCAGTGCGAATGCCGTCCGACGCTGCTCACCGCTCGCCAGCACCCCCAGGGACTGGCGCACCACGCTGAAGATGGGCAGTGTGAGCAGACCGCCGACGAAGACCAGCGCCAGCAGCCACTGGTAGGAAACATGCGGCACCACAGACCAGATGACAGTCTCGGAAACGACAGAGGGAACCAGTGCCTTGCGTAGGCCTACGGTGTCCACCCGGCGTCCGCGCCACGGGGCGCCGAGGGCGATCCCGATGGTCATCACTGCCGCCGCAGCACCGGCGGCGGCATACCCCTCGCCCAGTGTCAGGACGATGTGCAGCGTCAGGAGAACGCCGGCCGCTGAGTGCGGTATGCGGGCTATCATTCCGACGGTCAGCAGGCGCCTGATGGGCCTGACTGCCAAGAGCTCCTTGTAAAGAGCGAAATTCACGGGGTACGTCCTTTGTCCTGCCGAAGGCAGGACCGGGGTTGTGCCCCGCCTACCGCCGGCTACTCTGCTGCGCGCTGCAACTTTACCTCGATCGAGTCAACCCGCTCGGCGAAGACTGCATTCCGGGACCACTCGGCGTTAAGCCCCGCCACGATTGCCTGGACACCGGCCGCATCCAGTCCGTCTGCCAGGTACAGCACCACCCGGAGTTCCGGGCCCGGGCCGCCGCCGGGGACGACAGCGCCGCCTGCCGTTGCCGAGGCGACTCCGCCTCCCGCTTCGAGTTCGACACGCCTTACGGGCGGGTAGCCGGCCGTTGCCTCGGCCATGGCACGGGCAAGCTCGGGATCCGCGTACGACGGCAGCCATTCCTGCTGCCGGGCAAGGGCCCAGACTGCCGGGCGGCGGACAACAAAGGTGTACTCGGAACCGGGGTCCAGAACCAGGAGTTCAGCGCCTTCGGCCACCGCGGACAGCGCCGCCCGCGCGGCATATACCGCCACCGGCCGGGCTTGCGGATGCCACGCGGACAGGGCTGCTGCCGATGTGAAGACCGGCATCGCCGTCCGTCCGTCCGGCGCTTTCAGCGTTACCAGCGCCATATCCGCCTGCTTGTCCCCGTGCAGCTGGTCACCATGAACCTCGTCGCCATGCGCCTCGCCACCGTGCGGGCTGTTACCTTGCGGAGCCGCCGCATGAACGCTTTCCTCGGCCAGCTGGGCAACGATCGGAACGAACACCCGGGCAGTGGCCAGCGACGCCACCACGGCAGCTTCGTCGCCTGCGGCCGAGCGCAGGGCCGCAACAGAGGCGAGGTAACCGGCGTCGGCCGCGCCGTCGTCGTCCTCGAAGTTGTGGATCTTCGCAGCCTCGCCCGCGAGGCTGCGGCCCGCCCAGGGCTGCCCGGCCGAATCCGTGGCTCCCCCGGAGCCGGCCAGTGCGGCTGCGATGTGGCCGGGCAGTTCGCGTGCTGGAGGTCGCTGTTCCATGATGGCTGCCTGCCTAGCGGCGGCCTGCTACATCCAGCGCTTCCGGCAGCGTGAATGCACCGGCGTAGAGCGCCTTGCCAACGATGGCGCCTTCGACGCCCAGGGGAACGAGCGAGCGCAGGACCTTGAGGTCTTCCAGGCTGGAGATGCCGCCGGAGGCCACCACCGGTTTGCCGGTCTTCTCCACCATCTGGCGCAGCAGCTCCACGTTGGGACCCTGCAGGGTGCCGTCCTTGGTGACGTCGGTGACCACGTATCGGGCGCAGCCGGCTTCCTCAAGGCGTGCCAGCACGTCCCAGAGGTCGCCTCCTTCCTTGGTCCAGCCGCGGCCTGCCAGGGTGGTTCCGCGCACGTCGAGGCCGACGGCGATCTTGTCGCCGAAGCGGTCGATGGCGCGGGCCGTCCATTCCGGGTTTTCAAGCGCAGCAGTGCCCAGGTTAACGCGGGCAACGCCCAGGTCCAGGGCCTTTTCGAGGGACTCGTCGTCGCGCAGGCCGCCGGAAAGTTCAACCTTGATGTCCAGCCTGCCCACTACTTCGCGGAGCAGTTCCGCGTTCGAGCCGCGGCCGAAGGCGGCGTCCAGGTCCACCAGGTGTACCCACTCGGCGCCCTGTTCCTGCCAGTTGAGCGCAGCTTCCAGCGGAGTGCCGTAGCTCGTCTCGCTGCCGGCTTCGCCCTGGACCAGGCGGACCGCCTGGCCGTTCACGACGTCGACGGCGGGCAGCAGTTCCAGTACGGGCAGCGGCGTTTCGGTGGTCATCTTCAGGTCCTCAGGTTGTAGTGAAGCTGCGTTGATCGGGAGGTGCGGGCCCGGCTAGCTGGCCGGCAAGGTAAGAAGGTAGGCGGCCAGGAGCGCCATTCCGGCCAGAACGTAAAAAACGATCTGGGTCCAGAGGGGCTTGTGCTGCTGCCTGAAGGACAGTGCCCCGCCGACCAGCAGGCCGGCGAGGCCCATCAGGACAATCGACCACATCTAGGCGGCCGGCCCGGCACTGGCGGGGGCGGCTGCGGTGGCGGCGCCTTGGCCGCGGCGCAGGCTGTTCACCCAGTTGCGGAGCAGCTGGGCGCCGGCGTCGCCGGACTTTTCCGGGTGGAACTGTGTGGCGCACAGCGGCCCGTTCTCCACGGCGGCGATAAATGGTGCGCCGTGCTCGGACCAGGTGACCAGCGGTGCCGCCATGCGCGGCTGGATGACATCGAAGTCCCAGTGCTGCACACCGTAGGAGTGGACGAAGTAGAACCGCTCGTTTTCGACGCCTTCGAAGAGCCTGGATCCTTCCGGAACCGTCACGGTGTTCCAGCCCATGTGCGGCACTACCTCGGCAGGCAGCAGTTCAACTTTGCCGTGCCACTCCCCCATGCCTTCCGCTTCGGTACCGTGCTCGACTCCGGCTTCGAAAAGCACCTGAAGGCCTACGCAGATGCCCAGGACGGGACGGCCGCCGGCGACGCGCCGGCCGATCATCCGGATGGCGTCCACTGCCTTGAGTTCGCGCATGACGGTTTCGAAGGCCCCGACCCCCGGCACGAGCAGTCCGTCAGCATTCAGGACGTCCTCCGGCTTGGCGCTGAGGATGACCTCGGCGCCTGCACGTTCCAGGGCGCGCACGGCTGAGCGGACGTTCCCGGAACCGTAGTCAAGGACGGTGACAGTGGGCTTGCCCTCGGGAGAAGCAGGCTTCGCGTTCGCGGCAGGATCAAAAATGGCTCCGTCGCGAAGGACCGGCCCGGTCACAGTGCGCCCTTGGTGGAGGGGATGCCCTCCACGCGGGGGTCCGGTTCCACGGCTGCGCGCAGTGCCCGCGCAAACGCCTTGAACTGGGCCTCCACAATGTGGTGCGGGTCCCGTCCGGCAATGACATTCATGTGCAGGCAGATCCCGGCGTGCAGGGTGATGGCTTCGAAGACGTGGCGGGTCAGCGAACCCGTGAAGTGCCCGCCGATCAGGTGGTATTCCTGGCCCGCAGGCTCTCCGCCGTGCACCAGGTAGGGACGCCCGGAGACGTCTACCACGGCGTGGGCCAGGGCTTCGTCAAGGGGCACGGTGGCTTCGCCGAAGCGGCGGATGCCGGCCTTGTTGCCCAAGGCAGTGCGAAGTACCTCGCCAAAGGTGATGGCGACGTCCTCCACCGTGTGGTGGACGTCAATGTGAATGTCTCCGGTGGCCTTGACCGTCATGTCGATGAGCGAGTGCTTGCACAATGCGGTCAGCATGTGGTCGTAGAACGGAACCGAAGTGCTGATGTCCGAGACGCCCGTGCCGTCGAGGTTGATTTCTACGAGCACGGACGATTCGCTCGTGGAACGCTCCATGCGTGCGGTCCGGGCCTCGGCAGCAATGGATCCGGTGGTGCTCATGTGTTGTGTCCTTTGGATGTAAGGAGAAATAACGTCGGGGTACCGGGTCGCGGGACTGATTCCCTCGGACCGGGGGTCTGACTCCAGTTTAGGCCGGGACGCTGGGCTGCCCGGTCAGGATCAGTTCCAAGGCTTCCAGGAAGGCTGTGGTTTCCGTCTCAGTGCCCGCCGTGACGCGCAAGTGCCCGGGGATCCCCACGTCCCGGATCAGAACCCCGCGGTCGAGCAGCCCCTGCCAGACCTCGTGCGGGTTCTCCAGGCCGCCAAAGAAGACGTAGTTGGAGTCGGACGCGGCAGGCTTGAGGCCCATCCGGGTCAACTCCGTGACAATCCGGTCGCGCTGCCGCTTGATGTCTTCGACGTCGGCCATCAGGGCCTCGCGGTGGGTCAAGGCAGCCAGGGCGGTGGCCTGGGTGATGGCGGACAGGTGGTACGGGAGCCGCACCAGACGCAGCGCATCCGCAACCTCGGGCGCGGCGGCCATGTAGCCCAGGCGCGCCCCGGCCAGGGCAAAGGCCTTGCTCATGGTACGGGACACGATCAGCCGTTCACGGCCCGGCAGCAGGGTCAGGGCGCTGGGCGTACCGTCGTGGGCAAATTCGTGGTACGCCTCATCGACGATGACGACAGTCTGACTGGCTTCGCCTGCGGCATACACGGCCTCCACCACTTCCAGTCCCAGCCCGGTGCCGGTGGGGTTGTTGGGTGAACACAGGAAGACGATGTTCGGCTGCAGTTCCCGGACCTGCCGGGCAGCCGATTCGGCACTGAGCCCATAGTCGTCCGCACGCTGGCCGACGATGTATTCGGTGTCGGTACCGCTGGCCAGGAGGGGATACATGGAATACGTGGGCGGGAAACCAAGTGCGGTACGTCCCGGCCCGCCGAATGCCTGCAGAATCTGCTGCAGCACTTCGTTGGATCCGTTGGCGGCCCAGATGTTCTCCGCCCCCAGACCGTGGCCGAGGTACTCGGCCAGGCGCTCCCGGAGCTCGGTGAACTCACGGTCCGGATAGCGGTTCAGTCCCGCGGCAGCTGCGGTCACGGCCTCGGAAATGGCCACAAGGACATCGGCCGGAACGCCATGGGTGTTTTCGTTGACGTTGAGCAGAATGGGAACGTCCAGCTGCGGCGCACCGTACGGGGTAAGGCCACGCAGGTTGGTCCGGAGGGGAAGTCGGTTCAGGCGCTCTAGCTGGTCAGTCACTTCAATAGTTTAAGTGAGGGTGGCCGGGGCACCGAAACTGTGACGCTTCCGGCCCTGCCTGGGCTTGCTTCCGCCCGCTGCCTGCGCAGGGTGTCGGGTCTTAGTTTGAGGGGACAAAGATCTGCTGGCCCGGCATGACCCTGCCGCCGTCGAGGTTGTTGAGCTGAACGATATCGGCAACAACATCCCGGGTATCGCGTTCCGGCGCGACAGATCCGGCGATCTCCCACAAGGACTGCCCCGGCTGCACCGTCACCGACACTGTGGGGGTCACAGACAGCTCGGACGCGGAATCCGCCGCCTTCGCCGGAGAGTTCAGGAAACCGGCCAGCGAGATCACCAGCACCGCCAACAGAATCAGCGGCAGGCCCACCAGGACGATGCGCCCCCTGCGCGTCAGGCGGAGCGGCGGCTGCGTGGACCTTGCCTTGGCCGCCTTCACGGCCTTCTCCGCGGGACGCTCCTCCCAGTTGAAGCCCCGAATTCCCGAAGCCCCGGCTTCCTGCCCGGCGGAAGCCGGAAACTCCGATGTGTGAGGGCCGCGGCCCTGGCCGGCCGAACCCTTGAAACGCGAACCATGAATAGCGCTTGTTGCTGACATGAACTGAGCCCTCCTGGACCTGACTGTGCTGCCCGGCATGTTCCTGAAGCTGCCATCCGCCCACCCGGTCTTCGAACATAGGACCGAACGGGGTTTTGGACTAGAACACATATTCGAACGTTGCTTGTTCTGTTCTAGCACTTATTAACGAACATTGTCGAGACTCACTAGAACAAATGTTTGAAAAAGCTGTGGGGCTGGCCTACGTTTGAGCTACAGATCAACCACTTCTGCAGTTGATCAGCAGGGTCTGACATTTCAGGCCGGAAGTTCCCGGCAGCTGCAGCCACGGAGGCCGGGTGGAACGGAAAGGCGTTGGCGAACATGGCAGCACAAGCCACCGGCGGCAGGGCTACGCAGCGGAGCCAGCAGTCACCAGCGAAGCCGAAGGGCCTCACGGTACGGCAGAAGAAGATTCTGGAAACCATCCAGCGGTCCGTCAATGACAACGGCTACCCGCCGTCAATGCGTGAAATCGGCGACACCGTGGGCCTGGCCAGCCTTTCCAGCGTCACCCACCAGCTCTCGCAGCTCGAAAAGCTGGGCTATCTCCGCCGCGATCCGAAGCGTCCGCGGGCCATGGAAGTACTCATGCCGCTGACCCTGGATGAAGGTGCTGCCAAAATCTCAGGCGTGGATAAGCCCGCGCGGCTGCGCACCATCGGCGGATTGGCCGTCTCCGAACTGGCCACCGCAACGGATACGGCCATGGTCCCCCTGGTCGGCCGGATCGCAGCAGGCGGCCCTATCCTGGCTGACCAGGTGGTCGAGGACGTGATGCCGCTGCCGAGGCAGCTGGTCGGCCACGGCGAGCTCTTTATGTTGAAGGTGACCGGCGACTCCATGATCGACGCCGCCATCTGCGACGGCGACTGGGTTGTGGTCCGCCGGCAGAGTGACGCGGTCAACGGTGACATCGTGGCAGCCCTGCTGGATGACGAGGCGACGGTCAAAACCTTCCGCCAACGGGACGGCCATACCTGGCTCCTGCCGCAGAACACGCAGTACGAGCCCATCCTCGGCGACCACGCCAACATCATGGGCAAGGTCGTGTCCGTTCTTCGCTCGCTGTAGCCGCTGCGCAGCCCGCTTTCGGGGGCCCGACTTCGGGCCCCCGAAACGGTCAGGTGGCGCCGGCAACGGCACGAGTTGTCAGCCTGCGGCCGCCGCCGACGGAGCCTTCGCCAGCCTCGACAGGGCGGCAACCGCGATCGCAGGATCGGTGGTGGGCCAGAACGGCGGCAGGGCGGCCCGCAGGAAGCCCCCGTAGCGCTCCGTAGACAACCGGGAATCAAGGACCGCAACAACACCCTTGTCGCCGGTGGAACGGATCAGCCGGCCGGCGCCCTGGGCGAGCCGGATTGCCGCGTGGGTGGCCGAAACCGACATAAAGCCGTTGCCGCCCGCCTGTGCCACCGCCCGGGAACGCGCCGTCATCAGTGGATCATCGGGACGCGGGAACGGAATCCGGTCGATCACAACCAGCCGGCACGACCCCCCGGGAACGTCGACGCCCTGCCAGAGAGACATTGTGCCGAAGAGGCAGGTGTCCGGCTCGTCCGCAAACTGCCGCACCAGGGCGGTCATGGTTGATTCGCCCTGGCACAGGATGCTGACATCCAGGCGCGGGCGCATCGCCTCAGCCGCCTCCTCCGCCGCCCGCCGCGACGAAAAGAGGCACAGTGCGCCGCCGCCTGACGCCCGGATCAGCTTCTCCAGCTCATCCAGCGCTTCGGGGGATGTTCCACGGCCGGGCTTCGGCAGATGGCTAGCGACGTAGAGAATCCCTTGCTTGGGGTAGTCGAACGGGGACCCGACGTCCACGCCGGTCCAGCTGGGTGCACCCGGGCCCACCAGCCCAAGCCCTCCCGCCGCCGGCTCGAAGGCCGATCCGATCGCGAGGGTGGCTGAGGTGAGGACCACTGTGTGGCCGGCAAAGAGCCCGTCACGCAGCTTCCCGGCCACGCTCAACGGGGCTATGTTGATCAAGGCCGGCGCTGCGTCGTCCGGCTGCGAATAGCCTTGCTGCGGGTCAAAGGTGCTGTTCCGCGAGAACCAGACCACTTCGCGGTTTTCCCGGGCGGCGATCAGTCGTTCACAGAGCTCGAGGATGACCATCAGGCGTGAGCGCGCAAGCTGGCGACCGCCGTCGGCCGTATTCGCACTGTCCCCTTTCGAATCCGAAAGGGCCGCGCGGCAGGCTTCCCGCAGCTGGTCCACGCAGTCGAGCTGTTCGTCGTTGAGGCCGTTGGGCAGGAGGCCGCTGGGGACTCCGGCGATGGCCAGTTCCAGGTTCGCGGCAGCGTTATTGAGCGCATCCACCGTGATTCCGGTATTCTTCCGGGCGCCGGAAGCGGCGGCGTGGACCATGGCCACGGACAGCTGGCCGGAGACCGCTCCCGTTACCCGGTCCTGCAGCTCGTGCGCCTCGTCGACCACCACGACGTCGTACTCCGGCAGCACCGCCAGGCCTTCGAAGGCGCTGACGGCCAGCATGGCATGGTTGGTGACCACGACGTCGGCCTCGGCGGCGTCCTGGCGGGCCAGTTCGCTGAAGCACTCGGCAGCCATGGGACATTTCTGCGCGCCCAGGCATTCCATTGACGTGACGGACACCTGCCGCCAGGCACGGTCCGTCACGCCCGGCATCAGTTCATCCCGGTCCCCCGTGGCCGTCTTCTCCGCCCACTCGCGGAGCCTGACCACTTCTTTGCCCAGCTGCGACGCCGGACCGCCCAGGGAGGCGGCGAAGTGCGGGACGCTGGTGTCCTCGCCCAGGGAGAAGAGCTGCCCCTCGGAAGGCTCTTCCGAGGGGAATCCGCCGTCGAGCTTGTGCCGGCAGACGTAGTTTGCCCGGCCCTTGACGAGCGCGACCTTGACGGGGCGCTCCAGCGCGGGAGTGATGGTTTCCAGCAGCCGGGGAAGGTCCCTGCCCACGATCTGGGTCTGCAGGGCCAGGGTGGCCGTGGACACCAAAGTGGGCTTGTCGCTCACCTGTGAATGGGCAATCAGCGGAATCAGGTACGCCAAGGACTTGCCCGTGCCGGTTCCGGCCTGGACCAGCAGGTGGTCGCCGCTGTCGATAGCGCGCGCCACCTGCCGGGCCATCTCGTGCTGGCCACTGCGGCTCTGTCCGCCCATGCCGGATACGGCCCGGTCAAGCAGTTCGATCACGAACTCCTCGCCGGCGGAGCCGCTCGTTTCTCCGGCCCCGGGATCAGACATTGCTGATGAAGGATTCCAGTTCAGCGGCGAGCCCTTCGCGCACCATGACGAGGGCGCGGGTGCCCTCCTCCTCATGATCCAGGCGAAGGATTTCGGCGTCCGTTTCGTGGAGTTTGCTGATCAGGTCCCCGCGGTTGTAGGGAATCAGCAGCTCCATCTTGACGCTTGGCCGCGGAATCGATTCGCTGATCGCCTTCAGGAGCTCCGCGATGCCCTGCCCGGTGCGTGCGGATACCACCACGTGGCGGGGTTCGCGCTGCTTCAGGCGTTCCACGACGAAGGGGTCCGCGGCGTCGGCCTTGTTCAGCACGATGATCTCCGGGACCTTGCGTGCGTCCACTTCGCTGAACACTGCCCGGACCGCGGCGATCTGGCCCTCCGGGTCGGGGTGCGAGACGTCCACCACGTGCAAGATGAGGTCCGAATCGGCAACTTCCTCCAGTGTGGAGCGGAACGCTTCCACCAGCTGCGTGGGCAGGGAACGGACGAAGCCCACGGTGTCCGCCAGGGTGTAACCCAGGCCGTCGGCTGTTTCCGCCTTGCGGACGGTCGGATCCAGCGTGGCGAACAGTGCGTTCTCCACCAGGACGCCGGCGTCGGTCAGCCGGTTAAGGAGCGAGGACTTTCCGGCGTTCGTGTACCCTGCGATCGCTACGGACGGGACGGAATTACGACGGCGGTTGGCCCGTTTGGTCTCCCGCGCCGGCTTCATCGCGGCGATTTCGCGCCGCAGCTTGGCCATCCTGGTACGGATCCGGCGCCGGTCCAGTTCGATCTTGGTTTCACCGGGACCGCGGGAACCCATGCCGGCTCCTGCGCCGCCCACCTGGCCGCCGGCCTGGCGGGACATGGATTCGCCCCAGCCGCGCAGGCGCGGGAGGAGGTACTCGAGCTGCGCCAGCTCCACCTGTGCCTTGCCTTCGCGGCTCTTGGCATGCTGGGCAAAGATGTCCAGGATCAGGGCCGTGCGGTCGATCACCTTGACCTTCACGATGTCCTCGAGTCCGCGCCGCTGTGAGGGCGCCAGCTCGGCATCCACCACTACGGTGTCGGCACCGGTGGACATCACGATGTCCTTGAGCTCCTGGGCCTTGCCGGAGCCGAGGAAGGTACCGGGGTCAGGCTTGGCACGGCGCTGGACGATGCCGTCGAGGACTTCCGAGCCCGCGGTTTCGGCGAGGGCAGCGAGTTCGCGGAGTGAATTTTCCGCGTCGGCGAGGGTGCCTTCGGTCCAGAGGCCGGCCAGCACCACCCGTTCGAGGCGCAGCTGCCGGTACTCAACTTCGGTGACGTCTTCGAGTTCAGTGGAAAGGCCGGCCGTACGGCGCAGAGCCCGGCGTTCCTCGAGGTCCTGCTGGTCCCCGTCGAAGATGCTGTGTTCGCTGTCCTGGCGGGAAATCGCCTGGGCTGAACCCAGAACTCCGCGCGGATTTTCCGGGGCGGAGCCAGCGGCACGGGCCGGGACATCCTTGGACAGAATCCGGTCGATGACAGCCTGGATTTCCTCAGGGCTCATGTCCTGGGAGGCTGCATCTGATCCGGTGTTGGGCTGGTTGGTCATGTTCTCCTTTGAAGATTCGACACTTTCAGAATAATGCTGATTGTTTGTCTGCGGGGCGGTATTCGCGCTGGGCTGACGACTATGGGTCATTCGGGCTCCTGGAGTGCCGGCGGCTGCGGGGCAGCGGGCGGCGGTACGGGCGGTAACGGAGGCGGACGCCTGGAAGGCAGTCGGGGTTGCGGAGGATGCGCCTGTCCTGACGGGATGCGCATGGTCAGATGATCAGCATTGCTGGACTCCAAGTAGTACGGGCGGGACGTCGGGCCGGAAAATCACGGCAGGACGGCGCACTGAGCGGAAGGTGAATACCTGCGTCGCTGCGGGACGGGCATAGGCCCGTGCCGGCTACTCGAAGATCAAGAACATGGATTAAACATTAGCAGACCGGTGTCAGTGCTTCGTTCCTGTCCCCGTTTCCCATCGGCGCGCGCGGCAACTAATCTGGCGAGTTATGGAGTCTGCACACTATTTCAGCGCCCAACCTGCCGGGCCGTTCACCCGCAAGCCGCTAACCGTGGAACTTGCCGGTGAAACCCGCAGGCTGCAGACGTCCGGCGGCATTTTCAGCCCCGACGGTATCGACAAGGGAACTGCCGTGCTGCTGGCCGACGTGCCGGCCCCTTCACCCCAAGGCAACCTGCTGGACATCGGTTGCGGCTGGGGTCCGATCGCGCTGACCATGGCCCTCCGGGCACCCCATTCGCATGTCTACGCCGTGGATGTGAACGAACGCTGCGTTGCACTGACAAATGAAAATGCCGGCCTGCTGGGTCTGAACAACGTGACCGCGAGCCTGCCTGACGACGTCGATCCCGGCCTCCGCTTCGACACGATCTGGTCCAATCCCCCCATCCGGATCGGCAAGGACGAGCTGCACTCCCTGCTGCTGCTGTGGCTTCCCCGGCTGGCGCCGGGCGGATCCGCCTGGCTGGTGGTCCAGAAGAACCTTGGTTCCGACTCGCTTCAGCGCTGGCTGGGCGCCGAACTGGACAGCAGCTTTACCGTCACCCGGGAAAGCACTTCGAAGTCCTTCAGGATCCTTCGGGTCAGGAAAGCGTCCCGCTAGCGACGATCACTGCCGGACCGCTGAGTTCCACATGTTCGTGGCCTTCCGGCCCCGCAAAGAACTTAACGCCGACGACGCCGCCGGGAACCTTGACGTTCCAGGCGTCCGGAGCGCCCTGCCCGGCCCAGTGGCGGATGGCCACGGCCGCCGCGCAGGCGCCGGTGCCGCAGGACTGCGTCTCCCCCACGCCGCGCTCATGGACCCGCATGGTGATTGTCCCGACGCCGTCGTGGACCAGGGGCTCGGACGGGACGACAAACTCGACGTTGGTGCCGTTGGCCGGCTTCGGATCCACATGCGGTGCTTTGAAGAGCTGCGTTGCCTCGAGCTCGCTGAGTTCTGCAAGGGCCACGACGGTATGCGGGTTGCCCATGCTGACGGACAGGGCCGGGCGCGGTACTTCCAGGCCGTCGGCTGTCACGAGCGAGTCCATGGCCCGCGCCGTCGCCTCACCCGGGAAAATAAACTCCCACGGGCCCATGTCCACTGCGTAGCCGTCGTCGGTCCGCACCACAGTCTTCGCGCCCGCACGTGTTCCGATGGTCAGGGCATCGCCGACGTCCAGGCGGACGAGGCCCTGGGCGACCAGGAAGTGCACGAACACCCGGACGCCGTTGCCGCACATTTCCGACAGGGATCCATCGCCGTTGCGGTAGTCCATGAACCATTCCGCATCCGGGTGGACCGCCTGCAGCTCACGCCCTTCGGGTAGGAAACGCGACGGCACGGCACGGATCAGCCCGTCGCCGCCGATGCCGCGGTGGCGGTCGCACAGCTCCGCGACCTGCTCCGGAGCAATAGGCCAGGTAGCCTCGGGGTCCGCGACGAGCACGAAATCGTTGCCGGTGCCGTGGCCCTTGGAGAAGGCCAGGCCGCTCAGCCCCTGGAGTGTGCGGTCAGGGGCGGGTGCAAGGGTTTCGTCCATGGTCCAAGGTTACCGTCACGGCGGGACGGGCCGGAAAACCGTGTGGACCGAACCTCAGCGGACACGTGCCACAGCGCACGGCATCGTCAGCGGCAGACAGCCAGTGCTTTCGCCACCAGGTCCGGGTCCTGCCAATCGAACCAGTGGATGCGCGGGTCCGCCCTGAACCAGGTCAGTTGCCTGCGGGCGAATTTCCGCGTGGCCACGATGGTGTCCTCCGTGGCCTGCCCGGCATCCCATTCGCCGTCGAGCACTTTCAGGAACTGCGAGTAGCCCAGCGCGCGGGGGGCGGTTTTGCCCTGCCTCAGCCCGGCGGCGTCCAGCCGTTGCACCTCGGCCTGGAGTCCGTTGGCGACCATGCCGTGAACGCGT